>NZ_JBHYMQ010000081.1:0-35902 GCF_042742985.1 Streptomyces sp. NPDC058864 | reverse complement strand
GGGTGCGCCCGGAAGCGACGAGCGGTGATGCCGGTGACGCAACGGCCCGGCAAATCCGCGAGCGCTGAGGACGTGCGCCGGCGCGCCACCGACCCACAGACGGACAGAGCGCAGACCCGCACTGACCGCACCGGGGCCACGGGAGGGCGGGCGGGAAAAGAACCCCAACCGCAACCACAACCCACCCGCACACGAGGGACGCGCCGGTCAGAAGACGACCAGCGAACGCCCGCCGCGCCCCGCGCGCATCGCATCGAACGCCCCCGGAATCCCGTCCAGCCCGATCCGCTCCGTGACCATCGCCGAGAGGTCCAGCCGCCCCGCCCGCACGTGCTCCGCCAGCAGCGGCAGGTCCCGCGCCGGGTCGCTGTTCCCGTACACGCACCCGGACAGCGTCCGGCCGAAGTGGAAGAGCTCCAGCGCGGAGAAGGAGACCAGGTCGCCCTTGCCGCCGATGCCCACGACCGTCGTGCGCCCGCCGCGCCGCGTCGAGGACCACGCGGAGCGGATCGTCTCGCCGCGCCCGACGCACTCGATGGCGACGTCCGCCCCGTGCCCGCCGGTCAGCTCGCGGACGCGCTTCGCGATGTCCTCCCCCGCGAGGAGGAACTCCGTGGCGCCCGCGGCCCGCGCCAGGGCCTCCTTCTCCGGGGAGACGTCGACGGCCACGACGGTGCCCGCTCCGGCGATGCGCGCGGACTGGAGGACGGCGAGGCCGACGCCCCCGATGCCGAAGACGGCGACGGACTCTCCGGGGCGCACCCCGGCGCTGTGGTGGACCGCCCCGTACCCGGTGAGCACGGCGCATCCCAGGAGCGCGGCCTCGGTCAGGGGGACCCCGTCCGGGAGGGGCAGGACCGCGCCCGCCGCGACCACGGTCTCCTCGGCGAACGCGGCCGACCCGAGCCCCGGGTAGAGCTCGGCCCCGCCGTCCGCGAGCTTGGCGTAGGGCACGCCCGCCGCCGCGCCCGCGGCGGCGCAGAGCCAGGGCTCGCCGAGCCCGCAGTAGTGGCAGCTGCCGCAGGAGGGCGCCCAGTTGAGGACGACCCGGTCGCCGGGGGCCACGTCCGTCACGCCCTCGCCCACGGAGACGACCGTGCCGGCGCCCTCGTGCCCGAGGACGGCGGGTACCGGCTGCCGCAGCGTCCCGTTGGACAGGGACAGGTCGGAGTGGCACACCCCGGCCGCGGCGAGCCTGACCCTCACCTGGCCCGGGCCGGGTTCGGGCAGGTCGATGTCGGCGAGGGTGAGGGGCGCGTTGACGGCGGGCAGTACGGCGGCGCGGACCACGGTGTTTTCTCCTGCGCTCGGGCTGTCAGAACTGGAGGGACTTGGTCTGGAGGTACTCGGTGAGGCCGTGCGGGCCGAGCTCGCGGCCGACCCCGGACTTCTTGTAGCCCCCGAACGGCGCCAGCGGGTTGAAACGGCCGCCGTTGATGTCGACCTGGCCGGTGTCCATGCGCCGGGCGAAGGCGACGGCCGTGGCCTCGTCGCCCGCCCAGACCGCCCCGGCGAGGCCGTAGACGGTGCCGTTGGCGATGCGCAGCGCGTCCCCCTCGTCCTCGTACGCCAGGATCGACAGCACGGGGCCGAAGATCTCCTCCTGGGCGATCGTCATCTCCGGGGTGACGTCGGCGAAGACGGTGGGAGCGACCCAGTAGCCCCGCGCCCGGGGCACGTCGGTGCCGCCGGCCACGAGGCGGGCGCCCTCCTCGACGCCCTTGGCGATGTAGCCGCGGACGCGCTCGTGCTGCCTGGCGTTGACGACGGGGCCGATACGCTCGCCGGGCACGTACTTAGCGGCCGCGGTCGCGGCGAGGGCCACGGCCTCCTCGTAACGGTCGCGGTGGACGAGCATGCGGGTCCAGGCGCTGCACGTCTGGCCGGTGTTGGACATGACGTTGGCGACGCCGACGTTGACGGCCTTGGCGAGGTCCGCGCCCGGGAGGATGACGTTGGCGGACTTGCCGCCGAGTTCCAGGGCGACGCGCTTGACGGCGGCACCCGCGGTCGCGGCGATCTGCCGGCCGACGGCGGTGGACCCGGTGAAGGAGACCAGGTCCACGTCCTCGTGGGCGGCCAGGGCCTGCCCGGCGACCGGCCCGAGGCCGGTGACGAGGTTGAACACGCCCGCGGGCAGGCCCGCTTCGTGGACGGCCTCGGCGAAGAGCTGGGCGACCAGCGGGGTGTCCTCGGCGGGTTTGAGGACGACGGTGCAGCCGGCGGCAAGCGCCGGGGCGACCTTGGCGACGATCTGGTGGAGCGGGTAGTTCCACGGGGTGATCGCGCCGACCACGCCGACGGGCTCGTGGAGGACGGTGGAGTTGCCGATCCGCTCCTCGAAGGGGTGGGTGGCGGCGAGTTCGGCGTAAGAACCCGCGACCGCGATCGGGAGCCCCGCGTGGACGGCCTGGCTGAAGGCCAGCGGCGCACCCAGTTCGGCGGTGACGGTCTCGGCGATCTCCTCCTTGCGGGCGGCGAGGACGTCGCGCAGCGCGGCGATGCGGGCGGCCCGCTCGGCGGGCGGGGTGGCCGCCCAGCCGCGGAAGGCCGCCCGGGCCGCGCGGACGGCGGCGTCCACGTCGTCGGCGGTGCCGGCGGGCACGGTCGCGAACACCTGCTCGTCGGCGGGGTTGACGACGTCGATCGTCCCCGTGCCGGCGGCGGGCCGCCAGTCGCCATCGATGTACATCCCGTCGTGCGGCTTCATCCCTTGTCCTCCCGGGCGGACCTGCCGTGGAACGCCCAAACTAGCGCCGATAGTTTTCTGTTTCCAGGGCGGTGACCCGTGCGGTGGATCACGCCGGGGCGACCTGGACCGGGAATCCGTTGAGGACGGCGGTGCCCGAGAGCGGATCGAGCAAGGTGCCGTCGAGCAACTGGTTGAGGTTGGCCCCCGGTTCGCGGGCCGCGACCGTGAGCCGGGTGCCGGCGCGGTCGTGGCCCCAGCCGTGCGGCAGGCTCACCACACCGGGCCGCACCGCGTCCGTGACCTCGACCGGGGCCTCGATCTCGCCGCCGTCGCCCTTGATCCGGGCGGGCGCCGCGTCGGTGAGGCCGAGGCGGGCGGCGTCCTCGGGGTGCACCTGGAGGGTGCAGCGGTTGCTCCCGCCGGCCAGCGCGGGCACGTTGTGCATCCAGCTGTTGTTGGAGCGCAGGTGGCGCCGGCCGATGAGGACCAGTCCGTCCCCTGACCGGCCGGTGACCGCCGCGAGCAGGCGGGGCACGTCGGCGGTGAGCGGCGCGGGCGCCAGTTCGATCGTGCCGGAGACGGTGCGCAGCACTTCGGGGACGCGCGGGCGCAGCGGGCCGAGGTCGATCCCGTGGGGGCGGTCGAGGAGCCGGCGCAGACCGAGGCCGTCCGGGTCGGCACCGAAGCCGTCTCCGTACGGGCCGAGCCGCAGCATCATGTCGAGCCTCCGCTCGTACCCGGTGTCCCCGGTGAGCGCGGCGGCCAGTTCGGCCGGGTCGCGGCCGTGGACCGCGGAGTGCGGGTCGGCGGTCTCCTTGGCCAGGCGGTGGGCGACGGCCTGCTCGTCGACGAGCGCGGGGTCGGCGTCCGGGCCGAGGCCGCCGAGGAGGAGGGCGAGCCGGGCGAGGATCTCCGGTTCGCCGGGCCTGCCGTCCTCCAGGGGGATCGCGGACGGGCTGTAGCGGGCGTTGTTGCGCACGGCGAAGTTGCCGAACGCGAAGTCGTAGTGGGCGCTGCGGGAGGGCGGGGGCGGCGGCAGGACGACGTGCGCGTGGCGGGTGGTCTCGTTGAGGTACGGATCGACGCTGACCATGAAGTCCAGCCCCGCCAGTGCGCGGTCGAGGCGGGCGCCGTCGGGGGCGGACAGCACCGGGTTGCCGGCGATGGTGACCAGGGCCCGGATGCGCCCCTCGCCGGGGGTGTCGATCTCCTCGGCGAGGGCGGCGGCGGGCAGTTCGGAGGCGACCTCGGGGTGGCCGGAGACCCGGCTGCGCCACCGTCCGGTGGTGAAGCCGCGGCCGGGGCCGGCCGGGCGGGGGGCGCGCACGGTGGCGGGCAGCGGGAACATGGCGCCGCCGGGCCGGTCGAGGTTGCCGGTGAGGATGTTGAGGACGTCGATCAGCCAGCTGGCGAGGGTGCCGAAGCGTACGGCGGTGCTGCCCAGGCGCCCGTAGACGGCGGCACTGGGGGCGGCGGCCAGGTCGCGGGCGAGGGTGCGGATCCGCTCGGCGGGGACGTCGCAGTACGGGGCGACGGCCTCGGGCGTGAAGTCGCGGGCCAGGGCGCGGACCTCGTCGACGCCGGTGACGTGGACCTCGAGCCGGCCGAGGTCCGTGAGCTCCTCGTCGAACAGCACGTGGACGGCGGCGAAGAGCAGCGCCGCGTCGGTGCCGGGGCGCGGGGCGATGTGAAGGTCGGCGAGTTCGGCGGTGCGGGTGCGCTTGGGGTCGATGACGGTGAGCCGGCCGCCGCGGCGGCGCAGCGCCTTGAGCTTGCCGGGGAAGTCGGCGGCGGTGGCGAGACTGCCGTTGGAGACCAGGGGGTTGCCGCCGATGACGACCAGGTGGTCGGTGCGGTCCAGGTCGGGCACGGGGACGGCGAGCGCGTCCCCGTAGAGGTGGCCGCACGCGGCCTGCTTGGGCATCTGGTCCAAGGTGCTGGCCGAGAACAGCGCGCGGGTGCCGAGGGCGCGGATGATCATCGGCGGGTAGAGACCGCCGGCGATGGTGTGCACGTTGGGGTTGCCGAGGTAGACGCCGGTCGCCGCGTCGCCGTGGGTCGCGCGTACGCGGGCGGCCCCTTCGGCGACGGCCGCGTACGCCTCGGCCCAGGTCGCCTCGGCGAGCACGCCGTCGCGGCGCACGAGCGGGCGGGTGAGCCGGTCGGGGTCGCCGTCGACCTGGCCGAAGGAGGCGCCTTTGGGGCAGATGAAGCCCGCGCTGAAGACGTCGTCACGGTCGCCGCGGGCGCCGGTGACCCGGTCCGCTTCGATGGTCAGGGTCAGTCCGCATGTGGCCTCGCACAGCGGACAGATACGCAGGGCGGTACGACTGCTGGCCATCGGGCCTCCCGGGGCAGGGCGCTTCCTCGTGTGCGGTCACCATACCGACCGGTATGCATGTCGGGATAGCATCTCGGGGGCGTGCTCGCGGAGACGTGCTCGCGGGGACGGCGCCGCGGGCTACGGCTCCAGGACCCCGGCCAGGTAGGCGCGGAGCAGTTCCTTGGTCTCCGCGATGAGCGCGGCCTCGCCCTGCGGGTCGGCGCGGAAGGCCATCTTGAGCAGCGCGTCGGCGGCCTCCACGCCCACCACGAAGGCCGTCCGCAGCCGCCGGTCGTCGGTCACGGACACGCCTGCGTCGCCGAGCGGGGCGATGAGCAGGGCGCGGAGCCGGTCGGCGACCAGGTGGTTGGCCAGGTCGTTCACGGCGGGTCCCGGGGCGGGGCCCGCGAAGCTGACGAGGGCGAAGCCCGGCACCGTACGGCGCATCGCGACGTACTGGTCGACGACGACGTCGATCAGCCGGCGCCAGTCCCCGGGGGCGCCGTGGGCCGCGCCGAGGGCGTCGAGGCGGTCCGTGACCCCGGCCAGGTACTTGTCGAGGTTGCGGCGGGCGAGCGCGTCGGCCATGGCGCGCTTGTTGGAGAAGAAGCGGTAGACCGAGCCGATGGGCACCCGCGCGCGGGCGGCCACGGCGCGCGTGCTCAGCTCCTCGTAGCCGCTCTCGTCGAGGATCGCCGCGGCCGCGTCGAGGATCCGGGCGAAGCGTTCGGCGCTGCGCTGCTGGACGGGGACGCGCCGGAGACCGTTGCCGCTGCTGTGCACGAGGTCCATCATGCCGGTTTTCCACAGGGACCGGCCGGTCCCTTGCGGGGTTGATTCCTATGGACAACCATAGGAATCGTGACCAGCACAGAGATCACCAGCACGCAGATCCAGGACGGCAAGGACCTCACCTACCTCCCCGGCTTCGGCAACGAGCACATGAGCGAGGCGGTCCCCGGAGCGGTTCCGGCCGGCCGCAACTCCCCGCAGCGCGCCCCGCTCGGCCTCTACGCGGAGCAGCTCAGCGGCACCGCCTTCACCGAGCCGCGGCATCACAACCGCCGCTCGTGGCTGTACCGCATCCGTCCCTCGGCGGCCCATCCGCCGTTCCACCGAATCGGCAACGGGCGGCTGCGGAGCGCGCCCTTCGCGGCCGAGCCCGATCCCAACCGGCTGCGCTGGAGCCCGCTGCCGCTGCCGGAGGAGCCGGTCGACTTCGTGGACGGCCTGGTCACCGTCGGGGGCAACGGTGACGTGCTGCGCCGCGAGGGCATCGGCATCCACTGGTACGCGGCCAACCGCTCCATGGACAGCCGGGTGTTCTCCTCCTCCGACGGCGAGCTGCTGATCGTGCCGGAGCGCGGCCGGCTGCTGCTCCGTACCGAACTGGGCGTCCTGGCCGCCGCGCCGGGCCATGTCGCGCTGGTCCCGCGCGGGGTGCGCTTCCGCGTCGAACTGCCGGACGGCGAGGCGCGCGGCTACGTCTGCGAGAACTACGGCCAGCACTTCCGGCTGCCGGACCTCGGCCCGATCGGCGCCAACGGCCTGGCCAACGCCCGGGACTTCATGGCGCCCGTGGCTGCCTACGAGGACCGCGAGGAACCGGTGGAGGTGGTGAACAAGTTCGGCGGCAACCTGTGGGCCGCCGAGTACGGCCACTCCCCCCTCGACGTCGTCGGCTGGCACGGCAACCTGGTGCCGTACGTGTACGACCTGCGGCGCTTCAACGTGCTGGGCAGCGTCAGCTACGACCACCCGGACCCGTCGATCTACACCGTGCTGACCTCGCCCTCCGACACCCCGGGGCTGGCCAACGCCGACTTCGTGGTCTTCGCGCCGCGCTGGCTGGTCGGCGAGGACACCTTCCGTCCGCCGTACTTCCACCGGAACGTGATGAGCGAGTTCATGGGGCTGATCGAGGGCGCGTACGACGCCAAGGCGGAGGGCTTCGTCCCCGGCGGGGCGTCGCTGCACAACATGATGTCGGCGCACGGCCCGGACCGGACGACCTTCGACAGGGCGAGCGCCGCCGAGCTGGTCCCGCAGAAGGTGGACGACGGGCTGGCCTTCATGTTCGAGACGCGCTGGCCGGTGGTGGCGACACCGGAGGCTCTGGGGGCGGAGCATCTGCAGCGGGACTACGACGGCGTGTGGCGGGGGCTTGAGCGACACTTCAGGCCATGACGACGAGCCCGAGCAGCACCTTCGCCCCCGACTCGCTGGTCCTGAACCGCAAGCTCCCGCTGTGGTACCAGGTCTCGCAGTCCCTGCGCGCCTCGATACTCGGCCGTCGTCCGGACGCCCCGCTGCGGCTGCCGACCGAGGACGCGCTGGCGGGGCACTACGGCGTCAGCGTCCTCACGATGCGGCAGGCGCTGAAGGAGCTGGAGGAGGAGGGGCTGATCAGCCGCCACCGGCGGCGCGGCACGTTCATCGAACCTGCCGCGCTGCGCGGGGCGCCGGTGCGGCTGCTGGGCTCGGTCGACGCGATCGTCGCCCAGCAGTCCGGGGACCGCACCAGCGTGCTCGGCCACGGCCCCTCGCCCGTGCCGCCGGAGTTCGCCGAGTACTTCCCCGGAACGGCGGACACCGTCGCCTACCGCCGGCTGCGCTGCGACGAGTCGGGTGAGCCGACCAACTGGGCGGAGAACTTCGTCCTGCCGGAACTGGCCGCCCGGATCGACCTGGCGGACCTGGCGCGCTGGCCGATGACGAAGGTGCTGCGGGACGCCCTCGGAGTGCGGATCAGCCGCATCACCGACACCGTCGAGGCGAGGCTGGCCGACCCGGACACCGCCCGGCTGCTCCAGGTGCCCCTGCTCAGCCCGATCCTGCACTACACGGGGGTGACCTACGACGACACCGGCCGCGTGGTCGACGTGGTGCGCATCCACTACCGGGGCGACCGCTTCTCCTTCACCGTGACCATGGAGGCACCCTGAGGGGCCTCAGTAGCATGCTCACAGTGAGCGATGAAGCGCCGACGCCGGCCGACCTGATGCCCTGGTCCGTCCCGCCCCTGCGCCTGGGGCGGAGCTGGATCATGGCCCCCGAGGCGGCGATCCTCACCGCGCGCTGGGACCGGCTGGTGAAGGCCGGGGGCGCCGAGCGCGAGCGGCTGTTCCACCCGACCCGGGCGCGCACCCCGCGCACCGCCGTCGCCCAGCTGCCGGGCCATCCGGCGCCCACCACCCGCCTGGAGCGCGAGGACGGACCGTGCGCGGAACCGGTGCGGGTGCTGCACGGCCCCTACGACCAGCAGTGGCTCATCCCCGACCAGCGGCTGATCGACGCCGCCCGCCCCGAGTTGTGGCGGGTCGCCGACGAGGACCGGCAGCTGTACGCGGTGGAAACGGCGCGTCTGCCGCAGGTCCCGGGGCCGCCGCTGGTCTTCTCCGCGCTGCTCCCCGACGGCCACTCCGCCGCCGGCCGGCCGGGCCGCATCCGGCCGCTGTTCCGCCGCCCCGGCGGGCTGGACCCGAACCTCGCGCCGGGTCTGCTGGACCTCCTGGCCGAGCGGCTGGGCACCCCGGTCGCCGCCGAGGACGTGCTCGCCTGGATCGCCGCCCTCGCCACGGGCTCGCCCGTCGAGGTCCCGCTCACCGCCGATCCGGCGCTGTGGGCGGAGGGCGTCGCGCTGGGCCGCCGGCTGCTGTGGCTGCACACCCGGGGCACCCGCTTCGCCGATCCTGCACAGGGCCGCCCCGCCGGGCACCCCCGGCTGCCGGGCGGCCGGCGCCCCTACGTCAGGGCGCCGCTGCCGGACGTGCCGCGGAAGGCGCCGTCGTACGACCCGGAGGAAGAGGCGCTGCTGCTGGGGGACGGGCGGGTGGCGCCGGTGCCGGAGGCGGTGTGGGAGTTCCACGCCGGGGGGACGCGGGTGCTGGAGACCTGGTTCGAGCGGCGTATCCCCGACGGGGCCGCGGAGGGCCTCGACGCGATCTCGCCCGCCGCCTGGCCGCGGGCGAGGACGACCGAGCTGCTGGAGCTGATCAGTGTGCTGGCGCTGCTGGCGGAGCTGCGGCCGTCACGCCGCGCGCTGGCCGCCCGGGTCGCGGCCGGGCCGCGGATCGGTGTGGCCGAGCTGCGGGCCGCACACGTGCTGCCGGTGCCGGCAACGGCGCGCCGTCCGGCCTCCGTGCTGGATCACCACGAGGAGGGTCCGGACGGGCAGTTCGCCCTGCTGTGACCACAAGTCGACATGACAACAGGCCCGGACGGAGCACACCGACGCGCCGCATGAAGCAGCGCGGTGCCGGGACGGTGTACTGCGCCCGAGCCTGTCCGCTGAAGGAACGCCGAGAACGCCTCCGGTCAGCCGCGGCTGCCGAAGAGCGAACGGCGCAGCCGCCGCAGCGGCGCGAACAGCGAAACGCGCGCCCCGCGGCTGGCGTTCGTGCGCACGTGGTCGCGCGAGGTCAGCTCGCGCATCAACAGCGTGGCCTCCTCCGCCTCCCGCTGCGGCGCGGCAGGGCCGGCCAGCACCGAGAGATGGCGGTCGAGACGCGCGCTGGACGCGCTGCTCCCGCACGTGATGGCAGGCACTCGCGGCCTGCTCCGCATTGCTATCTGATCCATGACACTCCCCACCCGTTCGAGGGCACCCGGCACCGGGCAGGGTAACCCTATCGTCCTGCGGCGTCACCTATGCATCCGCGTTCCCGGATTCACCTTTCCGTCAAGGGGGTTGACGGTCATGAGCCGATCCCCAGTGCGAGCAGCGGAAGTTGGACCACGGCGTCCGAGGTCGGCACCGCGGATCCGCCAGTCGGCTCAACCGTCACGGTGAAGGCGTACGACCGCTCGTCCAGCCCGCCGGTCACGAGAGGCCCGGACGTGCCGCCCGCCGCCGGATCGGCACCCAGCACCCCGAGGGAGCGGAAGGACGTGGGGCGTTCGCTCACCAGCCACAACTGGTAGACATCGCGCCCCTCCAGCGGCGGCAGCCCGTGCACCGTCACCACGGCGCGGCGCGTGTCCCGTGACACCACGGCGGTCACCCCCCGTCCGTGGTCGTCGCTGGAGTAGACGGGGCGGGCGTCGCCGGCCGTGAGGACCTCGTTGACCGCGCGCGCGTCCCCCCGTTCCCGGTCCAGTTGCGCGGCGGTCCGCAGCAGCAGGGCGCCCAGCACCGCGCAGACCAGCAGGGCCGCCCCGGCGCCCGTCGCGGCCAGACGCGTCGCGGACGGCCGGCGCCACGCCTCCCGCCACCGGGCCGGCGGCGGACCCTCCGGGCCATCCGGGACCTCCGAGACCTCCGGGACCTCCGGCACCCCCGGGACGCCCCGCGCGCCGTCCACCGGCGGCGGCATCACCGGCAGCGGCACCATCGGAGGCGGCACCATCGGAGGCGGCGCCGGCACGGCGGAACCCCCGGCACCGAGCCGCACGGTGTCCCCGGCCAGCCGCCGCACCCGGTCCACACACGCGTCGCAGCGCATCAGATGCCGTTCGAATCGGCGCAGTTCCCGCGGCGTGAGGGTGTCGAGCGCGTACGCCGCGGCCAGTTCGTGCACGGAACCTCTCATGACTCGCCCCGCTTCCCTCCGCGGTGCGCGCACCGGCCGGCCGGGCCAATATCACGTTACAACCCTGTGACACAAATTCACCCCGGTCCGCCAATCCGCCCTCCGACCGGCCCCGAACAACCCACGCAGGACCTCTTCCAAGGGGGAGGGGCCAGACTCGCGAAGGACCGACGCGATGACCGCACACAGCAGGAGCAGGCTCAGGGCCCGGTTCGGGCGATCGCGCACGATCGCCCTGCTGGCCGCGGGCGCCGTGGCCGCGGGGGGACTCGCCGCGATGGGCGTCACCGGACTGGAGCCGGGGACGGCCCAGGCGTCCAGCCACCGGGAGGCGCCGCTGATCTCGGGGCAGCCCCAGTACGACACCACGGACGTCTACGCGTTCGTCAGCCCCGACCACCCGGACACCACCACCCTGGTGGCGAACTGGATCCCGTTCGAGGACCCGGCCGGCGGTCCGAACTTCTACAAGTTCGCCGACGACGCCCAGTACGACATCCACATCGACAACGACGGCGACGCGCAGGGCGAATACCTCTACCGGTGGACGTTCCAGGACCACCTCCGCAACAAGAAGACGTTCCTCTACAACACCGGCCCGGTCACCAGCCTCGACGACCCGGACCTGAACTTCTTCCAGACCTACGACATCGACCTGTTCCGGTTGCACGACCAGCAGGTCACCGGCCGCTACAAGATCGCGAACGACGTGCCGGTCGCGCCGTCGAACGTCGGCAAGGCCTCGATGCCGGACTACAGCGTGCTGCGCCGGCAGGCCGTCAAGAACCTCGGCCGCGGCACCACGGCCTTCGCCGGCCAGGCCGACGACCCGTTCTTCCTGGACCTGCGGGTCTTCGACCTGCTCTACGGGGGCAATCTCTCCGAGGTCGGCGACGACACCCTCAAGGGCTACAACGTCAACACCATAGCCCTGCAGGTCCCGACGGCCTCGATCCGCCAGTCGGCGAAGCAGCCGGTGGTCGGCATCTGGTCCACCACGCAGCGGCGGACCGCGAACGGCGACTGGGCGCAGGTCTCCCGCCTCGGCATGCCGCTGGTGAACGAGGTGGTCAACCCGCTCAAGGACAAGGACCGGTTCAACGCCTCCTCGCCCTGGAACGACGGCCAGTTCCTCAAGAACGTGACGCACCCCGAACTGCCCAGGCTCATCGAGGGCATCTACAAGATCAAGGCCCCGTCCACCCCGCGCAACGACCTCGTCCAGGTGTTCCTGACGGGCGTGCCCAAGCTCAACCAGCCGCCGCACGTCCGCCCGGCGGAGATGCTGCGGCTCAACACGGCCGTGCCGCCGACCGCGGGGCCCAAGCGGCTCGGGGTCCTGGACGGCGACAACGCCGGCTTCCCCAACGGCCGCCGGCTCGGTGACGACGTCGTCGACATCGCGCTGCAGGTGGTGGAGGGCGAACTGGTCGGGTCGAAGAACGACCTGGGCGACGCCGTCGACGCCAACGACCAGGCCTTCGGCGCCAACTTCCCGTACGTGGCCCTGCCGGCCTCCGGCTCGGACGGCCCACTGGCCAAGCCGGCCACCAACTCCGCGCAGACCAACGGGGTCACCCAGCTCAACGGGGGCGGCCTGCTCACGGGCGGCGGTGACGACGACAACACCGTGCTGATCGCATCCGCGGCCTCCGGCGGCGCGGGCGTGCTGCTGATCGGTGCCGCGCTGCTGTGGTGGCGGATGCGCCGCCGCCCCGCCGGCCGCCGGGCGCACGGCCGGGCCTGAGGCCCGGTCCGCCGCCACCGGGCCCGAGGGCCCGGCGGAAGCCCACCGCACGGCACCCGGCCGGGGCGCACCGCAAGCGCCCCGGCCGGGCTCCACGCCATCATCCCGAAAGGCAGCAGCCATGGACGTACCGGCCCCGGGCCGACTGCGCGCCGCCGCTCTGTACGCGGCACTGGTGCTGGGCCTCGCACTGGCGCTCACCGCGGGCGCGCTGGTGCTCGGCGGGCCCTCCGCCCCGCGGGACACCGCGCGGGCCGCGGTGCCCGCCGCCGACGCACCGCTGGACCGCCTCGCCGAGGGCGACCTCGCGGGCGGCATCGCGGCCCTGCAGACGCATCTGCGAGCCCAGCCGAAGGACGCCGCGGGGTGGGCCGCGCTCGGCGCCGCCTACGTCGAGCAGGCCAGGACCAGCGGCGACCCGACCCGCTACCCGCAGGCCCAGGCGGCCTACACCCGCTCGCTGCGGATCTCGCCGCGCGACAACGACGCCGCCCTCGCCGGGCGTGCCGCGCTCGCCGCCGCCCGCCACGACTTCCGCGCCGCCCTCGCCGAGGCGGACCGGGCCCTGAAGGTCAACCCGTACAACGAGCGCGCCCTCGCCGTCCGTGTCGACGCCCTGGTCGAACTCGGCCGCTACGACGAGGCGCTGCGCGCCGCCGAGCACGCCGACGCGGTACGCCCCGGCATCCCGGTCTTCACCCGCCTCGCGTACGTCCACGAGCTGCGCGGAGACCCGGCCGGTGCCCGCCGGATCCTGACCCGCGCCCTGGACTCGGCCGCGTCCCCCGGCGACACCGCCTACGTCGCCACCGCGCTGGGCCAGCTCGCCTGGAGCCAGGGCCGTTACCCGGAGGCGCTGCGGCACTTCGCCACCGCGCTGCGCGCCGACCCCGGCTACCTGCCGGCGGTCGAGGGCCGCGGCCGTGCGTACGCGGCGCGCGGCGACCGGGAAAAGGCCCTGCGCGACCTGGGCCGGGTCGTCGACCGCTACCCGCTGCCGGCGCAACTCGCGGCGCTGGGCGAGCTGTACGAGGCCGCGGGGCAGAAGGAGCGGGCGCGGCAGCAGTACGCGGTCGTCGGCACCTGGATCGCCCTCGCCAGGGCGAACGGCGTCGCAACCGACCTGGACGCGGCGCTGGTCGCCGCCGACCACGGGGACGCCGCGGAGGCGCTGCGCGCGGCACAGGCCGAGTGGTCACGCCGGCGGACCGTCCACACCGCCGACGCGCTCGCCTGGGCCCTGCACGTCAACGGCCGTGACCGCGAGGCCCTGAGGTACGCCGAGCGCTCCTCGGCGCCGGGCTACCGCAACGCGGCCTTCCTCTACCACCGGGGCGTCATCGAGGCGGCTCTCGGCAGGCGCGAGGCGGCCAGGACGTCGCTGGCCGCGGCGCTCCGGCTCAACCCCGGCTTCTCCCCCAGCGCAGCCCCCGCCGCCCGCCGTGCGCTGGCACGCATCGAAGGAGACCCGTCATGATCCGGCGCAGGACGGCCGCCGCGGCGGCCGCGGCAGCGGCGGGAGCGGCTCTCGCACTGCTGCCCGCGGGGCAGGCGCAGGCGCATCCGCTCGGCAACTTCACGGTCAACCGCTACGACGGCCTGGTCGCCTCCCCTGGTGAGCTGCGGATCGACCACGTCGAGGACCTCGCCGAGATCCCCGCGGCGCAGGCCGTGCCCGAGATCGACCGCGACGGCGACCGGACCCTGGGCCGCGCCGAGTTGGCGGACTGGGCGGGCACGCGCTGCGACGCGGCCGCGGAGGGCGCGCGGGCGACCGTCGGCGGGCGCCGCGAACCGGTCGCGGTGCGGCGGGCCACGGCGGCCGTGCGGCCGGGGCAGGCCGGGCTGACGACGCTGCGCGTCGAGTGCCGGATGACGGCGCGCCTGCCGTCCGGGGAACCGGCGTCCCTCGACTACCGTCCGGCGGACATCGCCACCGGGCCCGGCTGGCGGGAGATCACCGCGCGCGGCGACCGCGTGACCCTCCACGGCGCCGATGTCCCGGGGCAGTCGGTGTCGCGGCGGCTCACCGCGTACCCGAAGGACCTGCTCTCCTCACCCGCCGACGAACGCGCGGCCGGTTTCCGGGTGACCCCGGGAGGCCCCGCGCTCGCCGCGGAGGAGGACGCCCCCGCTGCCGCCGGTGTGCTTCCGCGCGGCGCGGACCGCTGGACGCGGGCGCTCACCGACCTGGTGTCGCGGCACGCCCTCACCCCCGGCTTCGCCGCCCTGGCGCTGCTCACGGCGCTGGCGCTGGGCGCGATGCACGCGCTCGCGCCCGGGCACGGCAAGACGCTGATGGCCGCGGCGGCCGCGGCGGGTGGCCGGCGGTCGCGCCGGGACATGGTCGCGCTGGGCGCGTCGGTGACGGTCACCCACACCATGGGCGTGTTCGCGCTCGGCCTGCTGGTGACGACCGGTTCGGCCGCGGCCCCCTCGGTCATCGGCTGGCTGGGCATCGCGAGCGGGGTGCTCGTCGCCGGCGCAGGGGGCGCACTGCTCCGCCGCGCGTGGCGGCTGCGAGGCCGGACACACGGGCACGACCACGGGCACGGTCACGGGCACGACCACCCGCACCACCCCGTGCCCTCCCCCGGGACGGCGGCCCAAGCCGCGCCCGCCTCCGTCCTGACCGCCGAACGCCCCGCGCCGCGGCCCCCCGTCCACGTCCACCCGCACACCCACCCGCACGAGCCGCGGCCCACCCTCCGGGGCACGATCCTGCTGGGCTTCGCGGGCGGCCTCGTCCCCAGTCCCTCCGCGGTCGTCGTCCTGGTGGGCGCCGCGGCCCTGGGCCAGGCGTGGTTCGGCTTCCTGCTGGTCCTCGCGTACGGCGCGGGTCTGGCGATCACGCTCACGGCCGCCGGTTTCGCCGTCGTCCGCCTCGGTCGGCTGGCCGGGAAGGCGTCGGCGCTGCGGGCCCGCGGCCGGCTGTTCACGGCGGCGCGGCGGCTCGCGCCCCTGACCACGGCGACCGTGGTGCTGTTGCTGGGCTGCGGCCTGGTGCTCAGGGCGGCGCTTGCGATGGCCGGTTGAGGGAGCTTTCCGTCGAAAGGGTCCGTTCGGGAGGAAGTTCGGTCATGCTGGGCTGCGGGCGGAGCGAAGGGGGGACACGCCGATGACACGGCTCGTGGCGGGGCGCTACCGGCTGATCAGCGAGCTGGGCCGGGGCGGCATGGGTGTGGTGTGGCTGGCCCGGGACGAACTGCTGGGCCGCGAGGTGGCCGTCAAGGAGGTCAAGGCCCCACCGGGCCTGGAGGACCGCGAGGTCGAGCGCCTGTACGCGCGGCTGCAGCAGGAGGGGATCGCGGCCGCCCGGGTCGAGCACCCCAACGTCATCAAGGTCTACGACGTGGCCATGGCCGAGGGCAGCCCGTGGATCGTCATGGAGCTCGTGCGGGGCGTCACGCTCGACGACGTCCTCGACGCGGAGGGCCCCATGGACCCGCGGCGCGCCGCGGGCATCGGCGGCAAGGTGCTGGAGGCGCTGCGCGCCGGCCATGCCGCCGGGGTGCTGCACCGCGACGTCAAGCCGGGCAACGTGCTCATCGGCAACGACGGCCGGGTCGTGCTCACCGACTTCGGCATCGCCGTGATCGAGGGCTCCTCGGCGATCACCCGTACCGGCGAACTGGTCGGCTCACCCGAGTACCTGGCCCCCGAGCGGGCGCTCGGCCGCCGTCCGGGTCCGGAGTCGGACCTGTGGTCGCTCGGGGTGCTGCTGTACGTGGCGGTGGAGGGCGGTTCTCCGTTCCGCAGGGACACGGCGCTGAGCACGATGCGCGCGGTGGTGGACGAGGAACTGCCCGCGCCGCGCAGGGCCGGACCGCTCGCCCCGGTGATCACGGGGCTGCTGCACAAGGACCCGGCGGCCCGGCTCCCCGGCGAGGAGGTGCAGCGGCGGCTGGACGCCCTCGCCGCCGGGCGCACCCCTCCCGGGGCCGGAACGGCGTACGCCACCACGCAGGCCGCGGTGCCGCTGCCGCCGGGGCCGGACGGCGCGCGGGTCCGGTCCACGCCGGTCCGGTCGGCCCCCGTCTCCTCGACCCCGGTCTCCTCCACTCCGCTCGGGCCGACGGCCCCCGTCGGCACCGGATTCGGCGCCGCGTCCGCGGACGGCCCCCGGGCCCGGCCGCGCCGCGCGGTGGTGGCGATGGCGGCGGGCGTGCTCGCCCTCGCCCTGGGCATCGGGGGCGTGGCCTACGCCCTGTTCGACGAGGACCCGGCCGGCGGTTCCGGCCGCGGCACCACTGCCGGGAACACCCCGGGCGGCGGGCGGAGCCCGTCCGCCACCGGCTCGCAGGACGACGACAGCGGCGCGGACGCGAGCGGCTACGAGGCGACGGCGGGCGGGGGTTCGGGATCCCCGCACACCTCGGCGCCGCCCAGCTCGCCGGTCCACGTGAACGTCCACGTCACGGTGTCCGCCGTGCGCGACACCTACACCGGCGGCTGTCCGCCGCCCGCGGAACAGGCGCCGTCCTTCTCGGCGGTCGTCACGGTCGACCGCACTCCGGTGACGGTCACCTACCGCTGGACGTCGAGCGCCGGGGGTTCCGACCACGGCCGGCAGACCCTGGACTTCCCCGCGGGAGGCCCGAAGAGCCGCACCGTCCAGTACACGGAACCGTCCTACGAGCCGGACGGCGCGATCGAGGGCTGGGTCGCGGTCACCGTGCTGAGCCCGGTGGAGACGGAGTCCGGGCACGTCCCGTTCACGGTCACGTGCCTGGCGCCGAGCCCGTCGCCGAGCGGTTCCGACGGGACGTCGCCGACCCCCTGAGGGAGTCCGCGAGGCGGCACCGGCAGGGGCGAGGGGTGCCGGGTGGTGGCCCGGCACCCCTCGTCTCACGTCCGGGTGCTGCGCGCTGCCGTGCCGCGGGTCACGCGGCCGAGGTGAACACCGGCAGGTAGCCGCCGGACTGGCCGGAGGCGGTGGGGTGGTAGGACTCGTAGATGGGGAGGGTGAGGCTGTGCAGCCACGCCGAGCCCGAGCAGAGTTCGTGCCCGGTGAAGGTGCCGCGGACGTCGGCGAAGGCGTAGCCGTGGTCGGCGGCGCGCTTGGCGGTGACGGTGTCGAGGAGGTCGGCAGCGTCGTTGATGGCCCTGCGCTTGGTCTCGCTGAGGCCGATGCAGGTGGTGCCCAGCTTGTAGAAGCGCGGGTACCCGAGGACGACGACACGGGCCGAGGGGGCCCGCGAGCTGATGGCGTTGTAGACGGAGTCGAGGCGTGCGGGCAGCTGGTTGTTGGCGAAGTCCCTGGCCTGGTTGATACGGCTGAGGCAGGTGCTGTCGGAGTTGAGCACGCAGGTGGTCATGACGTCGGCGAAGCCGGCGTCGTTGCCGCCGATGCTGATGCTGACCAGGGTCGTGGCGGAGTTGAGCGGACCGAGCTGGTTGTTGAGCACGTCGGTCGTGGTCGCTCCCGAACACGCGGTGAAGGAGAACCCGGACGGGCTATGCGCGTTCGCCCACAACCGGGGGAACGCCTTGCTGCTGCGGTAGCAACTGCCGCTCGAGCTGTCGTAGCTGCCGGCGCCGACTCCGGCGGAGTACGAGTCGCCCAGGGCCACGTAGACGGGGCCGGCGGCTTGGGCGGAACCGGCACCGAACAGGGCGAGTACGGCGGTAAGGAGAAGTGTGGATGCGGCTGACACGAAACGGGACAGTCTCATGGAACCTCCCTTAGCAGGATCTCTGCCGCATCTTTCGTACCGCGCAGTAACACGTTCGGGAAGTGTCCATGCCAAGATTTCTTGACATGGACATTCCCGTACACGCTTCGCGATCGCCGCTGCGTGCACCAGAAGTGACGCCGCCTCGCCCGGCCGGCTCTACTCCCGTAGTTGGCGGGCCCTTTAGGGACCCCCGACGGCGGCCGCACTCGAACACACCACCCCGGCCGGGCGAACAGTTCGACGGAAATCGCCCACGCCGCAGGGGCATGTCACCCCTTCGGGGACGGCGGCCGCTTCTGTTCGTCCCTTCCTTGACGCACACGCCCGAATTGAGCGACATTGAACTTCTGCATCCGGCGTTTTGGGGGGCAAAGTCGCCAATGCAACCAACGCGTGGAGACAACGCATCCGGTCACCCGATCGGCAACGAATCACTTCCCCTGCTCGCGGGCGCCGCCGTGGGGGTCTGCGGGGTCGGCGCGGTGCTCGCGCTCGCGGACATCGCCTCGCCCGTCAGGGCACCGTTCACCTTCTTCTTCCTGCTGGCCGCCCCGGCGGCCGCGCTCGCCGGGGCACTGCGCTCCCTCGACCCGCTGAGCCGGGCGGTGGTGGCGGCCGGCGGCACGATCGTGATCGACCTGCTGGTGGCGCAGGGCATGCTCGCCCTGCACATGTGGTCGGCCCGCGGGGGTGTCGCGGTGATCGCGGCGCTGAGCGCCGCGCTGTTCCTGCTGCCGCTGCTGCGGCGCTCCCTTGCCCGGGCCGAGAGAAGGCGGACTCCGTAAAGTGGACATCACCGTGTACCGCCCCGGCGAGCTGACCGCCGCCGACCGGGCGGAGTGGACCCGCGTGCAGGACCAGGCCGTGGCCTCGGGCAGCCCGCAGCTGGGGAATCCCTTCCTGTCGCCCGAGTTCACGCTGGCCGTGGCGCACCACCACCGGGGCGTGCGCATCGCCGTGGTCCGTGAGGACGGCGTCCCGGTCGCCTTCTTCCCGTACCAGCGCTCGGCGGCCGGCGTGGGCCGGGCGGTCGGGCTCGGGCTCTCGGACTGCCAGGGGCTCGTGCACCGGCCGGGCTTCCAGTGGGACGCCCGGGAGCTGATGCGTGCCTGCGGCCTGGCCGTCTGGGAGTTCGACCACCTGATGGACGGCCAGAAGCCCTTCGAGGAGGGCGCGACCGGGACGTACCCCTCACCCGTCATGGACGTGGAACACGGGTACGAGGCGTATCTCGGCCATCTTCGCGCCCACTCGCCCAAGTTCCTGCGCACCACGCTCGCCAAGGAGCGCAAACTCGGCCGGGACGTCGGCGAGGTGCGCTACGTGCACGACGAGCGGGACGTCGCCGCACTTCGGGTGCTGATGGCGTGGAAGTCCGCCCAGTACCGAAGAACCGGGCGCAGCGACCGCTTCGCGCGGCCGTGGATCGTCGAGCTGGTCGAGCACCTCTTCCACACCCGCGCCGAGGGCTTCGCCGGACGGCTCTCGGTGCTCTACGCGGGAGAGCGGCCGGTCGCGGCCCACTTCGGGATGGTCACACCCGCCGTGCTGGCCTGCTGGTTCCCGGCGTACGACACGGAGTTCTCGAAGTTCTCACCGGGTCTGGTGCTGCACCTGCGGATGGCGGAGGGAGCCGCCGCCGAGGGGGTGGCCCAGCTCGACCTGGGCCGGGGACACAAGGAGTACAAGGAGTCGCTCAAGACGCGGGACCTGTCGGTCTCCGAGGGGTGGGTGACCCGTCGGCATCCGGTCGCACTCGGGCACCGCGCCCGGCGTGCGCCGGTGCGTGCGCTGCGCAACGCAGTGACGGCCCGGCCCGCTCTGCGGGAGCCCGCGGACCGGTTCCTCAA
The DNA here is from genome assembly GCF_042742985.1 of Streptomyces sp. NPDC058864. NCBI lineage: Bacteria > Bacillati > Actinomycetota > Actinomycetes > Kitasatosporales > Streptomycetaceae > Streptomyces > Streptomyces sp. NPDC058864. Next base: position 16,081 of record NZ_JBHYMQ010000081.1, on the reverse strand, counting down.
GCGTGTGGGGCGGTTGCGCGCCGGAGCTCAATAACGGACATTGCCGTACAGGCATGATCAATCAGACGAGTCCATGGCAATTTCTTAAAACGGTATTCACCCTGTCAGGTATTGCCATAGGGTCTCAATGCTCAATATTGTCGTACATCTATCCGCGGCGACCTGTCATGTACAGCGGCTCAAGGGGAGGGCCAGAGAGTCGCGACAGGACAACCGCGGGGCGCGGTAGGGGGGTGCCGTGCTCGGCCGCCGTCACACGTGTGCCGAGCCGCGAACCGCGCGGCCGGTCACGCATGCCCGCTCTTCCGGCCGGCCTGCGCACGGGACACCGACATGCCCGCCGTGGGCGGGGTCCCGTGCGGGGTGAGACCAACCCCCCTTTCGAACCGGACACGCCACAGGGCCACCCGGACGGGCGGCCCACCGGACGAGAGGGAAACACGACTCATGAGCTCCTTCCTGCACCCGGCAGCCACCGGGCAGGCGCAGACCGCCGCGGTCCTCGCGCCGGACCATTTCACGCCGGTCTCCACGCACTTGGCCATCGCTCCGCTGGTCAGCGTGGTCATCCCGGCGATGAACGAGGCGGAGAACCTGCCGCACGTGTTCGCCACCCTGCCGTCCTGGATCCACGAAGTGGTCCTGGTCGACGGCAACTCCACCGACGACACCGTCCGCGTCGCCCGCGAACTGCGGCCCGACGTGCGGATCGTCCCGCAGACCGGCAAGGGCAAGGGGGACGCCCTGATCGCCGGCTTCACCGCCTGCACCGGCGAGATCATCGTCATGGTCGACGCCGACGGGTCGGCGGACGGCTCCGAGATCGTCTCCTACGTCTCCGCCCTGGTCGCCGGGGCCGACTTCGCCAAGGGCTCGCGCTTCGCCAACGGCGGAGGCACCGACGACATGACCCCCGTCCGCAAGCTGGGCAACCGCGTGCTGTGCGCCGCCGTCAACGCCAAGTTCGGGGCCCGTTACACCGATCTGTGCTACGGGTACAACGCCTTCTGGCGGCACTGCCTGGACAAGATCACCCTGGACTGCACCGGCTTCGAGGTGGAGACCTTGATGAACATCAGAGTGGTCAAGGCCGGTCTGAAGGTCCAGGAGATCCCCAGCCACGAGTACGTGCGCATCCACGGCGCCAGCAACCTGCGGGCGGTCCGCGACGGGTTACGGGTCCTCAAGGTCATCCTCCGGGAGAAGAACGAGCGCCGCGCGGCCCGCCGCGAGGGGGCCCGGTGACCCACGAGGACCTCCTCCGGGTGTCCGTGGTCGTCTGCGCCTACACCGAGGACCGCTGGGAGGACATCCTCGCCGCGGTGGCCTCGGTGCACGCACAGCGCCACCCGGCCCACGAGGTGCTGCTGGTGGTCGACCACAACCCCGTCCTGCTGGCCCGGCTGACCCGCCGCTACGAGGGCACGGCCGTACGGGTGCTCCCCAACGCCGGGCCCCGCGGCCTGTCCGCGGGCCGCAACACCGGCATCGCCGAGTCGGAGGGCGAGGTCGTCGCCTTCCTCGACGACGACGCCGTCGCCGAACGCGACTGGCTGCACTGGTTCGCCGACGCCTACCGCGACCCGCAGGTCCTTGGCGTCGGAGGGCGCACCCGCCCGGTGTGGGCCTCCGGGAGCCGGCCGCGCTGGTTCCCGGAGGAGTTCGACTGGGTGGTCGGCGCCTCCTACCGCGGGCAGCCCGCGGGCCGCGCCCGGGTGCGCAACGTGCTCGGCGGCAACGCCTCGTTCCGGCGGATCGCCTTCGACATCGCCGGGGGCTTCGCCACCGGCATCGGCCGGGACGGCGACCGGCGGCCGCTGGGCTGCGAGGAGACCGAACTCTGCATCCGGCTCGCCCGGGCCAAGCCGGGCGGCCTGCTGCTCATCGACGACCGCGCCGTGATCTGGCACCGCGTCCCCGCCGCCCGGGAACGCTTCGGCTACTTCCGCACCCGCTGCTACGCAGAGGGCCTGTCGAAGGCCCTGGTCACGCGGAGCGTCGGTACGGAAGCCGGGCTCGAGACGGAACGGCGGTACGCCGCCCGGGTCCTGCCCGCCGGTGCGGCCCGCGGACTGCGCGACGCCCTCCGCGGGCGTCCCGGCGGCGCCGGCCGGGCCGGCGCGATCGTCGCCGGTGCCGCGACGACGGCCGCGGGCTACGCCGTCGCCCGGTTCCGCACCCGGGGGGAGGCCGGCCCGGCATGAGACCGCCCGGCACGAGACCGCCCGCCGCGCCCCCGTCCGACCACAACGCACCGGGAGGTGCCGTCGCATGACCGAGCCGGCCGGACAGGGGACAGGTCCCGTGCCGATCCTGATGTACCACGCCGTCACCGACACGCCCGCGCCCGCCACGCGCGGGCTGTCGGTCACCCCCGCCGCCTTCGCCGGGCAGATGGCGCTGCTCGGCGCACGGGGTTTCACCCCGCTCGGCACGACGGCGCTGGCTCAGGCGTGGCGCGCGGGGCGGCCGCTGCCGCCGCGCCCCGTGCTGATCACCTTCGACGACGGTTACGAGGGCGTGCACCGGCACGCCCTCCCCGTGCTGAAGGGCCTCGGCTTCCCGGCGACGCTCTTCGTCTCGACCGGCTGGTTGCGCGGGCCGTACGAGGTGCCGGGCGCCGCGCTGGACACCATGCTCGACTGGGAGCAGGTGCGCGAACTGGAGGCCGCCGGCGTGGAGATCGGGGGCCACAGCCACACCCATCCCCAGATGGACCAGCTCGACGACGAACGCCTCCGGTTCGAGGTGCTGCGCTGCAAGGAGGTCCTCGGCGACGAACTGGGCAGGCCACCGGTCTCCTTCGCCTACCCGTACGGCTACTCCAGCCGTCGCGTACGGCGTGCCGTGCGCTCCGCGGGCTTCACCTGCGCCCTCGCCGTCGGCAACGCCCTCGCGGACCGCCGGCGGCAGGCGCCGTACGCGCTGGCCCGGGTGACCGTGCGCCGGAGCACCGGGATCGAGGAGTTCGAGCGGCTGGTCGAGGGCCGCGCCGTCGCCCTGGACTTCGCCAAGGACCGGGCGCTGACCGAGGGGTACGCCCTGGTCCGCAGAGCCCGCCGGTGCCTGCGGAAGGTGCGCGAGACCCGTGTCTGAGACGACCGCCACCACGAGCACGACCACCGCGGACCCCGGCGCCGCAGACCCGCCCGCGCCCGCCGCCACGGGCGGCGGCCCCGCCGACGGCGGCCCGGGCGGAGGGACGTCCGACCGGCACGGCGGCAACCAGCTGTTCCGCAACGCGTACGCGCTGATGCTCAACACCGGCGTCTCCGCGGTGCTGGGTCTCGGCTACTGGCTGGTCGCCGCGCGCTACTACACCGAGGACGCGGTCGGCCAGGGCTCGGCGGCGATCGCCGCGATGAAGTTCCTCGCCGGGCTCACCGCCGTGACGCTCACCGGGGCGCTGGCCCGGTTCATCCCCGTCTCGGGGCGCCGCACCGGCCGGCTCATCTTCGGCACGTACGCCGGGAGTTCGGCCGTCGTTGCGCTCGCCGCGGCGGTCTTCCTGCTGACCCTGGACTTCTGGGGTCCCTCGTACCGTTTCCTGCACGGACCCGTCAACGGGCTCGGCTTCCTCGCGGCGGTCGTCGGCTGGTCGCTGCTGACCCTGCAGGACGGGGTGCTGACGGGGCTGCGCAGCGCGGTGTGGGTGCCGGTGGGCAACACCGTCTTCTCCGCGGCCAAGCTGGCGCTGCTGGTGGGCATCGCCGCGGCCGTGCCGACCGCGGGGGTGTTCGTCTCGTGGGTCGCCGCGATCGCCCTGTCGGTGGTGCCGCTCGGCTGGCTGGTCTTCCGGCGGCTGGTGCCCCGGCACGTCAAGGCCACCGAGGGCACCGCGGCACCGCCGCGCCCGCGCGAGATGCGGCGCTTCCTCGCGGGGGACGCGACCGGCTCCTTCTTCGCCCTGGCCGTGGTCTACCTGGTGCCGGTGATCGTGGCCTCGCAGATCAGCTCCGCGGACAACGCGTACTTCTACATCACGATGACGATCGGCGGCACGATCGACCTGCTGGCGATCAACATGGGTGCCTCGCTGACCGTCGAGGGCGCGCACGACCCGTCGCGGATCGCCGAGAACTGCCGCGCGGCCCTGCGCCGGATGGCCAGGATCATGGTCCCGATCGCCCTGTTCATGGTCGTCTTCGCGCCGCAGATACTCGGCGTCTTCGGGGAGGGCTACGCGCGGGAGGGCGCGCCGCTGCTGCGGCTGCTGGCGCTCTGCTCGCTGACCCGGGTCCTGATCGAGGTCTACTTCGGCATCCTGCGCGCCCAGAGCCGCACCGGCCTGCTCGCCTTCCTGCAGGGGCTGCTGTGCGTCCTGGTGCTGGGATTCACCCTCGCGCTGCTGGGCCCGCTGGGGATCACCGGCGCGGGCTGGGCCGAGCTGGGCAGCCTGCTCGTCATCGCCGTGGTCTCGCTGGTCGGGCTGCGGCGGCTGATCGCCGGGGCGGCCGCCGCCCCCGCCGGGACCGGGACGCCGCCGGACGGTCCGGCCGGCCCCGCGCCGCAGAAGGCGGAGGCGGCAAAGGCGGCGGAGGCGGAGAGCGCGGCCGCCGGCGAGGACCTGGAGATCGTCTACGGCACGCGCTGGGCGCGCGCCGCCGCGCTGGACAGCGACACGCTCCAGCTCGGCGTACGCATGGACTTCGACCATCCGGAGCGGCGTCCCTACGTGACGCCTCCGCAGGGCACCGCGCTGCCAGTGCCGCCGTCCGTGCCGCCGTCCGCGACGGCACCCCGGGCGCTCCCGGCGCCCTCCGCACCCCCGCCGCGCAGGACCCATGAGTCCTCGTCCGCCGGACCGCGCGATCCGGGCCCGCCCGCGCAGGCGCCCCCGCAGGAGGGGCGACCCGGGCGCGCCCGGCTGCTCGAACTCGCCGTGTGGGGGCTGCTGCTGTGCGCCCTCGGCCTGTACTGGCTGCCCCTTCGCGGCCTGGACGACGCCTCGCTGGACGCCATGGACGGGCTCGGCCTGGTCTCCGTCCTGCCGCCGGCGACACTGGCCGGCGCCGCACTGCTCGTCCTCGCGTTCGTCTGCGGCCTGTGGCTGCCCGGACGGCGGCCGTGGCTCCTGGCCGCCGTCCTGCTGGCGACCGTGGTGTCGCTGCACGCCGTCCCGGCCGTGCTGGAGGAACAGCCGCGGTTCGCGACGGCGTGGCAGCACGCGGGCTTCATCGACTTCATCGGCCGGACCGGGGACGCCGCGCCCGACATGGACGCCCGGTTCTCGTGGCCCGGCTTCTTCGCGGCGGTCACGCTCGTCGCCTCCGCCTGCGGGGTCACCGACCTCACCGAGGTGCTGCGCTGGTGGCCGCTGGCCGTGCAGCTGCTCGCCCTGGCCCCGCTGGCGCTGCTGCTGCGCGCGGTGCGGGCCGGCCGGCGGGCCAAGTGGTGCGCGGCGTGGCTGTTCGCGCTGTGCGGCTGGGTGGGGCAGGACTACTTCTCCCCGCAGTCCGCCAACTACCTGCTCTACCTGATGTTCGTCGCCGTGCTGCTGGTGTGGTTCCGTGCCGCCGGCCCGTCCGCGGGCAGGCTCATCCCGGGCGAGGCCGACGTACCGCCGGTGGGCCGCAGCGAACGGGCGCTGCTGCTCGCACTGCTGGTCGGGCTGTTCGCCGCCTCGGTCGTCAGCCACCAGCTGACCCCGTTCGTCATGCTCGGCGTGCTGACGGTGCTGGTGCTCGTCCGCCGCTCCACTCCGCGCGGGCTGCCGCTGCTGTGCGGGGTGCTGCTCGTCGGGTGGATCTGCTTCGTCGCCGAGCCGTACTGGTCGGGTCACTTCGACGAGCTGTTCGGCGGCATGGGCTCGCTCGGCGGCAACGTCTCCTCCAGCGTCTCCGGGCGCATCGAGGGCGGCAGCACCGTCCACAAGCTGGTGCTGTACGTGCGGGTGGCGCTGGCCGGCGCGGTCATGGCGCTGGCGGCCCTGGGATGGCTGCGCCGCCGCTGGGCGGGGATCGGCGACCGGGCGCTCCTGGTGCTGCTGGTCGTGCCCTTCCTGGGCTTCGGCATGCAGTCCTACGGCGGCGAGATGGCGCTGCGGGTGTTCCTCTTCGCCCTGCCCGGTGCCTGTGTGCTCGGGGCGCTGGCGATCTTCCCGCGCAGCTCCTCGGACCGCGGATGGCGCGGTCCCGTCGCGGCACTGCTCGCCGGCTGGGTGCTCATCGCGGGCTTCCTCGTGGCGCGCTGGGGCAACGAGTCCTTCGAGCGGGTCCGCACGGGCGAGGTCGCGGCCATGGAGTACGTCTACGAGCACGACAGACCCACCGCACGGGTGGTCTGGCTCAGCACCGACCCCGTGGACGACGTCACGCCCAGCCTGCCGTGGAACGCCCGCGACATGGAGCGCGTGACGTACGTGCCGGTGCTCGCGCCGCGCGATCCGGTGCTGGTGGGTCCGCTGGTGGAGGCGCTGCGCGACGCCGGGCCCAACTCGTACCTGATGGTGTCGCGCGGGCAGAACACCTACCTGCAGCTGGACGCGGGCTTCTCGGCGACCTGGCCGGACAGGCTGCTGCGCTCGCTCGACGCGCGCCCGGAGCTGCGGACGGTGCTGCGCGACGGGGACGCGACGCTCTACGAGCTGCGGGATCAGCCCGCCGACTGGCCGGTGCCGGAGCCGCGGCCGGGCCGTGTCTTCCCGGTCGTCACCTGGAACGCCTGGACGGCGGCCGGTGTGCTGGCCGGGGTGGCGCTGCTGGTGCTGCTCGGCGCCCGCGAGCTGGCCCGTGCCACGGTGCCCGAGGCGCGGCGGCGGCGCGGCATGCGGATCTCGCTGGCGGCGGCGGTGCCGCTGCTGCTGGTGTTCCTGGCGGCCACGGTCGAGAGGTTCCTGACCCTGCGCTGACCGGACGTGCCCCCGCCGGCAGCGGCGGAGGCACGTCGGGGGGAACACCTGACCGGGCCCCCGCGTTCTCGTGGCAGGAGTGAAGGAGGTGGCCCGATGACCGAGGACCCGCGCCACGACGAGGCCGCACCACAGGACGAGGCGGCGCAGTCCCGCCGTGCCCGGTTCGGGAAGCTGCCGGACCGGATACGCCCGGAGGACACCTTCGTGGAGACCCCGGCCACGCCCCCGGCCCCGGACAGGGACACCTTCAACCCGGACGAGTGGCTGATCCGCAACGTGGGCTGACCGCAGCGCTCCGGATGCCGTGCCCCACGGGGTTCCCTCCGCTGGTGGTTCGGCTGTCCCCCCGTCTCGCGCCCTACGGGCGCAAAGCGGCGGGCTGCGGACGGGGAGGGCGGGTGTGCCCTTCTCGGCGGTGTGCGGGTCGGTGGTCGGCCGGGGTTCGGGCGCCGGAGCGGGTGCCTTTCCGGGGCCTTGGGTCTCGTTGCCGTCCGCGGGTGCAGATGGCCGCTTCCACGCCTTCGGTGGGTGGGTGGCGCGCCCGCCGTGACCGGCGTCTGCGGCTGATTCGGGGTGCTGTTGAGCCGCCCACGGGATATCGGGCTCTGTTTCGCCGACATGTTCGGCGGAACAGGGCCCGATCTTCGGGACGGGCGAGATCGGGCTCGCTTTCGCCGACTATGTCGGCGGAACAGAGCCCGATGTCGGGGAAGCACCCGCAGACGCCGGTTACGGCGGGCGCGCCACCCACGAACGGTGGGCGTCGCAACCGGCCATCTGCACCCGCGGACGGCGACGAGACCGCAACCGTACGAGCAACCGGCCCCGCTCCGGCGCCTGAACGCCGCCCACCAAACCGCCCGCACCCCATCGGAGAGGGTCGCCCCCACCTCCCCTTCCGCAGCCCGCGTCTTTCCGCCCGAAGGGCGCGAGACGGCGGGACAGCCGAACAGCCCACGCCACCACACCCCCACCGCATCCCGCGCCTATCCGCGGGTCAGCCAGTGGACGCCGTAAGCGGGAAGGTCGAAGGAACGGCCGTCGACCTCGGCGCTTATGGCGCGGCCGAGGGTGTTGACGACCAGGGCGGTGCGGTCGTCGGCGAGGACGCGGACGTTGGGCCGGTCGTCGTCCGCGACGGGGACGTCACGGAAGCGGGTGCCCGGCGGGAAGGCGGCGGCGAAGCGCCGGAGCAGGTCCATCATGGGCAGCTGCCTCCCGCCGCCCGAGGCGAGTTCGGTGCTGGTCCACAGGCAGCCGGGGCAGGCGCGGCCGCGTTCCTGGGGGTTCCAGTAGAAGGCGGCGTCGGCGCCGCCGCGGGCCAGCTCCATCATCGCGGTCGCCTGCACGGCCGTGCGGTGGCGCTCGTCCCAGCCGGTGCTGCCGTCGTCGGGCTCCACGTACCACTCGGCCCACCACAGGGGCAGCCCGCCGCTGCGCTCCTTGAGCCAGCGGCCCACCGCGGCGAACTTCTCGGTGGCGGCGAACTCATCGGGCCGCATGCGGTCGTCGCGGCTGGTGCTGGAGCCGTCGGCGACGATGAAGTCGGCGCCGGCCTTGTGCTCCAGCCAGTAGTCGACGGCGTCCAGGGCCCGCCGGTCGGCGGCGCCCCAGGGGCCCTTGAGGGTGGCGGAGGCGTCGCCGTTGCCGTCGTCGCCCGGGGCGAAGCTGTCCATGACGAGGTAGGGGCCGCCGACGAGGTTGCCGGGGTTCACCTTCTTCAGGGCCCGGAACACCCGGTTGTAGAGGTCGGTGTAGCCCTCGTAGTCCCAGCGCTGCCGGCCGTCGTTCCAGAAGCCCTTGAACTCGTTCCAGACGATGAAGTGCCGCACGTCCGGGTAGCGGCGGGCCACGGTGGCCGCGAGCGCGGCGAAGTCGTCGAAGTGCGCGCGGTCGGGGGCGACCTCGAGCCGTGACCAGTCGGTCGTCCCGGCCTTGCCCCCCTTCATCCAGTCCGGGGCGCAGCACAGGGTGATGACGGGCGTGCCGCCGCTGGCGCGGACCAGGTCGACACGGTCGTCGAGCTCCCCGAAGTCGTATCTCCCGGGTGAGGGTTCGGGGTTGTCGGCGCCCCAGCCCATGATCGCCTGGTTCTGGGGCAGCGGACGCTCTGACAGCAGCCGCTCCGCGGACCGCTTGGCCGTGGCGCCGCCGTGGTCCGAGCTGTACTCGGTGTGGGTCAGGCCGAAGCCCAGCCCGGTCGTGGGCCTGCCGGTGGGCGTCGCCGGGGGACCGTGCACCCCGCCCCCCGCGCCGCTGCTGCCGCGCGCGGTGCTGCCCGCGCCGCCCCCGAGATCGCACATCGCCAGCAGGAGGACGAGGGCGGCCACACCGACGCCCAGGAGCACGGTGACACCTCGTCGCCCCGCCCCCGGCAACCCCATACGCACGTTCGCATGACGTCCCATCACCCGTCAGGGTAACCGGCGCGATGCCCGGATCGGGCCGGTTTCACCAGCCGTTCAGGGATTCAGGGGGATTCCGCCACTCCGCAAAAACCCGGTGCGAATGCGGACCTTGTGCCGGATCATGAGCGGCATGCCCGACGCAACGCCCCCGCATCGCGCCCTGTCCATCCGTCTCGGCATGAACGACGACGACTCGCCGTCCGACGCCATCGACGCCCTGTTCCTCAGCCGCTTCGTCACCGGCGAGCAGCCCCACTCGTGCGGCACGTCCCTGGACCGGGTCAAGTCGGGGCTGACGCTCGTCCCGCGGGGCGGGTCGGTGCTGCGCTCCGCGCGGGACAAGGACCGCGGCGCGGTCCTCGCCGAGGGCGACGGGTGGACGATCCTCGTCTCGCGCTGGCACCGCCGGGCCGACGTGACGGTGACAGCGGTCAGCGAGGAACTGGCGCGGCGCGTCCTGGCCGAGGCCGTCGAGGACGCCGAGGACCAGCCGGAACCGCAGCCCGACGACGTGACCATGGGCTTCTGGTACGTCGCGCCGCGCCGCGGGCCGCACCGCATCACGCGGCAGATCAGCGCCGCCCCCTGGGACGACGTGCGGGGCAACTACACGGCTCCGGTGGCGGAGGCCATGGACGGGCTGATGAAGCTCACCGCCGACGACGTCAGCGGCCGGCTGCTGCTCCTGCACGGCCCGCCGGGCACCGGCAAGACCTCCGCGCTGCGCACGCTGGCCCGTGCATGGCGCGACTGGTGCCAGGTGGACTGCGTCCTCGACCCCGAGGTGCTCTTCAACGACGTCGGCTACCTGATGGAGATCGCCATCGGCGAGGACGACGCCGAAGGGCCGGGCCGCTGGCGGCTGCTGCTCCTGGAGGACTGCGACGAGCTCATCCGCGGCCAGGCCAAGCACCAGACCGGCCAGGCCCTGTCACGGCTGCTGAACCTCACCGACGGCCTGCTCGGCCAGGGCCGCAACGTGCTGGTCGGCATCACCACCAACGAGGACCTGGAGCGGCTGCACCCGGCGGTGGTCCGCCCCGGCCGCTGCCTGGCCCGGATAGAGGTGGGTCCGCTGACCCGCGCCGAGGCGACCGGCTGGCTCGGCACGTCCGAGGGCATCGGCCGGGACGGCGCAACGCTCGCCGAGCTCTACGCGCTGCGCCGCGCCGCCTCCTCCTCGGGCGGCACCGCGCTCCCCCACCAGACGACCCCGGCCTCCGCCTCCGGAGGCCTCTACCTCTGATGGCCGGGGGTCCCCCCGCCGGAGCGCGGGGGAGGATCCGGACCCGCACCCCGGCGGAACTGCGCCGCAACCGCCGTCCGCGGTCGCACGGCTGCTGGGACCACCTGTACGCGGCGCCTCTGTGGCCGCTGCACGGCGCCAACCTGGGGACGCTGCTGCGCACCTGCGACGCGGTCGGCGCGTGCCTGGTCGTCCCCCGCTTCCCCTGGGTGCCGGAGGCGCTCGCCCGGGGCAACACCCTGCGGCGGCCCGCCTGCGTGCACTGGACCGGTGATCCCCTGGGCTGGCTGCAGCGGCAGCGCGACCGCGGGGCGCACGTCGTCGGGGTCGAACTCGCCGACGAGGCCGTACGGCTGGCGGACCTGCCGGCCGCACGGCGCACCACGGTCGTCGTGCTGGGTCACGAGCAGCAGGGCATCCCGCCGGAGGCGCTCGACCTGCTCGACCTCGCCGTCGAGATCCCCATGGTGGGCACGGGCGCCAGCCTCAATGTCGCGGTCGCCGGCTCGCTGGCGCTCTACAAGCTGGCCGGGCTGCTGTGAGCGGTGCGACCGCGGAGCCTACGCCTCGTACGCGGCGCGCAGCGCCTCCCGCACGGCGGCCTCGGCGGCGGCCCGGTCCAGCCCGAGGCGCCGGGCCCGCTGGGCGTAGCCGGACGCGGCGGCGGCCGCCTCCCGGGCGGCCGCGTCGCCCGCGGCGGCGACGAAGGTGCCGTTGCGGCCGCGGGTCTCGATCACACCGTCCTCCTCCAGGGCGCGGTAAGCCTTGGCCACGGTGTTCGCCGCCAGCCCGAGGTCGTCGGCGAGGCCGCGGACGGTCGGCAGCCGGTAGCCGACCGGGAGGGCCCCGGAACGGGCCTGGTCCGCGATCTGCGCGCGCAGTTGCTCGTAGGGCGCGGTGGCCGCGTCGGGCCTGACGGTGATCTTGAGGCTCACGGTGTGTCGTCCTCCCGGCGGGACGGATCGGCGCTGTTTGTCGCGGCCATTGTGCTGCACGCGCCGTCCGCGAGGACGACGGCACGGCCGGGCCCCGCCGGGTCGTGGGCGATCGTGTCGCCCGGCTCGTGCAGGTGCAGTACGAAACGCTCGCCCCCGCGGTAGGCCTCCAGGCCGGCCCTGCAGTACGCCACCATGTCGTCGGGCAGCGCGTCCAGGGGGAACCAGCCGAGCTCCGAGCACTTCTCCGGCTCGCGGTTGACCGGCTCGTGGATGGTGCCGTCCGCCGTGAAGAACCAGCCGACGCGCTCGCCCCCGCCGGGCGCGCGATGCTGCATGACGAGGGCGACGGAGACGTCCTCGGGGCGCAGGACGACGCCCACCTCCTCGTGGGCCTCACGGATCATGGCGGTGAGGACGTCCTCGCCGTCCTCGACGTGGCCGGAGGGGGCGTGCAGCAGGCCGTCGGCGTATCCGGTGTTGACCCGGCGGCCGAGCAGGACCTCGTCGCCGCGACGGAGGACGAGGTGCACGTCGACGATCTCCGTGTGCCTGCGGGGCTGCTTGATCCGCACGACCGCGACATAGCGCTCGTCGTGGACCGGGCGGCCCCACAGCGAGCTGTCGTGGGCGAGCTGCTCGACCTGGGTGTGCTCGGCGAGCGGCCGCACCATCGCGGCCAGTTCCGCGGCGCCGATGCCCGCGGGCTCGGACTCTCCCCAGCGTCCCTCGACCAGCACCAGGCGTCCGCCGCGGCGCAGCAGCCGGGCCCAGCGGCGCAGCACCGCGGCGGGGTCGGGCAGCGCCCACAGCAGGTGGCGGACGAGCACCACGTCGAACCGGCCCTCCGCGACGGGCGGTTCGACCGCGTCCCCGAGCAGGACGCGGGCCCCGGTGCCGGCCAGCTTCGCCCGGGCCAGTGCGGCCATGCGCGGTGAACGGTCGACGCCGGTCACCCGGTGCCCCTGCTCGGCGGCGAGCCGCGCGAGGCTGCCCGTACCGCACCCGAGGTCGAGCACGTCCGCCGGAACACCCGGCAGCCACCCCCGCATCCGCGCCCCCCACGCCTCCCTCACCTCGGGCTCCCGCAAGCCGTGGTCCGGCTCCTCGTCGAAGCGGTCGGCCACGCTGTCCCAGTACGCGTCACTGCTGAGTTCGCCCACCCCGTGATCCTTCCACCCGCCACCGACAACGCCTCCGCGTCGGGGGGATTCGGTGGACGCGGCCCGCATGAGGCGCCGCCGTGACCGAGGTTGGGCGCAGCACCTCGCGCTGGTGACCGTGGGACCTCCGCCCGCCCGCCGACGCCAAGACCGACCGGAGAGCCGCACGCGGCGCGGAGGTCGACGGCGGGCAGCCCGCCACCGGAAGCGGGGCACCTCCCGGCGGCGGCCGCGGGGCGCCGCCCCCGCGCGGGCACCGGCGACGTCCCCGACCCGCATCCCGGTCACCGCGGCGCGGCGCGGCGCGGCAGGGGCGTCAGCTCAGGCCGAGGTTGCGGTAGCGGGTGCGGCGGGCGGCGAGGCGGACGGCGCGGGGGCGGGTGCGGAGGGACGCGAGTTCCGCGCCCAGGACCGCGCCGAGGCGGGCGAGGAACGCCTCGGGCTCGTCCGCCGCGTCGGGCGTCTCCTCCACCACGCGGTCGACGATCCCGTGCGCGGCCAGGTCCGCCGACCGCACACCCTGGCGTCCGGCCACCTCGTACGCCCGCTCCGTCGTCCGGTACAGGATCGCGGAGGCACCTTCGGGCGGCAGCGGGGAGAGCCACGCGTGCCGTGCCGCGACCACCCGGTCCGCGGGCAGCAGCGCGAGGGCGCCGCCGCCGGCGCCCTGCCCGAGCAGCAGGCACAGCGTGGGCGCGGGCACGGACATCAGGTCGGCGAGGGAGCGGGCGATCTCACCCGCGAGGCCGCCCTCTTCGGCCTCCCGGGAGAGCGCGGCGCCCGCCGTGTCGACGACGGACAGCAGGGGCAGGTCCAGTTCGGCCGCGATGCCCATGCCGCGGCGGGCGACCCGGAGACCGGCGGGGCCGAGCGCGGGCGGCCGGCCGTCGGCGGTCTCGCGCCGGTCGTGGCCGAGGACGACGCAGGGCGTGCCGCCGATGCGGGCGAGCGCGAGCAGGAGTCCCGGGTCGCGCTCCCCCGCGCCGGTGCCGCTGAGCGGGGTCACGTCCCGGGCGGCGGCCTCCAGCAGGGCGCGCAGCCCGGGCCGTTCGGGCCGCCGTGAGCGCCGGATGGACTCCGCGGCCGCGGGAACGGGGACGGGCGCGGCGGGCTCCGGTCCGGCCCCGCCGGAGTCCGGAGCGCCCGCCGTGTCGCCGCACAGCACCCCGAGGGCGCGTGCCGCGGCGTCCGCGAGCTCCCCGGAGGGCAGGACCGCGTCGACGATGCCGTGGGCCAGCAGGTTCTCCGCGACCTGGACGCCGGACGGGAACTCCTCCCCGTACAGCGCCTCGTGCACCCGCGGGCCGAGGAAGCCGATGAGCGCACCGGGTTCGGCGGCGGTGACGTGCCCGAGGGAGCCCCAGGACGCGAAGACCCCGCCCGTGGTCGGGTGCCGCAGGTGGACCAGGTACGGCAGGCCGGCGGCCTTGTGGTCGGTGATGGCCGCCGCGACCTTGACCATCTGCAGGAACGCGATGGTGCCCTCCTGCATCCGCGTCCCGCCCGAGGCGGGCGAGGCCAGCAGCGGCAGCCGCTCGCGGGTGGCCCGTTCGACGGCGCATACGAGGCGTTCGCCCGCCGCGACGCCGATCGAGCCGCCCAGGAAGCGGAACTCGCCCGCGACGACGGCGACCCGGCGGCCGCGGATCCGTCCCTCCCCGGTGACGACCGACTCGTCGAGCCCGGTGCGCTCACGGGCCACGGCGAGTTCGGCGCGGTACCCGGGGTCGTCGAGGTACCCGGGCAGGGCGGCCACGGGCTCGTCCCAGCCGTGCCAGCTGCCGGGGTCGACGACGGCGTCGACGAGCGCGAGGGCGGCCGCGCGGCGGTGCGTCGGTTCGGTCATGACGCCACCCTAGGGTGCCCCCCTGGGCCTGTGGCCAGGGCCAACACCTCACGGAACACGGGGCGGAGGTCACTCGTTCGGCGCAACTCCATCACGGGCCGGGGGTCGTTGTGGGGATGTGGTCACAGTCGATCCCCAGAACGCGCCGGGGGCGCCGTCCGGGAGTGAGGTCCCCCGGACGGTCCCGGCGCCCATCCGCCGCAGCCGTCCGTACCGCCCGCCGGAAGGCCTCCCCCTCGGGGAATGGGTCTTCGTCCCGGGAACGGCGGGATTCTTCGGCCGGAGTTCGGACGCCTACATCGAGCGCGGCGAGGAGCACATTCCACTCGTGTACTGCTCCTCGGAACTGGAACAGTTCGCCAACGAAATGGTCGGGATCGAGGGGGATTTCACCCGTCGCTGCTCCGGCATCGATCTGGACGGGCGGTATTAGGGCGTGCATTCCCCGTATCCCCCGCACATGCCCGGCCCCGACAGGAATTCCTTCATGCCGCCTTTGCAGGACCGTTTCCGCTTCGAGAACGACATGCCGTACGAGGACCACCTCAACGGGCACACCATTTACAGTCCCCGCCAGCCCCCGGACGACACTTCGGGGAACGGCGTCTTCTCCGCCCCGGACTACGACGTCCTGAACGGGGTGTGGACGTCCGAGGAGGAATTGGCCCAGCTCCTCGAACCCGCTTTGCCGGACGAGGTGGACCAGGACGAGGACGACGACGTCTTCGCCGCGCCCTCCCCGGAGTCCGCGACCCACGAGCTGCCGCTCACCCGGCACCGGCACCGCCGGATCCGCCGGGCGGCACTGCGGCAGAAGGTGGCCAGGACCCAGACGCTGAGCTTCGTCGTCGCGGCGGTGGCCGCCACGATCGTGGCCATGGTGAGCGTGCTCGGCGGGATGGTCGCGCACGACCCGCTGCGCCACATCGCCGCCACCAACGGGGCGTCGGGGCTCGCGGACTGGTGGCCGCTGCTGGTCTACGGCCCCTGGATGGTGGCCTCGTTGTCGATCCTGCGCGCCGCGCTGCACCAGCGCCGGGCCCCGCACTCCTGGGCGGTCGTGCTGCTCTTCTCGGCCTTCGCGATCCTGTTCTGCGTCGCCTCGGCCCCCCGGACGGTCACCGACTGGACCGTCGCCAGCCTTCCCGCCATCGCCGCGCTGTCCTGCTTCCACCAGCTCGTACGGCAGATCACCCTCACCCACCCGCCGCGGCGCACCTCCCGCAGCCGGCACTCCTCCTGAGGGCCGGCGCGGTGAACGCGTCCATGATCCGCATCATTGACGTGTCCATTGCGACAATGTGAGGATGCCGGTGATCCGGTCGAACAACGAGCCTTTCGTGGAGGGGACATGAACAAGCGCAGGGGCGCCTCGGTCGCCGTGGCAGTGGCCGCGACGCTCACCGGGATGCTGGCGCTCGCCGCCCCGGCGAACGCGAGCGTGCCGTACAAGGTGTACTCGACGAGCGCGGCCTGCAAGACGGCCGGCCAGAAGTTCGTCGACTCCGGCCAGGCCTACCAGTACACGTGCACGTGGGACAGCCCGGGATACCTCCTGACGCTCTGGCTCGGCTGACGGCCGGCGGACCGCACCCACGCACGGCGGCGGCGCCGGACAGGAGTCCTGTCC
>NZ_JBHYMQ010000080.1:0-37127 GCF_042742985.1 Streptomyces sp. NPDC058864 | reverse complement strand
CCGACTGCCCCATGGAGATGCGGTAGCTCGAGGTGCCCGAGTCGATACGGGTCAGCGCGCCCGGGGCACCGTTCGCCATGGCCTGCTTCTGGACGTCGAGGACCGCACTGACGGAGGGGCTGGGCAGTGTGGACGTGACTGCGCCGGCGGGGGAGGCGGCCAGGGCGGCCACCGCGGTGCAGCTTGCGAGCACGATGCCTGCGTTCTTGATACGCATGCTGGACTTTCTGATCCGGGAAAGGATGACCGGTGGTGGGGCAGCGCCGCCTGATGGGGCGACGGCGCGCCCGGGGTTGGCGGGCACCCGGGTTGCGCCGGGTCCCCGTCGGCGGAGCGGTCGTACGGACTGTCAGTGGAACGGAGGGGGGACGCACGTACCCCCTCCACCTCTCAAACCACCGTCCGGCGGGGAATGGTTGACAGTCTTCGCGATCTTTTCCGAAGCTCCTCCGGGGGCCGCCCTCGATGGCGCCGGAACCGCCGCGTCACGCAGCAAGGAGACCTACGGATGCACGCGCTTCTCGTCGAGGACGACGACCGCATGGCCTATGCCCTCGGCACGGCCCTCGCCCAGCGCGGGCACACCGTGCGCCGCGTCGGCCGGGCCCTGGACGCCCTGCGGTTCGTGCGCGAGGCGGAGTTCGTCCTGCTCGACCTGGGACTGCCGGACCTGGACGGGCTGGAGCTGCTGCGGCGGCTGCGCACGGTCTGCGGCGCCCCGCTCATCGTCGTCACCGCCCGCTGCGAGGAACGCGACATCGTCCAGGGACTGCGTGCCGGTGCCGACGACTACGTGGTCAAGCCCTTCCGCATGGCGGAGCTGATCGCCCGGATCGACACCGTCCGCCGCCGCACCGGCCCGGCCGCGGCAGGGGCCGGCCGCCCGGCGCCGCCCGGCGCGCCGGTCACCGTCGGCGACACCGAGATCGACCCCGTCCGCCGCACCGTCACCGTGGCCGGCAGCGAAGTGCGGCTCACCCGGCGTGAGTTCGACGTCCTCGCCCATCTCGCCGCCCGGCCCGGGGAGGCCCACTCCCGCGAGGAGATCCTCGACCGGATCTGGGGCGACGCCTTCCTCGCCGCGTCCCGCTCGCTCGACGTCCACGTCGCCGGCATCCGGGCCAAGACCGGCCGGCCCGCCCTCATCCGCACCGTCCGCGGCTTCGGCTACCGGCTCGGGGACGGCCGGTGAGACGCCGCCTGCTCGCCGTCCTCACGGCCCTGATGGGCGCCGCGGCCCTCCTGCTGTCGCTGCCCCTCGCCGACGCGTACGCCCGCGAACGCACCGAGCACCTGCTGCTCCAGCGCCGCGCCGAGGCCGTGCGCTTCGCCGACCTCGCCGAGCGGGCGCGCACCGCCGCCGACCGCGCCGAGCTGACCGCGGAGATCCGCCGCTACGCGCAGCTGTACGGAGCCGGCGTCACGATCGTCGACACCGCCGGGCGCACCCTCGTTCGCCGCGGCCCACGCAGCCCCGCGGGCGCGCTCGCCGAGGCGAGCGGCCGCGCACTGACGGGACGCTCCACCGGACACCTGCCGACGCTGCGCCCCTGGGGGCCGCGCAGCGTCGTCGTGGCCGAACCGGTCGGCCGTGACGAACGGGTCAGCGGCGCCGTGCTGCTCACCGTGCCCACCGCCGCCGCCCGCCACGACGTCGCCGTCCGCTGGTGGCGGATCGCGGCCGGTGCCCTCGCCGCGTTCACCGCCGCGGCGCTGGTGGCCGCCGGGATCGCGCGCTGGCTGCTGCGCCCGGTCCGCGACCTGGACCGGGCCGTCGAGGGGATCGCCTCCGGCAGTCTCCAGGCGCGTGCCGTCTCCGACACCGGGCCGCCCGAACTGCGGCGGCTGCGCCGGCACTTCAATCTCATGGCGGAGGCCGTGGCGGACGCCATCGGCCGCCAGCGGGACTTCGTCGCCGACGCCTCCCACCAGCTCCGCAACCCCCTTGCGACGCTCGTCCTGCAACTGGAGAACGTCGAACCCCACCTGACCCCCGGCCCCGGTCGGGCGGAGCACGCCCGCGCCCTCGACGAGGCGGAACGGCTCGAGGAGCTCCTCGACGGACTGCTGGCCCTGGCCCGCGTCGAGGCGGGCGCCGCCCCCCTCGCCGACGAGGACGTCTCCGCGGCGGTACGCGGACGCGTCGCCGCCTGGGAGCCGGTGTTCACCGCCGCCGAGCTGCGCCTCACCACCGACGTGCAGCACGGCCTGCACGCCCGTACCCTCCCCGACGCCGTCGGCCGGGTCCTCGACGCGCTGCTCGACAACGCCGCCAAGTTCGTGCCACCCGGCGGCCGGGTGGACGTCCGCGCGGCCCGCCGCGAGGGCGGACTGCTCGTGTGCGTCGGCGACGACGGGCCTGGCGTCCCGCCGGAGCAACTGCCTGTTCTGCTGCGGCGCTTCGGCCGCGCCCCCGGGCACCAGAACATGCCGGGCAGCGGCCTGGGCCTCGCCATCGCCGACGGGATCGCCCGCGGCAGCGGCGGCAGCCTCACCGTCCGCGGCGCCGCGCCGCACGGGCTGCGCTTCGAGCTCCGCCTGCCGGATCAGCCGAACACCGACCGGTAGTACGCCGCCGCACCCGGGTGCAGCGGCACGCTCCCGGTGGAGATCGCGAACCGCGGCTCCAGCCGCGCGCCCGCCGTCACCTCCGCCAGCAGCACCCGCCGGCGGTCGAACACCACGGCCAGCAGCTCGCGCGCCGCGCGGTCCGGCACATCGGCCCTGGCCACGAGGTAGTTGCTCACCCCGATCGTGCCGACCGGCTCCCGCAGCCCGTACGCGCCCGCCGGGATCGTGACCGCGGAGTACACCGGCCCGTACGCGGCGCGCAGACCTGCCACATGACCGTCCAGGGGCAGGAAACGCAGCGGCACCTCGCGGGCGAGGTCGGCCAGCAGCGGCGTCGGCACCCCGCCGGACCAGATCAGCGCGTCGACCTCCCCGGCACGCAGCGCCGCCGCCGAGGCCGCCGCCTCCATCCGGCGGGCCCGCACCGCCCGGGAGCCGGTCAGCCCGGCCGCCCGCAGCAGCCGCTCCGCGACGACCTGGGCGCCCGAGCCCGACGCGCCCGCCGCCACGGGGCACCCGGCGAGCTGCCCCAGCGCGTGTACGGGCCCCCGGGCCGGCACCACGACGTGCGTGTAGTTGACGTACACCCGGGCCAGCGCGGTCACCGCGACGCGCCGCGGGAACATCTCGCGCCCCAGCACGGCGTCCTCGGCCACGTCGGCCATCGTCAGCGCGAGCTCCGCCGAACCGGCCGCCAGCTTCCGGAGGTTGTCCACACTCGCCGCGGTCGCCAGCGGTACGACCTCCAGGCCCTGCCCGCGTGCCCCGGTGGCCCGCGCCAGCGCCTGCCCGAAGGCGTTGTACGGGCCGCCCACCGCCCCCGTCGCGAACCTCAGCCGTGTCGCGGGCACCGGCTCCCCGCCGCACCCCGCCACCAGCGCCGCGAGGGCGCCGCAGCCCGCGGCGAGCAGGCTCCGGCGGGTCGTGGCGGGGGCATCGGCGCGGATCATCCGGGCAGGCTAGCCACTCCACGAGGCGATGTCAGGCCCGGGGCGGCCGCACGGTCCGCGGGGCCGGTACTCCCGGTCGGCGGGCCGCACCGCCGCCACGGAGGGACGTCACGACGGCGAGGACGGTGCCGGCCGACAGGACGGCGGCGAAGCCGACCATGGTGGGCACCAGCGCGGCGTGCCGGATGACGAGGCTGAAGGCCACGGACGGCAGGCCCATGCCGGCGTAGGCGATGACGAAGAAGACCGCCAGCACACCCGCGCGCGAGGCCGGAGCCGCCGCTGCGGCGCTCTGGGCCACCGCGGCCTTGAACACCAGGCCCGCACCCGCGCCGGCGACGGCGACGGCGAAGAGGAAGAAGCCGAGCGTCGGACGCTGGATCGCCAGGGCCGTGAGCACCATGCCCACGGGGAACGCCGCGGTACCGACGACGAGCTGCCGCCGCTGCGCGAGCGCGCCCAGCGCCAGCTGCGCGACCGCCGAGGCCGCGAACGCGGTGAACGGGGCCAGTCCCACGACGAAGGTCGACGTGATGCCGAGCCGGCCACGGACCATGACGGCGCCCAGGGAGGAGAACAGGCCCATCAGGGCGAAGGAGAAGAAGCCCAGGCCCGCCGCCGCGGCGAACACCCTTCCCCGGCCGGGGAGCAGCGCGAAGCGGGTGGGCCGCTCGTCGGCCCTGAGCGTGGTGTCGACGGTCTCGGGTGTGGCGAGCACCAGCAGGAGCAGCACCGACAGGACGCCGGCGAACACGAGGTAGCTGGTGGTCAGGGGAGCGGGCGCCCACTGCGCGAGGGCTCCGGACACCAGCGGCCCGAAGGCCAGTCCGCCGAGGTTGGCGACGCTCGCCACGAGTGACGGCACGTGCGACCCGGCGCGTTCGGGACGGGCGACGTGGTAGAGGTCGCTGAGGTACGCGCTGGCCGTGGAGGCCATCAGGCCCACGGCGACGCCGGTGATGATCCGGCCCACGATGAGGCCGGGCAGATCCGGCCACGAGGCGAGGACGCCGGCCGAGGCGATGCCGACGAGCAGCGACGGGACGATCACCCGACGGCGGCCGAAGCGGTCGGAGAGGTGGCCCAGCAGGCCGAAGCCGAGCGCCGCGCCGAGGACCATGACCGCGAAGGCGACGGTGACCGCCGTCGGCCCGAAGTGATCCCGCGCCTGGTAGAGCGGCCAGAGCGGGGTCGGCGCGGTGCCGAAGGCCATGAGGGACAGGAATGCCGCGGCGACGAACCAGAAGCCGCCGGCATGCCGGCTCCGGTGTGTGCTCGCGGTGGAGGACGTGGTGAGGGACGCGGTCATCGTTCTCTTTCTCTGCTCGGTCGTGAACGGCGGTACGGCGAACGCCTGCCGCGTACGTCCACAACGCACGCCGGGCGGGAGACCACGTCAGCTCCGGGAGATGTGCTGGAGATGGTTTCCATCTCCGCGTGAGATGATGCGGCTGTGGAACTCCGTCACCTGCGCCATTTCCTCGCCCTCGCCGAGGAGCGCAGCTTCACGCGGGCCGCGGCCCGGGAGGTGATCGTCCAGTCGGGCCTGTCCTCCTCGGTGCGCGCCCTCGAGAAGGACGTCGGGGCGCTGCTCTTCGTCCGGGGTACGCGTCCGGTGCGGCTGACCTCCGCGGGCGAGGCACTCGTCCCCGCGGCACGGCAGGCCCTCGACGCCGCGGAGGCGGCCCGGCAGGCCGTACGTGATGTGAACGACGTCCTCACGGGACGGCTGCGCATCGGCGCGATGTACACGATCGGCCACACCCTGCCCTTCGGCTCGTGGGTCGCGCGGTTCGCGCACGCGCACCCGGGCGTCGACATCATCGTGCGTCAACTGCCCGCCGTACGGATGCTGGAGATGGTCAGGGACGGCGAACTGGACTGCGCCCTCGTGCCGGTGGTGCCGGCGTACAGCACCGGACTCGACGTCGTGCACCTCGTCGCGGAACCGGTCGTGATGGCGTGCGCGCCCGATCACCCGCTCGCGGCCGAGCGGGAGGTCACCCTCGACCGGCTCGCCGCCGAGCGCTTCGTCGACACCCCGCCCGACTGGGCTATCCGCGTCCAGGTCGACCAGGCCTTCCAGGACGCGGGCCTCGTGCGCCGCACCGTGTGCGAGGTCGCCGAATGGCCGCTGGTCCTCGAACTGGTCGCCGCCGGCGTGGGCATCGCACTGGTACCGGAGGGCCTCGACCTCCCGTCGGGCCCGCGTCCCGCGGCCGCGATCCGGTTCGTCCCGCTGGCCGGGATCCGGCTGCTGCGCCGCGTCGACCTCGTCTCGCCTAAGGGCCATGCGGCGGGCCCGGCCGTCCGGCGCTTCCTCGAGCAGGTCCGCGGCAGCGTGCGTACGCCGGGCGGCGGCTGAGCCGTTCCGCGGCCGTCAGCGACCGAGGGCCCGCAGCACCATGTCCGCGTACCGGTGCCAGACCGACGGATCACGTTCCTGGAGCCGCACGAGCTGGAGGGCGGCGCCGCACAGCAGCACCCGCAGATCCAGCGGGGTGGAGTCCGCGCGCAGCGCCCCCGCCGCGCGGGCGGTCTCCATGGCCGCCGTGAGCGACTCCAGAACCGACACGGCGGCCGGGGAGGCGGCGTCTGCCAGCCGCTCGGCGAGCAGTCGGTCACGGGCCAGGACGTCGAAGAGCGCGAGGACGTGCCGCCGGAAGGCCGCGTCGGGGCCGGGGCCGGCCTGGGCCTCCGAGGTGCGCCGTTCGAGCTCGTCAAGACTGAGCCGGGTGACGGTCTCCAGCAGGTCCTCCTTGGTGGGGAAGCTGCGGTAGACCGTCGCCTTGCCGACCTCGGCGCGCGCCGCGATCTGGGGGACGGTGGCCAGTGTGCCGCGTTCACGGAAGACGTCGACCGCGGCGGCGACCACGCGTTCGTGGTTGCGGCGGGCGTCCGCCCGGCGCGGTGACGCGGCCGCCGCCCGGTCCGGGTCGGGGGAGGGCGAAGGGCTCATGGGGCGGGTGGCCTGTCTGCGTTCGATGAGGGCCTCGGCCCTCTGCGTCGGATCGCCCATGATATCGGACCCTGAGGTCCGTTTCGCCGGTCCGGCGCCCCCTCACCGGAGCCAGTCCCTGCGGGCGGCCTGCCAGCCCAGTTGCAGGCGGGTGGAGGCTCCGGCGAGCGTCATCAGCCGCCCCACATGGCGTTGCAGGGTCCGCTCGCTCACGCCCATGTGCCGGGCTGCCGTCCGGTCCGTGGCGCCACCGGCGAGCAGGGCGAGCAGTCTGCGGTCGGCCTCCCCCACCGAGGGCGGTGCGACGGAGTGCGGTGGCAGGGAGACGTCCCACTGGGTCTCGAAGAGGAGCAGCAGCGCCTCCAGCACGCCCGTGTCCCGTATGACGACCGCGGCGGGTTCCCGGTACGTGGCGCCGGCCCCGGCCGGCGAGAGCCGGCACAGGCCCACGCCGCGGTCGGCGATCGCGAGGTCCAAGAGCGGTGCGTGGTGGGCGAGACGGACGACGCCGTTGATGTGCGTCGTGTCCGCCGCGGTGGCGCCGTCGGGAAGGGCCGCGCGGGCGCAGAGCACCCGATGGCGCACGGCGGGGCTGAACGTCTCGCCGTCGACGAGGAGTTCGGGTGACGCGCAGAACCAGACGACCTCGTGGAACACGTCCGCCTGGAGCTGTGCGAGGCGCCGGCGGACGGCGCCGGCGCCGGTGATCGCCTCGAGGGGGAGCCGGCGGTCGTCCGGATGCGCGGCACCCGGAACGGTTCTGAGCAGATCGTCGACGATGCCCCGTGCCCGGTCGAGCGCCTCCGCCTGCTGTCGCAGCCGCAGCATGAACTCCACGTCCGGCTGCGAGGCGGTGAACCGTGCGGCCCGCCCGTCGGCCGGGGCGGCCAGGCCCCTCTCGACCAGGGAAGCGAGCGCCCGCTCGGACGCCTCCGCCGAGATGCCCACCTCGGCCGCCACCCGGTCCCGCGACACCGGTCCGGCCGTGAGCAGCATCCTGTACACGCTCTCTTCGACGTCCGGGGCCTCATCTGTCTCGGTCATGCGCATCCCTTCCGGGGGGTGTGGTGGAGTCAGGCGCCTGACAACGTTGTCCGGCTCGAATCCAGCTAACATGCGTGCGTACGCAATTAAATAACGAAGGGGAAGCCGGCAGGTGCAACCCTGCCGGCTCTGGGGGGCGGAGGATTCAGACCATGGGACGGAGCCTGCCGCGGGACGCCGCTGCGGCCACCGCGGTCATGCAAGGGGCGCAGTACTCGTCGCGGCAGTCGTCGTCGGGGGCAGGAAGTGACCTGCCGGCGAGCGCACGGCCGCACAGGGAGCTTCCGTCAAGCCGGAGAACGTGCCACAACTGGGCGGATCCGGTGTCCGTCGCTATGGGTTCGGCGCGCATGTCGTACATCGGCGACCTCCCACTCGAACGCGGATGCGGTCACGCTCATGAGACGCCGGGCGCTGCGGAGCCGCGACCAAGGGGCCGCCGAACGGGTGAATCGCGCAGGGTGACGGGCGGCGGATCAGCCGCGCCCGACGAGCGGCAGCAGCTCCGTGACGAGCTCCAGCGCGGCGTCGACGTGGGGGAGGGACATGGACTCCACCATGAAGTGATCGATGCCCGTCCCGTCGGCCAGCGACTTGATGGCGTCGGCGACCCGGGCCGACGGGGTCCCCTCCGCGACGTTGACCCGCATGACCGTGTCCAGCAGCGCCGGATCGCGTCCCGCCTCACCGGCGAACTCGTTGATGAGGGAGCGTTGTGCCAGCACCGCCTCGGCGCCCACGTGGAAGGGGACGACGCACGCCGGCAGCCAGCCGTCCGCCCGTTCCCCGATGCGCCTGAGCGCGGCCGGGGCCCCGCTCGGAGCACCGAGGTAGAAGGGCGGGCGGGGCTTCCGCACGGGCTTCAGCGGTGAGTACTGGAGCGGAAGATCCAGGTGGCGCCCGTGGTACTCCACCGGGTCCTGGGTCCAGAGCAGTTCGAGCGCGTCGAGCATCTCGTCCGTCCGGGCGCCGCGCTTGGTGAAGTCCAGGTTCGCCGCCGCGAATTCCTCGGGCGACCAGCCGACGCCGAAGCCGGGGAGGAGCCGCCCGCCGCTGATCCGGTCGATCGTGGTCAGACTGCGCGCCAGCTGCGCGGGCGCGTAGATCGGCGCGATGAGGACGTTGGTGCCCAGCTGCACCCGCTCGGTGGCGGCGGCCGCCACACCGAGCAGCACGAAGGGGTCGGCCGCGGTCCGGTACTCCACGGGGATCGTCGTGCCGGGGCCGGTCGCCCCGATCGTGGGGTTGACGGCGGCGAAGTTCCGGTCGCCCGCCCACAGGCTCGCCGCACCGGCCTTCTCCGCCTCCCGGGCGAACTCCGCCGTCCGGTCGACCTGGTGGGCCACGTGGTGCAGGTACGGAAGCGCAAACCCGATCTTCATGGAAACCCTTCATTCGCCTTGGAGGACGCGCCGGACACGGCGGCTGCCCACGCCGGGAGCCCGCGACGCGGCCGTAGGCTCCGCCCAGCCTGCCGGCTCCCCGCCCTGCGGTGAAGGCACTCCCGTTCCCGGGAGTGACGGGACCACCCAACGCCTCCGCGGCGCCGGGTCGATGGTCCTGCCGGTTCTCCTGAGGCATCGTCCCCGGAGCGCGCGGCGTCGCGGTTCACCGCCGTATCCCCCCGGGTGTCCGCGCCGTACGCAGGTGGGTTGCCGAGGTGGCTGGTCCTCCCGTTCCCGGGAACAACGGGGCCTGTCACCGGGGAGCGGGAGCGTGCACAGTGGAGTCCACCCAGGAGAAGCCCTGGGCCGCAGCGGGCGATCCGCCCGCGCCCGGCCCGGCGGCGACGCGTGCCGCAGAGCCGATGGGACGACCGCTCCGCCAGGGGTCCGGCGACCGCGGACCGGTGTGCACCCCCCGTGGAGGGCCGCCCCTTCATGCGGCCTTCTGGGAACGTCATTCGGAAGGACTCCCCCCATGCACTCCCAGGGACAGCTCGTGCTCGCCGACGCCGGGAGGGGCGCGGCTCCTCGGGACGGCATCGGGGCGGCGCACCTCCCGGGGCCCGGTACCGCCGCCCCGGACGAGGTCTTCGCGGCCTACGAGGCACTGGGGCACGCCCGGCCGGGCACGGCGTGGCGGGCCTTCGTGGGCCGCTTCCACTGGGCCGCTTCCCTCCCCGGGGCCGAACCCGCCGACCACGACCCGCGGACGGTGCCCCGGGCGCTGGCGACCGACGGGGGCCATGTGCTCTCGGGGCGGTGGCACCTCGCGCCGTCCGCCCGGGACGCCCGCTGGGTGGCGCTCCCGGCCGTGGTGGACCGCGGCCGGCCGGTGTTCGTCGTACGCCGCGCGCAGGGCGCCGAGGACGCGGACGGCTACCGGCTGCGCGATCTGTTCGTACCGGCCGGGTTGACGAGTCCGGCCTCCGGTACTCCGCTGCGGGGCTCCGACGCGCCCTACGCCTGGATCGCGGCGACGGGGATGGCCCTCGGCTCCGCCCGGCGACTGCTCGCGGAGGGACCGGCGACGCACCTCGCAGCGCTGCTGGAGCGTGAACGCGACGCCGCGCGCCGCCAGTTGCGGGACACGTCCGCGACCGGGGGCGGTTCCGAGCGCCTCGCGGAGCGCGTCGAAAGGGCCGCCCACGTCGTGCGCGAGGTCTACTCGGCGTGCTGCGAGGAGGGGCCGGACGGGCTTCCGCTCCGCCCGCGGTCCCTGGTCACCGCGGGCGCGCCGCTGCTGCAGTTCCTGAGGTTCGCCACCGAGCTGCTGCCGCCTCCGGGCGCCGGCGCACGCTGACCCCGGCTGCGAACGATCACGTCAGGCCGCGACGGGGTCCAGGGTCTGTTCGGCCCAGATGGTCTTGCCGACCAGGGCGTACCGGGTCCCCCAGCGGTGCGAGCACTGTGCCACCAGGAAGAGCCCGCGGCCGCCCTCGTCGGTGGTGGCCGCCCGGCGGATGTGCGGCGATGTGCTCGCCGCGTCGCTGACCTCGCAGATGAGCGTCCGGTCCAGGATCAGCCGCAGCCGGATCGGGTCGTGCCCGTGGCGGATGGCGTTGGTGATCAGCTCGCTGACGATGAGTTCGGTGGAGAAGGCCAGGTGCTCCAGCCCCCACTGGCCGAGCTGCCGCAGCACCAGCGAACGCATGTCGCCGACGGCCGCCGGGACCGGGGGGACCGTCCAGGTGGCCAGCTTCCCCGGGTCGAGGGGGCGGGTCCTGGCCAGTAGCAGCGCCAGGCCGTCCTCCATCGTGAGATGGGCGGCGACCAGATCGGAGATGGCGCGGCAGGTCTCCTCGATCGGGCGGCCCCGGTCGGCGACGACGGTGCTGAGGCGGGTCGCGAGCGTCTCGCACGAGTCCGTGGGGCGCAGCAGGCTGTGGCTGGAGAACACCAGGGTGCTGCCCTCCGCGAGTTCCAGGTCCAGCGGCTCGAACACCGGGTCGCCCTGGCCGAGCGGATTGTTGACCGGCACCTCGGGGACCACCACGTCCCCGGACCGGGTGACGACGGCGGGCGGCGGATGCCCGGCGCTTGCCATCACGCAGCGCCGCGAGACGGGGTCGTAGACCGCGTACAGGCAGGTCGAGCCCTTCAGGGCCTCGACCACCGGCGCAGACCCGGTGGCGTGTTCGCGCTCCAGGAGCCGCGGCACCATGTCGTCGATCTGGCCGAGCAACTCGTCGGGCGTCAGGTCCACTTGGGCCAGCGTGCGGATCGCGGAACAGATGTGCCCCATGCACGCGGCCGCCTGGAATCCCGTGCCCGGCACCGCGCCCACCACCAGGGCCACCCTGGCACCCGACAGCGGGATCACGTCGAACCAGTCGCCGCTCACCCCCGCGTGCACCCGCGACGGCCGGTAGTGCTGCGCCACCTCGACCGCGCTCTGGTCCGGGACGCTGCGCGGCAGCATGCTCGCGTGGAGCGTCAGGGCGGCCGTGTGCTCGTTGGTGTAGCGGCGGGCGTTGTCGAGGCAGACCGCGGCGCGCGCGACGATGTCCTGGGCGAGGACGAGGTCGTCGGGTTCGAAGGCCTCGCTGCCGCGCCCCCGGTACAGGTGCACCAGGCCCAAGGTGGCGTCCCGCGCGCGCAGCGGTACGAGGATGAGGGAGTCGATCCCGTAGTTCCGCATCGCCTTGACCCGCTCGTCGGCGGTGTCCCGCAGCCATTCGGCACCGGGTTCGACCACGGGGATCAGCCGCGGGCGGCCGTCGGCCAGGCTCTGCACGTGCGGCGAGTCCGGGGGGTAGTTCTGCAGTTCCCCGGGCTGCCGGATCCGGCTGATGATCTCCGGGTCGACGGCCGTGCGGGCGAGGGAACGCACCGTGACGGGCCCGGAGCCCATGGGCTCCGGCTCCGCGCCCTCCACGACGTCCTCGAGCAGGTCGATCGTCGCCACGTCGGCGAGCCGCGGGACGAGCACGTCCACCAGTTCCTCCGCGGTGCGCCGCACGTCCAGGGTGGTGCCGATGCGCATGGCCGCCTCGTCGAGGAGGGCGAGGCGTTCCCGGGTCCGGTGGCGGTCGGTGATGTCGATGATCAGGTCGGTGACGCCGAGGACGTCGCCGTCCGGTGCGGTCAGGACGACCGAGGAGACGTGCCAGACGTGGTCCCGGTCCGGGTCGGCCGCGGTGCGCCCCTGGTGGACGGCGTTGACGACGGGCCGGCCGCTGTCCAGAACCCCCTTGAGCCTGCGCTCGATCGCCATGGCGTCGAGTCCCGGCAGGACCTCGCTGACGGACCGGCCGAGGGCCCTTTCCTCGGGGAACCCGTGGATGCGTTCCAGGGCGGCGTTGATCCGCACGAAGCGCAGGTTCCGGTCGTAGACGGCGATGCCGATGGGCGCCTGGGTGAAGAGGGCCTCCAGGATCGCCCGGCCCTCGGCGGCCGGGTGGGGCGTGGGGACCACGACGACCACGGAGCCCCGACCGTCGTGCCCTCCCGGCTCGAGCAACGGCGACGTGTGGAGGACGACGTCGGTGGTGCCGCCGTCACGGCGGGAGAGCACGGCGCGCCGTCCCGGGGCGGCCTGCCGCGGTGCGGCGTCCCCGGAAGGTCCGGCGAACGCCTCCGGCCACAGCTCGGCCGCCGGGCGTCCGACGACGTCCGTGGCCCGGAAGCCGAGGAGCCGCTCGGCCGCGGCGCTCCACGCGGAGACGAGGCCGTCGTCGTCGAGCACAAAACCGGCGACGTCCTCGTCGCCGGACGTTCCCGCGAAGCAGCGTCCGGAAGGAGTCTGTGAAGGATTGCCCATGCTCAGTCCTGTCACGCGAGGTGACGATCCCGGTTGCCCGGGGTGCCCCGGGCGCCTGCGAGGCGGCTGCCGTCGCCGTTCCCGCGGCAGGGCCGCCTCATGGCCGTACCCCCACTCAGGCTACCGAGACCCACCGGCTCGCGCCCGGCACTGCGGCGGCCGCCCCGTACGGACGGTGACGGGCCCGCCGCGACGGGGTGAACACCCTGTGCGGGTCGTTGCGCTCATCGTGCCTGGTACCAAGGGGGCCACTCATCCGCGGGCGCGGCGGGCTACGGTCGTCGGTATGGACGCTTCGAATGCGCTGGGTGAGTTCCTGCGGGCTCGCAGACGCCTGGTCCGGCCGGAGGAGGTCGGTTTCGGTACCCATGGGACGCGGCGGGTCGAGGGTCTGCGACGGGAGGAGGTCGCGATGCTCGCCGGGATCAGCACGGACTACTACCTCCGTCTGGAACAGGGGCGCGACCGCAATCCGTCACCTCAGGTACTCGACGCGATCGCCCGGGCGCTGACCCTGGACCAGGACACCGCCGACTACATGACCGGCCTGACGCGGGCCCGGGTAACCAGCGCGGCCGCCCGGACGCCGCCCCGCGGCAGCGCACCGCGGCCCGAGCAGGTGTCACAGAGCATCCGGGAACTGATCGACGGCTGGAGCGGCAACCCCGCCTGGGTGCAGAACCGGTTCTTCGACGTCCTCGCCGTCAACGACCTGGCGGCGGCCCTGTCTCCCAGCTACACCCCCGGTGTGAACCTTCTGTCGGCCGCCTTCCTCGACCCGGCGGAACGCGAACGGCGCATCGACTGGGAGTCGATGACCGGCAAGGGTGTCGCCACCCTGCGCGCCCTGGCCGGGCCGGACGTCGACGACCCCCGGCTGACCGAGCTGGTCGGTGAACTCTCCCTCCGGAGCGAGCGTTTCCGCGAACTGTGGGCCCGCCACGACGTCACACCGCACACGGGGCAGATCGCGCGCCTGAGGCACCCGCAGGTCGGGGACCTGGAACTGCGGTCGGACAAGCTGACCATCGCCGGGAGCGGCGGCCTCATCCTGGTGGTGTTCCACCCCGAGCCGGGCAGCCGCAGCGCGGAACTCCTGCAGATGCTCGGCAACCTCAGCGCCTCCGGCCGCACCGCGGCGGAGGAGAACCGGGACCGCCGGACCGCGACGGAGCGGTGAGCACGGCACTTCGGTCCCGCGACGCACGACAACTCCGGACGCGCCGGTGGACGGCGCCCGGACAGCGAAAGCAACGAGGATGACAGACACACGAATACCGACCGTGACTTCTGTGCCGGACGAGGGATCCCCCACGGACTCCGGGGGCGGCGTGGACCTCACGCTGCTGACCGCCAACTTCCGCCAGTACCTGCTCGGATGGGGCGCGGAGGAACGCGGCGAGGGGGAACTCGACTACTACCGCAGCGGACTCGCGACCCCGCAGTTCAACGGCGTGCTCCGCACCCCCTCGCTCCAGGGCGTCGGGCAGGCCGCAGCCACGGCCCGGACCCGGCTCGCCGACCTCCCCTGGTGGTGGTGGGCGGGGCCGGACAGCCCGGAGGGAACGCCCGCCGAACTCGTCCGGCACGGGCTGGTGGAACTGGGTTCCGTCCCGGTGATGGTCCGGCCGCTGGACCAGCCCGTCGCCGAAGCCGGGGAGCGTGCGGACGGGCTGCGGATCGAGCCGGTCGAGGGGACCGCGCGCCTGGTGGAGTTCGTCCGCACCTACAGCACGTCCATGGGCATCCCGCCGGGCCTCGAGAACGACATGGCGCGCATCGAGGCGCAGCGCTCGGACAACGCGGACGTCGTGCGTCTGGCCGCGGTGCTCGACGGGCGCATCGTCGGCACGACCGTGGTCATCGTGGCGCACGGCCATGCGGGGATCTTCCTCGTCCACGTCGCCGAGACCCACCGCCGCCGCGGCATCGGCACCGTCCTGACGGCGGCCGCACTGAGCGTCGGACGCGACCGCGGGATGGAGTTCGCCGCCCTCATGGCCAGCCCCGCGGGCGAGCCCCTCTACCGCGGCCTCGGCTTCACCACGGTCTCCGAGTACCGGATCTTCGCCCTGCCCGCGTGACGCGCGGCGGCCCGTGCCGCCGGCCCGGCCCACGACGCCCACCGCGGGGGACCACTCCCGCGGTGGGCGTTCCGTGGTGAAGCCCACGTCGCCAGGGATGCGCATCCAGCCAGAGGGCCGGGGCCCCGAGGCCCGGCGGCGCACCGGCGGAGGCATCGGCCGAAAGTCGTAGTGCGGCGCGAAGGGTCCGACTTCCGCCCGAAGCGGGCGGTCACGCCGGCTTCGTAGCGTGCTCGCCATGAGATCCACGCCCCGTACCGGACCCGCGGGCACCGTCCCGGCCGCCGGTACGGGCCCCCGGCACCCGCTCCGGCGTGGGCCGCGCCCTCCTTCCCGTCCCGGTGCCGACTCGCGTCCGGGCGGCCCCCGGGGCGCCGGCCCGACCGCGACACCCGAAGGGCTTCCCATGCCTTGCGCACCACTGACCGATCCCGTCGTCCGCATCGGCGACCCGCCCCCTCCAGCCGGCCGTACGGCAGGCCCGGAGCTGGGTGTGGACCTGGCGGCGGTCGCCGCGAACACCCGCCTCCTGGCCGCCCGTGCGGCTCGCCTGATGGCGGTGGTCAAGGCCGACGGCTTTGGGCACGGTGCCGCCGAAGTGGCTTCCGCCGCGCTGGGCGCGGGCGCGACCTCGCTCGGCGTGACCTCCCTCGAGGAGGCGCTGTTCCTCAGGCGTGCGGGATTCCGGGTACCGATCCTGAGCTGGCTCAATCCCGTCGAGGCCGCCTTCGAGGAGGCCCTGCGGGCCGACGTGTCGGTCGCCGTGCCCGGCCGTGAGCACCTGGCCGCGGTGGCTCGCGCCGCATCCCGGACGGGACGGCCCGCGCAGGTGCACCTGCACCTGGACACCGGCATGGCCCGTGACGGTGCCGACCCCCGGCAGTGGCCCGACCTGTGCCGGCGGGCCCGGGAGGCGGAGCGGGCCGGCCTGGTCCGGGTCACCGGCCTGATGGGTCACCTCGGCTGCGCGGACACCCCGGGGGACGGGTGCACCGACCGGGCGCTCGAACTCTTCCGGACGGCGTCGGCCACCGCCGTGCGGACCGGGCTGCGGCCCGGCATCCGGCACCTGGCCGCGACCTCGGCGACCCTCACCGACCCGCGGACCCGCTTCGACCTCAGCCGCGTCGGCGCCGGCCTCTACGGCATCGACCCCACGCACACGACACGTCTGCGCCCCGCACTGACGCTGACCGCGCCCGTGGTGTCGGTCCGTACGGTCCCGGCCGGCGCCCGGGCCGGTTACGGCCACGCGTGGACCGCCTCGCGGCGCACCCACCTGGCCCTGCTCGCCGTCGGGTACGCGGACGGGCTTCCCCGCGCGGCGTCCGGCCGGGCGGAGGTGCTCCTCGGCGGTCGCCGCCGCCCCGTGGTGGGACGGGTCTCCATGGACCAGGTGATCGTGGACTGCGGCGAGCGTCCGGCCGCACCCGGTGACATCGCCACCGTCTTCGGCACGGGCGACGCCGGCGAGCCCACCGTCCGGGACTGGGCGTGCTGGTCCGGAACCATCGAGCACGAGATCGTGACCGGCCTGGGCACCCGCCTGCGCCGCACCGCGCACCGCCCGGGGGCCGCCGCGTGACCGCCTCCCGGAAGACCGATCGCATCCGCGTCGCCGTGCTCGGCGGCGGCCGGAGCGCCGAGCACGAGGTCTCCCTCGCGTCCGCCGCGTCCGTCCGCTCGGCGCTCGACCCGGCCGTCCACGACGTCGTGTCCCTCACCATCGGACGGGACGGGGTGTGGCGGGACGCCGCCGGGCGGCCACTGGCGGGTTCCGCCGCGACGAGCCTGTCCGAGGCGCTGGCGGTGCTGGCGGGCTGCGACGTGGTCTTCCCGGCGATGCACGGCCCGCTGGGCGAGGACGGCACGCTCGCGGCGCTGCTGGACCTGGCGGAGCTGCCCTACGTCGGTGCCGGCGTCCGTGCCGGGGCCCTGGCCATGGACAAGTGGGCGACGAAACTGGTGGCCGAGGCGGTGGGCATCGCCGTCGCCCCGGGCTTCCTGGTCACCGCGGACACCGCGGACCGGGTGCGCTTCGACCGCCCGGTCGTCGTGAAGCCCGTCGCCGCGGGGTCCAGCCACGGCGTGTCCCTCGTCACCGACGAGGCGGAACTCGCCCCGGCGATCGCCGCCGCGCTCGGGGTCGACGACCGGGTCCTGGTCGAGGAGCTGGTGACCGGCCGTGAGGTGGACCTCGCCGTGCTGCAACGCGCGGACGGGGGCCTGGTGGTGGGTCCCCCGCTGGAGATCCTGCTCGACGACGGACGCCTCTTCGACACCGAGCAGAAGTACGACGGCGGAGCCCGGTTCCTGATCCCCGCCCCGCTCTCCGCGGCGCAGCACGACGGGCTCGTCGAGGCCTCCCTCGCCCTCTTCGCGGCGCTGGGCTGCCGCGGGGTGGCGCGCTGCGACTTCTTCCTGACTCCCGACGGTCCCGTCCTCAACGAGGTGAACACCATGCCCGGCATGACCGCGCAGTCCCAGGTCCCCAAGATGTTCGCGCACCAGGGACTGACGTACCCCGCGCTGCTGGGCGAACTCGTCCGGGGTGCCCTCGCCGCCGGTGCGACCACGGGGCAGGTGCGACGGTGACCGGGCAGCACGGCGGGGACCACGGTTCCGCCCCGGCCCCGGGCCACCACGCCGGCACCCCCGGGGAACCCCCGGTCCACCGCCTGCTGCGCACCGCCCGGGTCTACGCCCAGGCCGTCCTCGACGTGGTGGTCCTGGGCGCGGGAACGGACCGCGTCGGCGACGGCCGCTCTCCCGGTCCGTCCCCGGCCCGGGAGAGCGGC
Organism: Streptomyces sp. NPDC058864; assembly: GCF_042742985.1. NCBI lineage: Bacteria > Bacillati > Actinomycetota > Actinomycetes > Kitasatosporales > Streptomycetaceae > Streptomyces > Streptomyces sp. NPDC058864. Next base: position 19,516 of record NZ_JBHYMQ010000080.1, on the reverse strand, counting down.
CCCCGGTCCTCCGGGGCGGATCGGTGACACTGGACAGGTCATCCGGAGCGGCCTCCGCCCGGCCGGTGAGCGGAAACGGAGAAGACGGGAACGTGAGGAACAGCGCCGACGGCCCCTTCGAGCGGCTCCTGCGGGCCATCGGCTGGCTGGTGGCCGCCGCCGTACTGCTGGTCCTGGGGGCGCTGGACGTGGCCGTGAACGCGGTCCAGCCGCTCGTGGTCCTGCTGGCGATAGCCGTCGCCGTGGTCATGCCGCGTCTGAAGGCCGCGACGCTGGGCACCGGCGCACTGGTCCTGGGAGCCTTCCTGGTGCTGGTGGCACTCGCCGTGCCGAGCGCCGGCTACGGAGTCGTGCCCTTCGGGTTCACCGTCGCCGTCGTGGGCGTCGTCCTCATCGGGCTGGCCGCGTGGCGGGCCGAACCCGTACGCGCCGGCTTCGCGGTCCCGCTCCTGCTGGCGGGTCTGGTGCTCCAGCCCACCCGGCTGGGGAACGCCAAGGCGGCGGTCGTCCTCGCCCTGGTCATCGCGCTGGGCGGCGTCATCAGCAGTGCCGCGGGACTGTATCTGCGCATGTTCCAGACCAACCGCCACCGCCGGCTGATGGCGGCCCAGCAGGCGCAGCGGACGGGCATCGCGTCGGATCTCCACGACTACGTCGCCCACCACGTCACGGGCATGGTGGTACTGGCCCAGGCCGCGCAGACCGTGGCGGCGAGCAAGCCGGAGGCCGTGCTTCCCGCCCTGCAACGCATCGAGGAGGCCGGGGACGAGGCGATGACCGCCATCCGCCGCATGGTCACCCTGCTGCGGGAACCCGACGCCCACACCAGGCTCTCGCCCCCGGGTACGATCGCGGAGATCGCGGACCTCGCCGGTCACTTCACCTCCGACAGCGGCCTGCAGGTGCGGCTGAGCATCGAGGGTGCGGTCGACGTGGTTCCGATCGACGTCCAGTCGGCCGTCCACCGGGTGGTCATGGAGTCGCTCACCAATGTGCGCAAGCACGCCGGCGACGCCCGGACACTCGACATCCTCGTCCGCTGCCACGACCGGCCCGCGGCGGTGACGGTCGAGGTCTCCAACGACGGCCGCGGCCGGGGCGGCCCCTCGCCGGACGGCGGCTACGGGCTCAAAGGCCTGCACGAGCGGACGGCGGCGCTCGGCGGCTCCTTCACCGCGGGCCCGAGGGTCCCGGAGGGCTGGACCGTTCAGGCGCACATACCGAGCAGAGGTGCTTGATGACCATCCGTGTCCTGCTGGCCGACGACCAGACCATGGTCCGCACCGGCTTCTCGCTGATCCTCGGCGCCGAGGACGACATCGAGGTGGTCGGGGAGGCCAAGGACGGTCTCCAGGCGGTCGAGATGGCCCGCGCGCTCGCGCCCGACGTGGTCCTCATGGACATCCGCATGCCGCGGATGGACGGCCTGCAGGCCCTGCGCGAACTGAACCATCCCGGCTCCGCGGGCTCCCCGAAGGTCGTCGTCGTCACCACCTTCGACGACGACGAGTACGTGCACGAGGCGCTGAACAACGGCGCCTGCGGCTTTCTCCTCAAGGACTCCGGACCGGCCCTGCTGACCGAGGCCGTGCGCGCGGCGCATTCCGGCGAGGCGCTGGTCAGCCCGGCGATCACGATCCGCCTGCTGAAAGGACTGAGGCCGCCGCGGACGGCAGCGCCCCTGGGACCGGGTCTCTCCTCGCGCGAGACCGACGTCGCCCGTCTCGTCGCCGAGGGCCTGACCAACGCGGAGATCGCGGCCGCGCTCTTCGTCTCCCTGGGAACGGTCAAGACCCACCTCGGCAACATCCAGACCAAGCTCTCCGCCCGCAACCGCGTCGAGATCGCCCTGTGGGCGTGGCGCTCCGGCCTCGCGGAACGGTAGCCGGGCCGGCGTCCACTGCCCGCCGGTGACCGCTTACGGGTGCCGCGGGGCGCCGGGCTCGTCGGCCACGATCGGTACGCCCGTGTCCGTAGCCTGGACAGCGCCGGTGCATTCGGGGTGTGCCCGGGCGTCCGTCCCGGCACGGCGCCTTCAGCGGGAGGGCGTTCGGCGTTCCCACGCGCGGTGGCGGGACGGTCCGAACCGTCTCGTCAGGCAGGCGGCCAGAACCGCGGCGACCGGTGAGCAGAGGACGAACGCGGACGCCCCGAGTGCCCCGGTCAGTGCCGCACCGCCGAAGGAGCCGGCCGCGAACCCCACCGTCGTCATGCCGTTGGCCCAGCCCTGCACCTCACGGTCGGCGCCGGGCGGGGTCATGGCCCCCAGGACGGTGAAGAACTCGGCGAAGACCGAACCGACGACGCAGCCCGCCGCCGGGCAGACCGCGGCCACCGCGACCGGGCCGAGGAGCATGGCCGCACCGACTCCGCACATCCCGAGAGCCAGCACGGCGAGCAGCACGGGCAGGCGCCGGGTGCTCGTGCCGCGCAGCCGTCCCAGGAGGAGCGCTCCGATGATGCTGCCCGCCGAGAGGCCCGCGAGGAACCAGCCGCTGTAGCCCGCCGCGTCGTGCTGCTGTGCGTAGACGGGCAGGGCGACCTCCGTCCCCGCCAAGGCGGCGCAGAAGAGGAACTGCGCGGTGAACAGGCCGACGAGCGGTCCGCGCGGCGCGGGCGCGGGTGCGGCGGCCGGAGGAGGGGCGGACGTCCGTGGGGCTTCGTCCGGAAGCCGGGTCAGCGCGGCGACCGCGAGCGCCATCAGCGCCCCGATGACGCCGAGCGGAACCGCGGGTGCGAAGGAGACGCTGAGCCAGGTGGCAAGGGGCGGTCCGGTGATGAGGGACACGTCCATGAGGGCGGATTCCAGCGCGTTGGCCGAGGACCGCCCGCGGTCGCGGTCGACGGCCGTCCAGTGGGACCGGAGCAGGATGCTCGCGGGCGGGAAGAAGACCCCCATCACCAGCGCCGCCGCGAGCACCACGGGAAAGGGGGCCGAACATGCCGCGGCCACCGCGATCCCGCCGAGCCCGGCGAGGTAGCCCGCCAGGCACGTCCTCAGGACGGGCCGTGCGCCCCGCCGTGCCGCCTGACGCCCCCGCGCCGGGCTGCTCGCCGCGTTGGCCACGAGCATGGCCGCAACGACCGCGCCGGCCTCGGCGTACGAGTAGGCCGGCGAGACCAGCAGCAGCACACTCACCGGGAACATGCCGATGGGCCACTTGGACACCAGGCTCGCAACGGCCAGTCCGGGGGCGCCCGGTGAGGCGAGCACGTCGCGGTAGGTCGCCAGGAGGCCGTCGGGCCGCGGAGGGGTGGCGGCCGTCCGAGGCGCGCGGGGGCCGGACCGCGGCACGTCAGGAGCCCGCCGGGGCCGCGGGCCCGTCCGACGGGACCCCGGGCCGGGTCTCCACCCGCACCAGGGACCTGACGCGGGCCAGCGTGGTCAGCACGGCGGAGGTGTCCGGTCCGTGGACGGCGGCGCTGAACGGGATGCTGACGTTGTCGTGCGTGGCCGGCACGAACTGGCCCGGCGCGTAGCCGAGGTCCACGCTGTCGACGCCCGGAAGAGCGGCCGCTTCCCCGGCCCCGTGGACGGCGACCAGGGTGCCGGGGCCGTCCTCGTTGTGGACGACGGCCGAGCCGAATCGCACGGGGAACACGACGGGCTCGTCGATCAGTGCCGGACGCCGGCCGAGGTAGCAGGCGATGGTGTCGCGGAACGGGCGGAGTCCGCCGTGGGCGATCCACAGGTCCACGGCGGGCCCTCCGGAGAGCCGGGCCCCGACCTCGATGAGGTACACGCCGTCGGCGGCGCACTTCACCTCGGTGTGGCTCGGGCCCCTGCGGATGCCGAAGGCGTCCAGGACGCCGCGCACGCAGGCCTCCACCCGGGCGTGGTCCGGGTGGTGGGTGTCGGCCTGCACGATGTCCCAGAGGGGGAAGTCGTAGTCGGCGGTGTCCGGACGCAGGTACTCCCACATGTCGACGAGCCGGTGCTCGCCGTCCGCGCTGAAGAAGTTGACGGCGAACTCCGTGCCGCGTACGTACCGTTCGACCAGCCATTCGCGGATCGGCTCGCGGTACACGTCATGGGTGACCGGCGCATCGCGGCCGTCGAGGTCGGCCGCGGTGGAGTAGACGCGCACGCCCTGGGAGCCGGCGCCCATCGTCGGTTTCACGATGACGGGGAAACCGATCTCGTGGGCTGCCGCGACGATCTGCCCGGGGGAGTGGACGAGGCGGAACTCCGGCACCCGTACGCCCGTACGCCGGGCGTGCTCGCGCATCGCGGCCTTGTTGCGGCGGGCCCAGGCGAGGGAGTGGTCGTTGCCCGGCAGGCCGAGCCGGTGTGCCAGGACGTCGGTCAGGTGGACGCCCGCCTCCAGGCACGGGACCACGGCCTTGGGCGTCACCCCGGCCGCGGTGATGAGCCGATCCGCTTCCTCCGGGTCCGCCGTGTAGAGGCTCAGGTCGTCGCCGTCGGCGTGCCCGTCGAGGGAGGCGAGGTAGGTGTGGGTGTAGACGGAGACGACGTGGAAGCCGAGTTCGCGGGCCGCTGCCTTGAAGGGCACTCCCTGCCGGACGGGGTCCACCAGGACGATCGCGGGTGTGCCTGGGATCATGGGGGCTCTCCTCGGTGCCGGGCCCGGCCGCGGTCCTCGGAGGCGGCCGTACCAGGGATTCTGTCGATGCGGGGCACGAAGCGGAACGTACGGAAAGGCAGACTCGGGGGGACGCGCGCCGTGTACGGCCGTGCAACCGGGAGGTCCGCCCGGTCGAGCGGCGACCGCCGACGGGCGGTGGTGACCGCGGTGCGCCCGGCCGGGACCGCCGTGCGCACCGGTACGGCGATATCGCGACAGGACGACCGTCCGGTGTACGGGGTGACAACGGTGTCGGAAGGCAATGGGCGCGTTCTGCCCGCCGATTGAGGCGTGACGGGCGAAAAGCAGGAAGCCGGGCATTCCTCTACTGTTTCGATCTCAAACCTGTCAACCAGGGCCGGGAAACCGGTTCGACCCGCACTTTCAAAGGCAGGGTGTGATGCGGTTCGAGTGGAAAGTCAAGTCCGTCCAGGGCCACGGTGTTTCGGCCACGTGATCACCAGGGTTCGGTCAATGTGGTGGCGCCCGCGTGAACAAAAAGACCGCTCGGGTCCGGGAGCACTTACGATCACCGGGCAGTCACGAGGGAATCGGCTCGCCCACAGCAAAGGACTCCCATGGCACGGTCCAACCCCTCCCTGTACGGCTACGCCCCGGAGTGGCCGGCACCGGAGCCGACAGCACCGACGCGGCCCTCGCCGCACGTGCCGGCGCCCGGTCTCACCATCGCCGTGTACGGCGGCGACCCCCTCACCCGGGCGGGCGTCGCCGCCCAGATGGCCCAGCACCGCGACATCAGGGTGGTCCCGCGCGCGGAGGACTCGCCCGACCCCACCAGGGACGTCGCCGTCGTGCTGGTCGACCGGTTGGACCTGCAGGCCGGGGTCCAGCTGCGCAAGCTGGCCGCCGGCTACAAGAGACGCGTGGTGCTGGTGGTCGGCGAACTCGCCGAGCACCAGCTGACCCTGGTCCTCGAAGCGGGGATATCCTCCGTCGTCTGGCGCCACCAGGCGAACTCGGACGGGTTGGTGAAGGCGATCCGTGCGACGGCCCGCAACGAGGGCGACATGCCCGGGGACCTGCTGCGCCGACTCCTCGCCCAACTCGAACGCCGCGACCACGGCACGGTCATGAGCACGGTGCAGCCGGGCCGGCCCACCCGGCGCGAACTGGACGTCCTGGAACTGGTCTCACAGGGGCTCGGCACCAGGGAGATCGCCGACCAGCTCAGTTACTCCGAGCGGACCATCAAGGGGATCCTGCACGACGTCATGATGCGCCTGAACCTGCGCAACCGGGCCCATGCGGTGGCCCACGCCATCAGGGAGGGCTACATCTGAGGCGGCGGCCCGCGGCGGACACCGTGCAGTTCCGCCGAGGGCCGCCACCGCGGTCAGGAACGCAGCAGCGCGAGCAGTTCGCCGCGCAGTGCCGTGTCGTCGCCGAACGCCCCCAGGTAGGAGGTCGACAGCATCTCGGCACTGGTCTTGATCCCGCGCATCGTCATGCACAGGTGCTCGCCCTTGGCGATCACCGCCACGTCATCGGCACCGGTGACGTCCGCCACCTCGCGGGCGATGTCGGCGACGAGCCGCTCCTGCACCTGGAGCCGGTGTGCGTGGCGGTGTGCCACCCGCGCGAACTTCGACAGGCCGAGCAGCCTGTGAGTGGGCCGGTAGGCGATGGTGACCGAGCAGCTGAACGGCAGCAGGTGGTGTTCGCAGAGCGACCAGACGCGGATGTCGGAGACCACCACCATCCGGCTCGTGGTGGTCGTCTCGAAGAGCGTGTCGATGGTTCCGGGGTCGTAGTCGATGAACTCGCGCCACCAGCGGGCGAACCGCTCGGGCGTCTGCCGAAGGCCGTCCCGGTCGGGGTCCTCGCCGATCTCCTTCAGCAGTCGGTGGGCGAGGTCGACCAACGGGTCGGTCGGGCCCTCCTCGGCCGCGGCCCGCGGCTCCATGGCGTTGACGGTCATTCAGACACCTCTCTCAGCTCCCCAGACCAGCGTGTGCAGTCTGGTGGTCACGTTCCAGCCCCGGTCGATGACCGAGTCGACGAGTTGCCGCGTGTGCTTCCCGATCGCCTCCGGGCTCTGGCCCTCGGGCATGATCCACACGGAGCGGATGCCGAAGTCCGATACGAGGTCCCCCACTTCGTCGAGGTCGGCCTCGGTCCGGCAGACGAACTTGAAGGTCACGCCCGGGGTGACGGCGAACCGGCGCAGCGCCTGCGGGACGATCCGCCTGTCGGCCGGGTCGCCGGCGTGCGACAACTTCGGCGAGACGTTGAAACGGACGCCGTCCCGGATCAGCCGGCCGTCGGGGACCCGGGTGCCGTTGGTCTCGAACTCCACCTCGATGCCCGCTCCGAGCAGGACGTCGACCAGCGGCAGCAGCCGGGCCTGCTGACTCAGCGGCTCTCCGCCGGAGATCACGACGAGGTCGACGCCCAGTCCCAGCAGTTCCACGGCGACCGAGGAGACGGTCCGCCGGTGGAGTTCGGCCTTGGGGTCGTAGCGGATGCGGGTGTCGCTGATGCCCTGCCAGTCCCATGTGTAGGGGGTGTCACACCAGCGGCAGGACAGGTTGCACCCGCCGAGCCGCAGGAAGCCGCATCTGCGGCCCAGCGACCGGCCCTCTCCCTGAACGGCCTCAAGTGGGGCCGAAGATCTCATTGACGACGAGTTCCGGTTCCACAGGGCACCACCTCCTCCTTCTGTCGGGCGCGTGCGCGGTGAGCGGGCGGTTCAGTGCATTCCCGGCGGCCGGTCAGGGCCGGAACTCCGCCCAGGTCTTGGGCGTCTCGGAGACACGGACGCCGGTCAGCTCCGGGAACTCCTTCGCCCACTGCGAGAACATCCAGACCGCGAGGTTCTCGGCGGTGGGGTTGGCGTCGACGACGTCGTTGAGGTGACGGTGGTCGAGGGTCTCGTCGAGCCACTTCTTGAACACGGACAGGTCGCCGTAGTCGCGGACGAAGCCGGTGGGGGTCAGCTCGGACCGGTCGGCGCTCAGTTCCAGCTCCACCACGTAGTTGTGGCCGTGCAGGCGCGCACACTGGTGGCCCTCGTCGAGGCCGGCGAGCTGGTGGCTGGCGGAGAAGTCGAAACGCTTGGAGATGCGCAGGGTCATGGGTTCTCGGATCCTTTCCGTCGGGAGGCTGGCAGCAGGTCAGCAGGTCGGCAGGGTCGGCAGGGTCGGCAGGGTCGGCAGGGTCGGCAGGGCCGGTCAGGCCACGGACGGCGGGGAGTAGGCGTGCACACCGAGCTTCTCCAGCACCGAGCGGCGCGAGACGAGGGGTTCGAGTCCGGCACCACCGCCGACCGGCGGGGCCAGGGGCTCGATGAGGGTGTCCGGGTCGGACTCGTAGAAGAAGACCAGCGAGACCAGCTCCTCGTCGGGCGCGCTCGGGCTCGGAGCGAGGACCCGGTGACGCAGGGACCGCCACCGTCCGTCGGTCCAGTGCTCCATGAGGTCGCCGAGGTTGACGACCAGGGCCTCGGGGTCGTACGGCGGCGCGAACCAGCCGTCGGTCTCGTTCCACGCCTGGAGTCCGCCCACGCCCTGCTGGCGGCTGAGCACGGTGAACGTTCCCAGGTCGGTGTGCGGACCGTTGCGCAGCTGCCCCTCCGCCACCGCGCCGACCGCGTTCAGCGACGGGTACCAGCTGACGTTCTGCGTCCAGGTGGCCTTCGTGGCGTACTGGTTGAAGAAGTCCTCGGACAGCCCCAGCGCCGCGGCGAACAGGCCGTTGACGCGATGCGCGACACGCAGCATGTGACCGGTGTACGCGTCGGTGGCCCGGCGCAGCCCCGGTACCTCCTCCGGCCAGCGGTTCGGGGGGTAGCAGTAGCGGTCGGTCGCCTCGTCACCCGACCGGTGGGCGGGGCCGGCGTAGAAGGACTCGTGCAGGTCCGGTGCCGACGGTTCCTCGCCCTCCGCGCGCGGAACCCCGACCCCGCCACCGGGGTGCATCTCCAGCCAGCCGCTCTCGTACGGCGCCCCGATCGCGTACCTGCTCTTCGTCTTACGTGGCTGGCCGAAGAACGCGCGCCCCTGGACGCGCAGTTCGTCCATCACCTCGCGTGGTACGCCGTGGCCCCGCAGCAGGAACATGCCGGTCTCGCGCAGCCCCCGGTCCAGGGACTCGGCCGTGGCGCGCCGGTCCTCGGGGGACGCGACGTCCCAGACGTCGAGGTCGACGACGGGTATGACGCTGTTCATGGGTGAATTCCTTTGCGTGGTGCCGGTGTTCGTGGTGGTCAGGAGCGAAGCGCCGCGTCGACCGCCGTGGCGAGGACGCCCGCGCCCTCGTCGAGCTCCTCGTCGGTGACGATGAGCGAGGGGAGGAGCTTCACGACGGAGTCGTCCGCGCCGGACGTCTCCACGAGCAGCCCGCGCCGGAACGCCTCGGCCGACACCCGGGAGGCGGTGTCGCCGGCCCGCTCGCCGAGAGCGCTGAAGTCGAGGCCCACGGCCAGGCCCCTCCCCCTCACCGCGAGCCCGGCTCCCTTGTGCCCGTCGGCGATCGCTCCGACGGCGTCGGAGAGCCGCTCGCCCGCACTGCGGACCGCCTTCTCCAGGCCGTCGTCCGACCAGTAGGCGCGCAGCGCCGCCGCTCCGGTCACGAAGGCCGGGCCCACTCCGCGGAAGGTGCCGTTGTGCTCGCCGGGCCGCCAGACGTCCAGGCCGGGGCGGATCAGGGTCAGCGCCAGCGGCAGGCCGTAACCGCCGATGGACTTGGAGAGGCAGACCATGTCCGGGACGATCCCCGCGTCCTCGAAGCTGAAGAACGGACCGGTGCGTCCGCAGCCCATCTGGACGTCGTCCACGATGAGCAGCACCCCGTGGCGCGAGCAGGACGCGGCGAGAGCCCGCAGCCAGCCGTCCCCGGCGGACCGGAGTCCGCCCTCGCCCTGGACCGTCTCCACGATCACGGCGGCAGGCAGGTCGAGGCCGCTGCCGGGGTCGCCGAGCATGCGGTCGAGGAGGTCCGGGGAGCCGCCCTCGTACCCGTCGTAGGGCAGGGACACGGCGTGGCCGAGCGGAACTCCGGCCGCGGCCCTCTTGGCGGAGTTGCCGCTGACGGCGAGCGCTCCCAGGGTCATGCCGTGGAAGGAGTTGGTGAAGCTCACCACGGTGGTGCGGCGGGTGACGCGACGGGCCAGCTTGAGCGCGGCCTCGACGGCGTTCGCTCCGCCGGGGCCGGGGAAGACTACCCGGTAGTCGAGTTCCCGGGGGGCGAGGACGGTCTCGCGCAATGTCTCGAGGAAGCGGCGGCGGGCCACGGTGAACATGTCCAGGGAGTGCGCGACGCCGTCACGGCCGAGGTAGTCCAGCAGCGCCCGCTTGAGGACCGGTTGGTTGTGACCGTAGTTCAGTGCGCCGGCCCCGGTGAAGAAGTCCAGGTAGCCGCGGCCGTCCTCGTCGTACAGCCGGCTGCCGCGCGCACGGTCGAAGACGACCGGCCAGGCCCGGCTGTAGCTGCGGACCTCGGACTCCATTTCGGTGAACACGTCCATCTCAGACCGCCCCGTTCGCGGCGGTCGCCGTGGCGTAGACGGTGGGATCGTGCACACCGGCGGCGACGAAGGCCTCGCGCCGCTCGGTGCACGACGCGCAGCGCCCGCAGTGGACCTCTTCGCCGCGGAAGCAGGTCCAGGTGTCCTCGAAGGGTACGGAGAGCCGGTCGCCGAGGGCGATCACCTCGCGCTTGGTGAGCCGGGCCAGGGGGGCGAGCAGGTCCAGGTCGGGGTGTGCGTGGCCCCGGGTGGCGATCCGCTCCATGGCCAGGAAGGCGGCCAGGAACTCCATGGAGGTGTCGGAGGGGCCGATGTCCTCCGCCATGATCCCGAACGCGACGGCCTGGGCCCGCTCGACGACGGCCCCGGCGAACGCGACCGACAGCAGCAGGGCGTTGCGGTTGGGGACGATGTTGGGACGGCCGGGAACGGCAGTGCCGCCCGCCGGCGCCGTGCCGGCACCCGGACCGTCCTCCGGCACCTCGACCGCGGGGTCGGTCAGGGAGGAACCGCGCAGCACGCCGCGTGCTCCGCCGAGGTCGACCTCCTCGTAGGGGGCGTCGAGCCGCTCGGCCGCAAGACGGGCGCACACCAGTTCGCGCCGGTGGCGCTGCCCGTAGTCGATGCCCAGCAGGTGCAGCTCGTGGCCCTCGGCCCGCAGATGGTAGGCCATGGTCACGGAGTCGATCCCGCCGGACACCACCGCAATGATCTTCGACACTGGTCTTCCTCGCTTCGTGAGTTCACCAGGACGCGGCAGCGGCCCGCCACTCGGTCCGCCTGCGCCGCGAGCCATCCTGCGGTGCGGCGCAGGGGCCGGAACATGTCCGGCGGGACGGCCGGTTCAGCGGCCGGACACTGTCCGCTCGTGCAGTGCGCCTCCTGGTCGGACGGCCGGGGACGGCCGTCCGGACCGTGCGCCCTCGGCCCCCACGCAGACCCGCACGCGTGCCGTCCGGCCGCTCCTGCCCGGGCCCGGTGGGCGCCGTGTCGCACGACGTCGTCCGGCCGGACGGTTCGGACGGTCGTCGGATGTGCCCCCGCGGACACCTGACGCGGGCTGCGCGAGCAGTGCTCCGGGCGCGCAGGGGCCGGACGGCGGAACCTACACGTGCGGCGAGGCCGCCGGGAGGATGGCCGCCGTCGGACCGCGACGGTCGAGCGAAAGGCAGCGGGCGATGACGCAGCAGCAGGAGTTCTACTCGAAGGTGGCCAGGAAGTTCGGCGGGTACTCCAGTGGGGCGCACCGCACCACCCGCTTTCCGCAGGGTGATCCGGAGGAGGTGTTCGACGCTCTGGTCCGGGGACTCGGGGGCCCCGACCGGCGGCTCCTTGACGTCGGGTGCGCCGACGGACGCAACCTGCTGGCCGTCGCGCCCTCGTTCGGCCGCGTCGACGCACTCGATCTCTCGCCCGAGATGGTGGCGTCGGCCGAGCGCCACCAGGCCGGGTCCGGGCTCGGCCATGTCACGTTCGCGGTGGGCGACGCCTCCGCCACGGGCTTTCCCGAGGGGTCGTTCGACGTGGTGACCTCACGGCGGGGACCGCTGTTCCCCGAGGAGTTCCGCAGGCTGTTGCGGCCGGGCGGCTCGGTGGTCCACATGGGCATCGGCGAGCGCGACGTCCGTTCGCTGAAGGAGACCTTCGGGCGCGGCCAGCTCTACGGCCGGTGGACGGGCACGCCGGTGGCCGATGAGGAACGTCGCGGGCTCGAGCGCGCGGGCTTCACCGTCCGGGCCCAACGGGACATCGCCTACGACGAGTTCTTCCACACCCCGCAGGACCTGGACGTCTTCCTCCAGATGGTGCCGATCTTCGAGGACTACGATTCCGTGACCGACCGTGCGGCTTTCGACCGCTACCTCGCGCAGTCCACCACGGCCGAGGGCGTGCACCTGGCCCGCCACTGGTTCGTCCTCCACGCCACGTTGTGAACCCGGGTGGGTCGCACCCGTCGGATCGGCCGGACAGGTCCGTGCCGGACAGGTCCGTGCCGGACAGGTCCGTGCCGGACAGGTCCGGTCCGAACGTGGGGAGAACGGACGAAGCCCCTGGTGGAGAAGGATTTCCTGGTCGAAATCCCGGCCACCAGGGGCTTCACCCGCCTTCGGCCCGGCTGCTCTCCCGGCTCGTCGGGTTGGGGAGCGCTCAGTTCCTGATGGTCGAGCCCTTGGCCTCGTGCAGCGTGGCCTTCGGGGTCAGCGAGGTGTCCCACTTGACCGTCACGCGCGTGATCACGCCGTCCCCGTCCAGTTCGATGGCGGTGACGCCCACCGGGACGCGTCCCCCGGTGCTCCACTCGTAGGCGCCGCCCTGGGCACTGCCCACCACGTGGCGCAGCGTGGACCCCGGACCGTAGCCCAGCCGGGCGAGGTTGTGGTCGAGGAAGGCGTGGGTCTGGATCCGCCCCTCGAGCAGGGTGTGCAGGGACGTGTCCTCGAAGACCACGTCCTGGTGGAGCAGGTCCGACGCCGCGAGCGCGTCCCCCGCCGCCAGCGCGGTGGCGAACCCCCGCGCGGCCTGCCTCAGGACGGGGGCGGCGTTCTCCCCGACCTCGGCCTCGGCGAACTCCGCGGGGTAGACGTCGTCCGGAACGCGCATGCTCCCGGCGCTCTCGACGGTCAGGGAGCGTCCGTCCCAGGTGTCGACCCAGCGGACGATCCTGCCGTCGCGGAAGTCGACGGTGCCGGCCGCCCGCAGTTCATGGCCGAACATCTCGGGGGAGTCGGTGAAGAAGACCACCGCGCTGTCGAAGTCGCCGACGATGCGCGTCGGGTAGGCGACGGCGTCCGCGGGCCAGGCCTCCAGCAGTTCCGCGAACTTGTCGTGGAGAGTCTGCCAGTCACGGAAGGCCCATCCGACCGTCGCGTCGACATAGGTGATCGACTCGGGCAGGAAATGGGCCATCAGGGCGTCCACGTCGTCGCCCGACTTCGCTTCGAAGTAGGAGGCGAGAAACTGCACCACATCGGGAGTGGCCTTGGTGACGTCGACGTCGCGTCCCATTATCCGCGCCGTGCGGGAAGTGCTCATTGATGTTCCGTTCTTCAATTCGCAGAGTGGCTCGGCCGCTCGTGACTTTCTCGGGTCGTCGAACGGGCGGAGTTCCATCAGTCAAGAATCCTCGCCATCTCCCGTCAAGGAAAAAGGGAGATGAAGTGAATGCGCCATTCGGCACAGGACCCCCGGCCCAGGACTGTTCAGGTCTTCGGTTTGCGCTGCGACGGGGTGCCACCGGCGGCAAGTCTCATCAGCGGGGAGTCGAAGTCCACGTCGGCCGCCGATCGTTCGGCTCGGGTGGCGTTCCCGCCGAAGCGGTGCTGGTAGCCGGCCCACGCTTCGCCGGAGATGGCGGCGCCGACGCCGGCGGTCATCAGTGCCGTGAGTTCGGTGGCGGCGCGTCCGATGCGCTCGCCCAGCGTGGCCGAGCCCCAGTCCTCCGGTGCGGCGAACACCGAGGTGGGAACCGTGAGGGTGCGCAGGAAGGCGAGCATGGGCCGCAGCTGTCCGTCGACGACGAGCGCGTGGCGGGCACTGCCGGCGGTGGCGGCCGCCAGGGCCGGCATGGCGACGACGAGGTCGTTGTCGAGGACGTCGAAGAAGGACTTGAACAATCCGCTGACACCGGCGGTGTAGACGGGGGAGACGGTGATCAGTCCGTCCGCGGCCGCCAGTTGCCGGATGGCCGTTCCGAGCCGTTCGCCGGGGAAGCCGGTGACGACGGCCTGTGCGATGTCGACGGCGATCGGCGCGAGTTCGACGTTCCGTACCGTGACGTCCCGCCCCTGCCGGCGGATCAGGTCCGTGGTCCTCTCCGTGATGCGGTCGGCCAGCAGGCGTGACGACGAGGGGTTGCCCGTTCCGCCGCTGACCACCACGAGGGTGAGTGCTGTGTCGGCCGGCCCGTCCGGACCGGGGCCGACGGGTGTGCGGTCGCCCATGGTTCAGCCGATCCTCGGATAGCGGGCCGCGAAGGCCGGGTCGGTGTCCTCGTACGGTGACGTGCCCGTCACGTTGTCCCCCCGGTTGGGGTTGGGCCGCGGCCGGCGGGGCTCCGCGTCCCCGTACTTCGCCTTGACCAGATCCGCATGGGTCGGTGTCCCGGGTACGCCGGGCCGGCGGACCGCGGCCATCTCCTTGCGGAGCACGGGCACGACCTCGGTGCCGAGGAGTTCGACCTGCTCCAGCGCGGTTTCCACGGGCAGCCCGAGGAGGTCGATGTTCCACAGCTGGCGCTGGTAGTCGCCGAAGCGCTCCCGGAAGTCCATGGTCTTGTCGACGACCAGTTGCGGACTGCCCACCGAAAGGGGCGTGGCCTCCATGTAGTCCTCGAGAGAAGTGCCGCTGAACATGGGGAACGCCTCGAAGTAGGGCCGGAACCCCGTGACCGCGTCCTGCGAGTTCCTGGCGATGAACGCGTGGCCGCCGAGGCCGACGATCGCCTGCTCGGGGGTGCCGTGGCCGTAGTGGGCGAAGCGGTCCCGGTAGAAGGAGACGAGCCGGTCGAAGTGCCCGTAGGGCGCCAGGACGTTGTTGGCGAAGAAGCCGTTGCCGTAGTACGCGGCCTGCTCGGCGATCTCCGGGGTGCGGATGGAGCCGTGCCAGACGAACGGCGGGACGTCGTCGAGCGGTCGCGGGGTCGACGTGAAGCCCTGCAGCCCCGAGCGGGACTCGCCCTCCCAGTCGACGACGTCCTCCCGCCACAGCCGGTGCAGCAGGTTGTAGTTCTCCAGCGCGAGGTGGAGCCCCTTGCGGATGTCCTGGCCGAACCAGGGGTACACCTGGACGGTGTTGCCGCGGCCGACCATCAGGTCGACGCGTCCCTTGGCCAGGTGCTGGAGCATCGCGTACTCCTCGGCGATGCGCACGGGGTCGTTGGTGGTGATGAGCGTGACCGAGGTGCTGAGCACGATGCGCTCGGTGACGGCCGCGATGTGCCCGAGGAGCGTGGTGGGCGCGGACGAGAAGAACGGCGGGTTGTGGTGCTCGCCGATGGCGAAGACGTCCAGCCCCACCTCGTCCGCGCGCTTGGCGATGCGCACGATCGCGTCGATGCGTTCCGCCTCGCTGGGGGTGTGGTCCGTGACCGGGTCGCGGGTCACGTCGCTGACCGAGAAGATCCCGAATTCCATGGTGTTGCTGCCTTTCCGGCCGCGCGATGCGGCGCCCGGAGGTGTGCTCCGGCACGAGCGAATATAACCCAGAAGTGTGCGTGCGTACGCATGTTTCCTCCGTCACATGTCTCCGCGTACTGCGCGGCGCGACGAGCGGCCGGCCGGCCGGCCGGTCCGGCCGCGGGCCGGGGGTCAGGCGTCCGCCGCCGGGATGGTGAAGTTGCCGCGGAAGACGTTGTCCGGGTCGTAGGTGGCCTTGATCTCGCGCAGGCGTTCCAGCGTGGCCGGCGGGAACGCCTTGGTCAGCGCGGACTCCTGATTGTGGCTCTCGAAACTCGGGTACAGGCCGTCGAAGTCGATCTCGTCCCAGCTCCTGAGGTCGGCGGCGCTGCGCCGGGGGACGACGGCCAGGGCGAAGTTCTGCGTCCGGTGGGCGTAGGCCGTGGCGTCGGCGGGGGTGTCGTTGACCGCCCCGCCCACCGTGCGGATCTGGAAGTACCCCGTCTCGCCCTCCTCGAACATCCGGTCGACGATACCGGTGGTGCGGGCGTCCAGATGCTCGACGAGCGCGGAGCGGAAGTTCGGTCCCCCGTGTCCGTCGTGCGGCGTGTTGTGCGGGGTCATAAACCCGGCGTACGGCACTACGGCGGCCTGCTGGTCGAGGACCGGGGCGAGGTTCAGGAACGCCTCCAGCGCCTTGGTCGCCCGTCCGGTGTCCGCGTCGGCCCAGACGATCGTCGTCTGGGCGACCTTGCGGCCGCCTTGGTCCGCGACGACGAGGAACGGCGTGAGTTCGCGGGGGCTGTTCTCCGTCAGCTCGCCCCAGGCGCGCAGGAAGGCGCCGAGGTTCTTCACCTCGTGGGCGAAGCGGGCGTGGATCACGTCCCCGACCTCGGCCGCCTCGATGTCGAAGGAGGTGACGATCCCCATACTGGCACCGGCCCCGCGCACCGCCCAGAACAGGTCGGGATGGGTGTCCGCGTCGGCGCGCACGATCCGCCCGTCGGCGAGCACCACTTCGGCGCCCCTGACGTGGTCGATGGTCAGGCCGTACGAACGGGACAGGAAGCCCACCCCGCCGGCCGTGGCCAGCCCGCCGACGCCCACGTCGCCGAAGTCGCCGGAGCTGATGGCCAGCCCGAAGGGTGCCAGCTTCCGGGCGACGTCGCCCCAGCGGGCGCCGGCCCCCACCCGGACCAGCCGCCGTTCCCGGTCGATCACCTCGACGCCGTCCAGCGCCCCGAGGTGGATGACGATGCCGCCGTCGTTGGTGGAGGTGCCGCTGATGCCGTGACCGCCGCTGCGCACCGCCAGCGGCACGCCCTGCGCGCGGGCGTAGGCGAGGGCGGCGGACGTCTCGGCGGCGTTCGCGGGGCGCAGCACCAAGCCGGGCCGGCCGGCGGTGAAGTAGGTGGAGCGTACGCCCGCGTAGCCGCGGTCGCCCGGTTCGACGGCGCCCGATGCCAGCGGCGCGGGCAGCGCGTCGTAGTCGATGCCCGGGACCCGCTCCGCGAGAGCGGCCGCCGACCGTACCCGCCCGGTGGGGGTGCCCGCGGTGGCCCGTTCGGCGGCGACGGCCTCGCGGACGGCGGGAGCGATCTCCTCGCCGAAGGCGGCGATGTCGGACGGATCGTCCGCGCCGAGGATGATCGTGCCGAAGCCGTGCTCCAGGACCAGCGGCAGCAGGCGCTCGACCCAGTCGTCCGCCGGTCCCTGCCAGGGGCCGCCGCGCCCGACACCGCCGAAGATGTTGAGCACCCGCCGGATCTCGCGCGGGTCGCGGCCGTTCTCCGCGGCCGCTTCGTCGATGATGGCGTTGCTCTCGCGCAGGTCCGGGGAGCTCACGTAGTTGAGGGTGGGGATCCAGCCGTCGGCCTTGGCGCCGGTCAGGCGGAGCATGCGCGGCTTGTAGGCGCCCAGCCAGATGCCCATCTCGTGCGCGGGGGCGGGGCCCCGCTTGGCGCCGTCGACCGTGTAGTACGTGCCCGGGAGGCGCAATGCGGAGCGGTTCCCGGCGTCCCAGATGCCGCGTATCACGTCGATGGCCTCGCCGAGCGCGCTGACGCTCTCGCCGATCGTGCGGTCCGGGCCACCCATCGCCACGATGGCCTCCCGGAAACCGCCGGCGCCGAGGCCGAGTTCCACGCGTCCGCCGGACAGGAGGTCGAGGCTGGCGGCGGCGCGGGCCAGGACGGCCGGCGGGCGCAGTGGCACGTTGGCGACGTTGGTCGCCAGACGGATCGAAGTCGTCCGGGCGGCCACCCAGGACATCAGGGTCCACGTGTCGAGGAAGCCGTTCTGGTACGGATGGTCCTGGTACGAGACGAGGTCCAGCCCGACCCGCTCGGCGAGCAGGGCGAGGTCGACGACCGCCTCCGGGTCGCGGTTGGACGGTGTGACGAAGGATCCGAACTGCAGGTCATGACCGTAGTCGGGCACGAAGATCTCCAGGTGCCGGCCCCTGTGGGATGACATCGTCCGTCCCCGGCCGACAGGCTCAGCGCGGGGCCGGGTCGCACGCTGGTCACCGGTGGCACGAGCGAGGTGCCGGGGGTCGGTCCGGGTGACCTCGGACCCGTTGTCCGCGAGGTCGATCTCCTCGGAACGAATTCCGTCGGGATTCCCGGAACGCGTGATCCGGAAATCCTCCGGGGCATGCTGCCGGGACGGGAATTCAGGTGGCCACGGAGCGGAAATCCGAACGTGTGCGACTGGGCAACGGGACCGGGGTCCGACCGGTTTTCTATCACGAGAACCGACCGGGGTCCATTTCCCCACCGGGGCCCGGGAAAGGCGATCAGGGACTACGACCGGAGGAGTAGGTCGTTTTTCCGATGTGTGGGTTCGGCGGGTTGTGGAAGCATCCGGTCCTGTGTGGAGAGGTGCCCGCCGCCCGTCGTCCGATGCCCGTCGGCGGGCGGCGGGCGATGAGCCGCCACCGGCCGTCGACCGCTGCCCCGGTGGCCACTGTTCCGACGCGTGACGGCTTTCGGTGCGGGCGGGCGGCAGGAATGTGGCTCCGGACGGAAATGTGGCGTTCCGTGCGTTCCTCATTCCTGTGTGGCGATGCCGTGTCCGCGTCCGCGAATCCGGGAAGGTGGCGGCGCGGCACTTTCCGGGGCGCGGAATTCGCCTTTTCCCTTCCTTCAAGCGACTGCAGCCGACGCGGTGCAGGCGATGTCGCGCGATTCACGAATCACGCCCATGCGGCACGGCGGCAGAAGAATCCCGCCGCCACCACCGGTGGGACCGGCACTCGGCCGAAAGGTGCAGCGGCCGCCCGACAGGTCCGACTTCTGCCCGAAGCGTCGGACCGCGCACGCCTCCTAGCGTGGCCGTCATGAGCTCCCCGTCGTGGAACAGGCTCGCGGGCATCCTCGCCCGGGCTGCCACCGCGGTCCGCCTCCACGGGGCACGGCGGGCTCACCGTCCACCGTCACAGGAGGCTCGCGATGTCCCCTTTCCTGCACCGGCTGCTGCACTCGGCCCGGGTCTACGCGCAGACGGCCCTGGAGGTCGCCGTCCTCGGCGCGGGTGACGACCTGATGAACCCGGACCGGGTGGTCCGTCGGCCCGCCACCACGATCGGCCGTGCGTCCGGCGGCGACGCGCCGGTGAAACCGGCGTGAGGATCCTCCGCTCCTGGTCGCGTCCGGCCGCGCGCCGATCGTCACCGGGCCCCGGCCCATCGGCCGAAAGTCGTAGAGGGGCGCCGCAGATCGGTCTTCTTCCCGAGGCGCGGCGGCTGTTGGGCCTCCTAGCCTGCTCGTGACGAGGGACGCCCCCGGGAAGCGATCGGTGCCCGGACACGACGGGCCGGCCGACCGGCTCCGGATTCCTCCGTCCACCCGTCTCCGGCCGGCCTCACCGCGGCGGCCGTTGAAGCAACCACACGGTTCGGAAATGAAGGAGCATCAGTGAGTGACGCCGTCACGGGCGCCGCGTACACGAGGGACCCCATGGACATGGGCGGCCCGGTGGAGGAGTCGGCGATCGAGGCTCATGGGGTGGGCCGGAAGTACCGGCGGGGGTGGGCCCTGCGGGATTGTTCTTTCCGGTTGCCGGCCGGGCGGATCTGCGGGCTGGTGGGGCCCAACGGTGCGGGCAAGACGACGCTGATGTCGATCACCGCGAACCTGCTGGAGCCGACGGAGGGCACGCTGACGGTGTTCGGCGCGGTGCCGCAGTCCGCGGAGGCCGGCCGGCGCACGGCGTTCCTGGCCCAGGAGAAGCCGTTGTTCCGCCGTTTCACGGTGGCCGAGACGCTGCGTCTGGGCCGTGAGCTGAACCCGGGCTGGGACCAGCGGGCCGCGGAGCAGATCGTCCGCGCG
>NZ_JBHYMQ010000079.1:872-37517 GCF_042742985.1 Streptomyces sp. NPDC058864 | reverse complement strand
ATCCCCCCCCCCCCGGGGGGCTCCCTGCGCCCCGGGGGCCCCCGCGCGCGGGGGGGGCGGGCACCGGGGGGCCGGGTGGGGGGGGGGGGGGGGGGCGCCCCCCCCCCCCGCGCCGGGTGGGCCGCCCGGCCCACCCGGTCGGAGCACGGCCGCCGGGTGGGCCGGGTGCACGGAAGGTCAGACCGACAGCCGCTGCCCGGGGTGGATCAGGTTGGGGTCGGCGCCGATCACGGACCGGTTGACGGCGTACAGCTTCTTCCAGGTCGTCCCGTGGGCGGCCGCGATACCGCTCAGGGTGTCGCCGCCGCGGACGCTGTAGTTGCCGTGCCCCGTCGCCCGGCTCTGGCCGCGGTCGGCGTGGCCGCCGGTGCCGCGGGACTGCTTCACCGGCGCCGGCGCGGTGTGCCGCCGTGCCTTGGGCGCGGCCGGTGCGGCGCCGCGGGCGGGCGCGCTCCCGTAGGCGCCTGCACGGGCGGAGCAGGTGGGCCAGGCGCCCCAGCCCTGCGCCCGCTGCACCTTGGCGGCGACGGCGATCTGCTGCTCCCGGCTCGCCCGGTCGGCGGTCGCCGCGTACGCGGTGCCTCCGTAGGCGCGCCAGGTCCCGGCCGAGAACTGGAGTCCTCCGTAGTACCCGTTGCCGGTGTTGATGTGCCAGTTCCCGCCGCTCTCGCAGCCGGCGATGCGGTCCCAGACCCCGTTGTCGGCGGCCTTCGCGGGCCCCGCGACGGCCATGAGGGCCAGCGGGGTCAGGACGGTGACGCCGGCTACGACTGCGGACCGACGGTACTTGGCTGATACGGCCATGGAATCCCTCTCCACGGACCCGGGGTTCCCCCATGGCGCCGTACTCCTCGTACGGCACCCGACGGACGGGGTCGCCACGCATCCGGCGCGGCCTCCGTCCCCTTCGCTCGCCGACCGATGGATTTCGGATCCACGGTCACCCTCCGTGCGAGCCCTCCCGGGTGGTGCTCCCTGCACACGGCGGGCAAATCTAGGCAGGGTTGCGCTCCGTCACCAAACAAATCCCTTACGCCGCAGGCCACTTGAGGGTTACCGGGAGTAAAGACCTATTTAGGACACCGGATTGATGGTGTTTTTTTACGCCATGTCTGCACAGCGCATATGCGCCATGTGACCCGTCTCATAGGCGCGGAGGCTTCCGGGGGTGAAAGGTGGGACGAGGAGTGACCGGCTCCGCACCTCCGCTCACACTCCGCACGCGGACGAACGAGCACGCACCAAGAAGGCCGTGACTCCCGCCACAGATCGGCCGTTGTCACTATGTGCCGGGCGAGGCCCGGCAAAGGAGCCCGTAGCCGTACATTTCCAAGGAGGCTTCAGTGCCGCCCATGCTCGACGTCAGCGACGAGGTACGAGCCGAGATCGGCGATGAGGAGGCGGCACGCCTGCTGGCCGGCGACAGCGCGCCCGGCACGTACGACTGCACCTCCTGCCGCACCCCGGGGGACACCGCCACGGAGCGCACCAGCACGGTGCTGTTCGTCGGCGAGGAGACCGCCGTGCTCGCCTTCGCGCACGCGACCTGCATCCCCTCCCAGGTCGTGCCGGTCTCGGAGGAGCAACTGCAGGGAGCGGTGCAGAGCATCGCCGGCGAGGAGACGGCCGGTGCCGCCGCGGCGGCCGCCGCCCCGCGCCAGGCGGTGCTCGGCATCACCTGCGGCCTCGTCCTCATCAAGGAGGAGGTGTGCCCGGCCCTGGTCATCGAGCCCACCGGCCCGATCGCCCGCCCCGGGGACAACAGTCCCGACGACGACTTCCTGCCGATCCTCATCGAGCAGGGCTTCCTCCCCGTCAACGACCTCTCCACGCCGCCCTCCCCGCTGCCCGGCTGGTCCGTGCTGCTGGCCATGGGGCAGCTGCACGCCATCCTGCAGCCCGGCTCCGCCGGGGCGTGGTGGCAGGCCCACCAGCCGCTCGCGGTGAGCGAGGGCTGGCGCCAGGCGGTCAACAGGTCCAACGAGGTGTACGTGTACGCCGCCCCGCACGGCACCATCGGTCAGCAGCCCCGCGAGGACCTGCTGCGCGACGCCCTCGAGCGCGCCTGCGGACGCGGACTCCTCGTCGCGGCGACGATGCCCCTCTCCGGCACCTGATCCCCCGGCTCCGGCCAAAGGCGCGTACGGCTTGCCGTACGCGCCTTTGGCCTATGGCGGTGCATATGCGTGATTCATCCGTACGACCCGCATCCCCGCAGATGAAACGCTCGTTGCCACGACGTGCACACCTTTGACGCTTCCTCACGAGCCCAGTACCGGAGCCCCATTCCCCCCATGCGCACCGCGCAGGAGGCGTCCGTGAGTGAGGGCACGCCGATCTACGACGCGCTCTACTCCGAGTACCGCAGGCTCTTCCGCACCCTCCCCGGCGACCGTACCGGCGAGGAGGACCTGCAGTTCAACGGCTTCGCCGACCGCGGTGGCGCCAACTCCGCCTACCGTGCGGGCCGCCACCGCGGCGACCTCCCGGCCCTCCCCCCGGGCCTCGCCGAGAACCGGATGCACGGCGGCCTCTGACCCGCCCCGCACGACGAACCGCCCGCCCGACCGCCCCCACTGGGAAGGCGACCCGGCGGGCGGCACCATGCCCGGCCCGAACAGGGCTACTTCTTGCGACCCCGCTTCTCCCGCACCCGCACCGACACCTGAATCGGCGTCCCCGCGAACCCGAACTCCTCACGCAGCCGCCGCTCGATGAAGCGGCGGTAGCCGGCCTCCAGGAAGCCGGAGGCGAAGAGCACGAAGCGCGGGGGCTTGGTGCCGGCCTGGGTGCCGAAGAGGATGCGGGGCTGCTTGCCGCCGCGGATCGGGTGGGGGTGGGCGGCGACGAGCTCGCCCAGGAAGGCGTTGAGGCGGCCGGTGGGGACCCGGGTCTCCCAGCCCGCCAGGGCGGTCTCGATTGCCGGGACCAGCTTCTCCATGTGGCGGCCGGTGCGGGCGGAGACGTTCACCCGGGGCGCCCACTGG
Source organism: Streptomyces sp. NPDC058864 (assembly GCF_042742985.1). Lineage (NCBI taxonomy): Bacteria > Bacillati > Actinomycetota > Actinomycetes > Kitasatosporales > Streptomycetaceae > Streptomyces > Streptomyces sp. NPDC058864. The sequence goes on along the minus strand of NZ_JBHYMQ010000079.1, from coordinate 34,530 downwards.
ACCTGCACGAGGTCCTTCTCGATCTCGCGCTCGAGGTAGTAGCGCCGCTCCTCGTCCAGCAGGTCCCACTTGTTGTACGCGATGACGATGGCGCGGCCCGCCTCGACGGCCAGCGAGATGATGCGGGTGTCCTGCTCGGCGAGCGTCTCGCCGGCGTCGATCAGGACGACGGCCACCTCCGCCTTCTCCAGGGCGGCCGCGGTGCGCAGCGAGGCGTAGTAGTCGGCGCCCTCCTGGAGGTGGACGCGGCGGCGGATGCCCGCGGTGTCCACGAACTTCCAGGTCTTGCCGCCGAGCTCGATGAGCTCGTCGACCGGGTCGCGGGTCGTGCCGGCCAGTTCGTTGACGACGACGCGCTCCTCGCCGGCCACCTTGTTCAGCAGCGAGGACTTGCCGACGTTCGGGCGGCCGATCAGCGCGACCCGGCGCGGGCCGCCGATGGCGTTGGCGAAGGACTGCATCGGCGCGTCGGGGAGCGCCTCCAGCATCGCGTCCAGCAGGTCACCCGTGCCGCGGCCGTGCAGCGACGAGACCGGGAAGGGCTCGCCGAGACCGAGGTTCCACAGCATGGCGGCGTCCGCCTCGCCCGAGGGGCCGTCGACCTTGTTGGCGCACAGCACGACCGGCTTCCCGGCCTTGCGGAGCAGCTTGACGACGGCCTCGTCGGTGTCGGTCGCGCCGACCGTGGCGTCCACCACGAAGACCACCGCGTCGGCGGCCTCGATCGCGAACTCGGCCTGCGCCGCGACGGACGCGTCGATGCCGAGCACGTCCTGCTCCCAGCCGCCGGTGTCGACGATCTTGAAGCGTCGGCCGTTCCAGTCGGCCTCGTACGTGACGCGGTCGCGGGTGACGCCGGGGCGGTCCTCGACGACCGCCTCGCGGCGGCCGATGATCCGGTTCACCAGGGTCGACTTGCCGACGTTCGGCCGGCCGACGACCGCGACGACCGGCAGCGGGCCGTGGCCCGCCGCCGCGAGGTCGCCGGCGACCTCGTCGAGGTCGAAGCCCTCCTCGGCGGCGAGCTCCATGAACTCGGCGTACTCGGCGTCGTCGAGCGCGCCGACTTCGCCGTACTCGTTCTCGATGTCCATGAAAGCTTCTCCGTCGATCGTCAAATGTGCGGGGGCTTGTACGCCCCAGTGTGGATCAGGCCGCCGCTAGGAGGCGCGGCCCGTGGTGCGCCGGGCGTACTCGAGGTGGCCCGTCAGGTGCTTCTGGATGCGCACGGTGGCGGCGTCCAGCGCCGTACGGGTGCGGCGCCCGGTGCCGTCGCCGGCGTCGAAGGGGTCGCCGAAGACGACGTCGACCCGGCCGCGCACCGGCGGCAGGCCGCGGATCAGCCGTCCCGGCCGGGACGTGCCGAGGACCGCGACCGGCACTATGGGCGCGCCGGAGCGCACCGCGAAGTACGCCAGGCCCGCCCGCAGGTCGGCGAAGTCGCCCTCGCCGCGGGTGCCCTCGGGGAAGATCCCGAGCACCCCGCCGCGCTCCAGCACGCCGAGCGCGCTGGTCACCGCGGTGCGGTCGGTGGTGTGGCGGTCCACCGGGAGCTGGCCGATCCCACGCAGGAACGGGTCCAGCGGCCCGACGAACGCCTCCTTCTTGATCAGGAAGTGCACCGGGCGCGGGCAGGTGCCCATGAGCACCGGCCCGTCCACGTAGTGCGAGTGGTTCACGGCCAGGATCACCGGTCCGGCGGCGGGCAGCCGCCAGGCGCCGAGCACCCGGGGGCGCCAGAGGCTGTTGATGATCCCGATGCCGAGGCGGCGGCCGACCGCCGCGCCCTTCGGCCCCGGAACCGCGGAGGTGTCACTCACGAAGCGTCCCGCTTCTCCTCGATCAGGGTGACGACGCACTCGATGACCTGGTCGAGGGTGAGCTCGCTGGTGTCGACCTCTATGGCGTCGTCCGCCTTCGCCAGCGGGGAGGTCTTGCGGCCGGAGTCGGCCGCGTCGCGCCGCACCAGGGCCTCCCGGGTCGCCGCGAGGTCGACCTGGGCGCTGCCCGCGGCCTTCAGCTCGCCGCCGCGGCGGGCGGCGCGGGCCTCCGCGGAGGCGGTGAGGAAGATCTTGACGGTGGCGTCCGGCAGCACGGTGGTGCCGATGTCCCGGCCCTCGACGACGATCCCGGCCGGCGCGGCGGCGGCCGCGTCACGCTGCAGCCCGACCAGGCGGGTGCGCACCTCGGGCACCGCGCTGACGGCGCTGACCGCCGCGGTGACCTCCTGGGTGCGGATCGGGCCGGCGGCGTCCAGGCCGTCCACCGTGATCGTGGGCGCCGAAGGGTCGGCCCCGGACACGATCACCGGCTTCTCGGCGGCGGTCGCCACTGCGGCCGCGTCGTTCACGTCGACGCCGTTGCTCAGCATCCACCAGGTCATCGCCCGGTACTGCGCCCCGGTGTCCAGGTAGCTCAGGCCGAGCTTGGCCGCGACCGCCTTCGAAGTGCTGGACTTGCCAGTGCCCGAGGGGCCGTCGATCGCGACGATCACCGGATTCGACACAGTCGGGGGACCTTCCTTGTGCGGGGAGCAGGTACACGGCTGGCGCAATGCCATCCCCACAAGGTTACCGGCCCACCCATTCGGCTCCGTACCACGATTCCCCGGGCCGGACCCGGCCGCCCTCAGGCGCGCAGCGACCAGCCGCGCTCCCGCAGTGCCGCCGACAGACGCGCCGCCGCGGCCGGCTCCACCATCAGCTGCACCAGACCCGCCTGCTGCCCCGTCGAGTGCTCGATCCGCACGTCCTCGATGTTGACCCCCGCGGCCCCCGCGTCGGCGAAGAGCCGCGCCAGCTCCCCGGGCTGGTCGCCGATGAGGACGGCGACGACCTCGTAGGTCTTGGGGGCGGAGCCGTGCTTGCCGGGGACCTTGGCCCGGCCGGCGTTGCCGCGGCGCAGGAGGTCCTCGATGCCGGCGGCGCCGTCGCGGCGCTTGGCGTCGTCGGCGGACTGCAGGGCCCGCAGGGACTCGACGGTCTCCGTCAGATCGGCGGCGATGTCGGCGAGGACGTCGGCGACCGGGCCGGGGTTGGCGGAGAGGATGTCGATCCACATGCCGGGCTCGGAGCCCGCGACCCGGGTGACGTCGCGGATGCCCTGGCCGCACAGGCGCACCGAGCTCTCCTCGGCGTGCTGCAGGCGTGCCGCGACCATGCTGGAGACGAGCTGCGGGGTGTGCGAGACGAGGGCGACGGCGCGGTCGTGGGCGTCGGCGTCCATGACGACCGGGACGGCGCGGCAGAGCGCGACCAGCTCCAGCGCGAGGTTGAGCACCTCGGTCTCGGTGACGGGGGTCGGGGTGAGCACCCAGGGGCGGCCCTCGAAGAGGTCGGCGGTCGCGGCCAGCGGGCCCGAGCGCTCGCGGCCGGACATGGGGTGGGTGCCGATGTACGAGGTCAGGTCGCAGCCGAGCGCCTCCAGGTCGCGGCGCGGTCCGGCCTTGACGCTAGCGACGTCGAGGTAACCGCGGGCGAGCCCGCGCCGCTGGGCGTCGGCGACGGTCGCGGCCACGAGGGCCGGCGGCACGGCGACGATCGCGAGGTCGACGCGGCCGGACGGGGGCTCGTCGGTGCCGGCGCCCAGCGCCGCCGCGGTGCGCACCACGCCGGGGTCGTGGTCCTCCAGGTGGACCTCGACGCCGCGCGCGGCGAGCGCGAGGGCGGCGGAGGTGCCGATGAGGCCGGTGCCGATGACGAGGGCGGTCCTCACTGGGCGATGTCCTTGCGGAGGGCTGCCGCGGCGCCGAGGTAGACGTGGGAGATCTCGCCCTTCGACAGCTCGGACTCGACGTGGGCGAGGATGCGCACGATCCGCGGCATGGCTCCGGCGATGTCGAGTTCCTGCGCGCAGATCAGCGGCACGTCGGTGATGCCGAGCTTGCGCGCGGCGACCGCGGGGAAGTCGCTGTGGAGGTCCGGGGTGGCGGTGAACCAGACGCTGATCAGGTCGTCCACCTCGATGCCGTTGCGCTCCAGGATGGCGGTGAGCAGCTCGGCGACCTGCTCGTGCATGTGTTCCGCCTCGTCCCGCTCCAGCTGGACGGCTCCGCGGACCGCTCGTACCGCCACGTCATCGCTCCCTGTGTTGCTGCGCGCACGTACCTGGTCAGCGTAGTCGTGGTGGACGGGGTACGGCGGACACGCCCGCCCTGCGAGACGCAAGGGGTACTGCGGTACACCATGAAGCATGATCTTCCACCTGGTTCCGCTGGACGACTGGCTGCGCGACCCGGACCGTCCGTACGCGCCCTCGTCGCTCGCCGAGGACGGGTTCGTGCACTGCGCGCCCGACGAGGCGGTGGCGCTCGCCGTCGCCGACGCCTTCTACCGGGACACCCCGGGCCCGCTGATGGTGCTGCTGATCGACGAGGAGGCCCTGGAGGCCCGTGTGCTGTGGGAGGACGCCGATCCCGTGCCGCCGCCGGGCGTGCCGGTGGAGACCCGCTTCCCGCACGTGTACGGGCGCGTCAACCGCAGCGCGGTGGTCGGGATGCTGGAGGTGCAGCGGGACGCGGAGGGCCGCGCGGTGGCGCTGGCGGTGTGGTCGTGAGCGCCGTTTTGTCCTGACACGCCCCTGGACGGCGGGGCGGCCGTCCGGTTCGATGGTGGCCTGACCGCGCGGCCTCGGGGGAGGCGGACATGCAGCGTTCCGGACCGCTCCACACGCTCCTGGCGGGGCTGGTGCTCGCCCTGATCATGCTGTCGCTCAACGCGACGACGGAACCGCCGGCGGCGGACGCCAAAGGGGACGCCCCGCCGTCCTCGGCGGGGCCCTCCCTGGCCTCCCCGGCCCCCTCTGCGCCGTCGCCCGCCCCCTCCCCCACGAGCAGTGCGCCGGGCGCGGAGCCGAGCACGGCCCCGCGCCCCGACGCGGACTACGCGGGCCGCACCGGCGACGGCGTGGCGGGCGTCGCGATCGCGTTGCGCGACGGCGACGCCGTCGCGTACGTCTGCGACGGGCGCACCAAGGAGGCCTGGCTGCGCGGCGAGGTCCGGGAGGACGGCGGCATGCGGCTGACCGGCGACCGCGGCGCGCGGCTGGAGGGCACCCTGGAGGGCGGCCGTGTCACCGGCGAGGTGCGGTTGAACGGGCTGCAGCAGCCCTTCACCGCGCGGCACGCGGTCAAGCCGTCCGGTCTGTACCGGGCGACGGCCTCGGTGCGCGGCGCGCGGGTCGTCGGCGGCTGGATCGTGCTGCCGAACGGCAAGCAGGTGGGCATCGTCTCGCGCGACGGCGAACCGTCGGCCGCCCCCGCCATCGACCCCGCCACGGGCGCCGTGACCGTCGACGGCACGGCGCTCACCGCACAACCGATCCCCTGACCGTCCGCCCGCAGGCAGGAGCAGGAGAGCACCGTGAACGTGGACCCGAACGCCGCCACCACGTCCTTCCCGGCCCCGTCACCGCGCCCCCGGCCGCGGGTGGCCGTGTTCCTCGTCCCCGCGCTCGCCGCCGCGGCGGTCGCCGTCACCCTCGGCGCGTACGGCAGGGTGCACGACCCGGCCGGCACCGCCTTCAACCTGGCCGGTTTCTCCAGCACGGGCGCGGTCAAGTCCTGGCTCGCCACCGCCGCCTTCGCCTTCGCCCTGGTGCAGGCGGCCTCGGCGCTGGTGATGTACGGAAAGGTGCCGGGCGTCCGCGCCCCCTCCTGGACCGGCGGGCTGCACCGCTGGTCGGGCCGGGTCGCGTTCCTGCTGACCGTCCCGGTCGCCGTGCACTGCCTCTACGCGTTGGGCTATCAGACGTACAGCGGTCGCGTGTTGTGGCACTCGCTGGTCGGGTGCTTCTTTTTCGGGACATTCACCGCAAAGATGCTGCTGCTGCGGACCGAGCGACTGCCGGACCGGCTGCTGCCGTTCGTCGGCGGGCTGGTCTTCACGGCGCTGACGGTGCTGTGGCTGACGTCCGCGTTGTGGTTCTTCCGAACGGTCGGGGTGACGACATGAAACGACGCATCGTGCTGCTGTCCACGGCGGCGCTTGCGGGATGCAGCAAGTACGGCGAGCAGAGCGCGCCACAGGCGGCGGCGACCTCGGCGCCCCCGGCCTCGGAGCCCGCCGCCGCGCCGGCCTCCGAACCGGCCTCGGCGACCGCGTCGCCGGCGGCCTCCCCGGCGGCGACCCCGGGAGAGGTGCTGGTGAAGACGGCCGACGTCCCCGTCGGCGGTGGCACGGTGATCACGGACAAGAAGATCGTGGTGACCCAGCCCCAGGCCGGCGAGTTCAAGGCCTTCTCCGCCGTCTGCACCCACCAGGGCTGCATCGTGAACACCGTCTCCGACGGCACGATCAACTGCCCCTGCCACGGCAGCAAGTTCCGCATCACCGACGCCGCGGTGGTCGCCGGACCGGCCCGGAAACCGCTCCCCTCGGAGGCGATCACCGAAAAAGGCGGCGAGATCCTCCTCGCGTAACCCGTACGATCCCGGTCCATGCGCGACCACGACCTCGTACGCCATCACACCGTCTACGCCTGTGTGATGGGCTCGCGCGCCTTCGGGCTGGCCACGGACGACAGCGACACCGACCGCCGCGGGGTGTACGTCGCGCCCACCCCGCTCTTCTGGCGTTTCGCCAAGCCGCCCCGTCACGTGGACGGCCCGGAGCGCGAGCAGTTCTCCTGGGAGCTGGAGCGGTTCTGCGAGCTGGCCCTGCGCGCCAACCCCAACGTCCTGGAGTGCCTCCACTCCCCGCTCGTCGAACACGTGGACGACACCGGGAAGGAACTGCTCGCCCTGCGGGGCGCCTTCCTGTCCCGGCACGTCCACGAGAGCTTCGTCCGCTACGCCACGGGCCAGCTGCGCAAGCTGGAAGCCGACGTCCGCACGCACGGCGCGCCCCGCTGGAAGCACGCCATGCACCTGCTGCGGCTGCTCATCAGCGCCCGCGACCTGCTGCGCACCGGCGAGCTGCGCATCGAGGTCGGCGACCACCGCGAACGGCTGCTGGCCGTCAAGCGGGGCGAGGCCGGCTGGCCCGAGACGGAGTCCTGGATGCTCCGGCTGCACGAGGAGGCCGGGGCCGCCGCCTCGCGCAGCCCGCTCCCGGTCGAGCCGGACCGGGCCCGGGTCGAGGACTTCCTGTTCCGGGTCCGGCGGGCGTCAGCCGGTGCCGCCGTCCCAGAGGGCGCCGAGGGCGAGTAGTTCGTCACGGTGCTCGAGCCGCTCCACCCAGGCGTCCGGCCAGGCCGCCAGGCCGTGGTGCGCGCCGGCGAAGGCGCCCGTCAGGCAGGCGATGGAGTCGGAGTCCCCGGAGGAGCACGCCGCCCGGCGCACCGCGGTGACGGGCTCGTCGGGGAAGAGCAGGAAGCACAGCAGGCCGGTCGCCAAGGCCTCCTCCGCGATCCAGCCGGCGCCCGTGGCCAGGCACGGGTCGGCCTCCCGGTCGGGCGCCGCGAGCGCCGCGTCGAGGCGGTCGAGCACCCCGAGGCACTCGTCCCAGCCGCGGCGGACGAAGGAAAGCGGGCCGTGGTCATGGGCGCGCAGCCACAGGTCCCCGAGCCACCACTCGTGGTAGGTGTCGCGCTGCTCCGTCGCGTAGCGGCGCAGCAGACGGGTCAGTTCCCCCGGGGCCGTGCCCTGCGCGAGCAGGTGGACGGCGTGCGCGGTGAGGTCGGAGGCCGCGAGTGCCGTGGGGTGCCCGTGGGTGAGCGCGGACTGCAGCTGCGCCGCCCCGGCCCGTTCGTCGGCGCGCAGCCCGGGGACGAGGCCGACCGGGGCGACCCGCATGTTCGCGCCGCAGCCCTTGGAGCCGGTCTGGCTGGCCTCCTGCCACGGCCGGTCCGGGTGGTCCAGCTTCGCGCAGGCGACCAGGCAGGTGCGGCCGGGGGCGCGGTTGTTGTCGGGCGAGTGGTACCAGTCCACGTACTCCTCGCGCACCGGGCGGGCGAGCCGGGACGGCGTGAGCGGGCCGCGCTCCAGGGCCGTGCGCAGCCCGCGTGCCAGGGCGAGGGTCATCTGCGTGTCGTCGGTGACGAAGGCCGGGCGGGGCAGTTCCATCTCCCGCCACGGGCCGCACTTGGCGAGGATCGACGGGACGTCGTTGAACTCCGTGGGGAAACCGAGCGCGTCACCGATCGCCAGCCCCGTCATCGCCCCCGCCGCGGCCCGGCGCCCGGTCACGTCCGGCCTCACGCCGCGGCCACCCGGGTGCGGACGACCAGGTCGTGGAGGGCGTCGTAGGCCGTCGGCTCACCGGGCAGCCGGGTGTCGCGCTGCGCGTCGTCCAGGGCCGCGTGCAGGACGTCGACGTCGGCCCGGACGCGGCGCGGGTCGAGGTCCATGGCGAGTCCGTGCTCGGCGACGGCCTTCTCGTGGATGAGTTCGCGGACGTAGCCGGGCGCGGTGACGTGCTCCAGCAGCGTCGGCAGATGCGCCTCGACGGTGCCGGTGCGCATCAGGTGGATGCCGGTCAGCAGCACCCGGAAGGTGTAGAGCAGCGGCTTGAGTTCGCCGGTCTTCTCGTACAGCTCCCACTGGGTACGGGCGAAGCCCCGGTAGTGGTGGGCGTGGTGGCCCGTGATGACGCCGGGCGCCAGGTCGACCAGTTGGGCGTGGACGCCGCTGGTGTGCACCACGAGCGGGGACAGCAGCTGCTCCAGCACGTAGCCGTTGCGCCGCAGCATGAGCCGGGTGAACTTCAGCAGGTCGTGGGTGACCAGGTCGAGGTCGAGGCCGTCCTGCTCCCACATGCGGGTCTGGGTCTCCTCGCCCTCCCGCAGCCCGATCAGGTCGGACAGCGGGAGGAGGTGGACGCCGCGCAGGTCCACGTCGGAGTCGCGGGACGGGAAGCCGTACAGGTGCGCACCGGAGACGGTGGCGAACAGCAACGGGTGTCCCTGCTGGGCGAGGACCGGGGTGAGTTCGGGCAGCCCGGCCCCGCGCAGACGTTCGGCGTGGATGGTCATTGCGCCATCCTTCCCGGAACGGCCGCCTCCGGGAAAGTCCTTATCCCGTGGGAAGCCGGTCGGAAGGCCGGTCGGAAGGCCGGTCCGGTACAGGACGCGGACCGGCGCCGCCGGCGGGGGCGGGACGACTCAGAGGTCGACCTCGCGCATCAGCATGCCCACCTCGGTGTTGGTGAGCCGCCGCAGCCAGCCCGACTTCTGGTCGCCGAGCGCGATCGGGCCGAAGCTGGTGCGGACCAGCTTGTCGACCGGGAAGCCAGCCTCGGCCAGCATGCGGCGCACGATGTGCTTGCGGCCCTCGTGCAGGGTGACCTCGACCAGGTAGTTCTTGCCCGTCTGCTGCACGACGCGGAAGCTGTCGGCGCGGGCGTAGCCGTCCTCCAGCTGGATGCCGTTCTTCAGCTGCTTGCCGATGTCGCGCGGCAGCACACCGCTGATCGCGGCGAGGTAGGTCTTCTGCACGCCGTAGCGGGGGTGGGTGAGACGGTGGGCCAGCTCGCCGTGGTTGGTGAGCAGGATGATGCCCTCGGTCTCGGTGTCCAGCCGCCCGACGTGGAAGAGCCGGGTCTCACGGTTGGTGACGTAGTCGCCGAGGCACTGGCGGCCCTCGGGGTCCTCCATCGTGGACACGACGCCGGCCGGCTTGTTCAGGGCGAAGAACAGGTACGACTGCGTGGCGACGGTCAGCCCGTCGACGCGCACCTCGTCCTTGTCGGGGTTCACCCGCAGGCCCTGCTCGGTGACGATCTTGCCGTTCACCTCGACACGGCGCTGCTCGATCAGCTCCTCGCACGCGCGGCGCGAGCCCATGCCCGCCCGGGCCAGCACCTTCTGCAGGCGCTCGCCCTCCTGCTCGGCGCCGGGGAAGGTCTTCGGCAGGTTCAGCTTGGGCTTGCTGTGCCGCTCGCGGTTGCGCTCCTCGATCTGGGCGTCCAGCTCGCGCGGGCGCGCGGGCACGGACTTGCGGGGCTTGCCGGACCCGCCGCCCGGCTTGCCGCCGGTGCCGCGCCTGGCGCCTCCGCCTGCCCCGCCCGCTCCGCCGGGCCCGCCGGAGCTGCCGCCGACGTCGTAGCGGCGCTCCTCCGGACGGGGCCGGCCCGCGCGCTTCTGCTGGTCGCCGCGCTGCCCCCCGGTCCTCGACCGGGAGCCGCCCCCATCGGCACCCCGGGAGTTCCGGTTGCCGTCACTGTTCCTGCCGCTGCCGCTACTGCTTCGCATCAACTGTCCGTCGTCGAGTCCGGGTCGAATGAGGGGACGCCCTCCAGGGAGTCCGCCTCGACGGCGTCCGCCTCCGGGAGGAACGGGGCGAGCTCGGGCAGCTCGTCCAGGCCGCGCAGGCCCATCCGCTCCAGGAAGTAGTTCGTCGTCCTGTACAGGATCGCACCTGTCTCGGCTTCCGTCCCACACTCCTCCACCAGACCCCGCTGCAGAAGGGTGCGCATCACGCCGTCGCAGTTGACCCCGCGCACCGCCGAGACCCGGGACCGGCTGACCGGCTGCCGGTACGCGACGACCGCCAGCGTCTCCAGCGCGGCCTGGGTGAGCCGGGCCTGCTGGCCGTCCAGGACGAACTTCTCCACGGCCGCGGCGTAGGCGGGCCGGGTGTAGAAGCGCCAGCCGCCCGCGATCAGCCGCAGGTCGAAGCCGCGGCCCTGCGCGGCGTACTCCTCCGCGAGGTCGTGGAGCGCAAGGGCGATCTCCCGGCGCGGGCGCTCCAGCACCTTCGACAGGGTCTCCTCGGTGACGGGCTCGTCCACGACCATCAGGACCGCCTCCAGGGCGGGGCGCAGCTCCAGCTCCGCCACGGTCAGCAGCCCCGCGGGGGCGCCCTCCGCCCGCTCGCCGGTGCCCTCGATCACCTCGGACGCCTCGGATGCCACCTCGGTCACTCCGGTCACCTCCGTCACGTCAGCCATCCTTCCCGTCCTTCGCGGCGGCGGGCACCTGGTCGAATTCGTCGGTGACCAGTGGCTGCTCCGGTGCCGCCGCGCCGCCCGTCCAGCGGACCTGGAGCGTACCCAGGGCCTCCTCCTGGTCGAGCGCGACCGCCTTCTCCCGGTACAGCTCCAGCAGGGCCAGGAAACGCGCCACGACCGTCAGGGTGTCGGGGGCGTCGAAGGTGAGTTCCCGGAAGCTCGCCTCGCCGCGCTCGCGCAGCATCGCGATGACGTGCTCGGCCTGCTCGCGGACGCTCACCAGCGGCGCGTGGATGTGGTCCACGTACACCTGCGGCTTGGGCTTCGGCTGCATCGCCTTGACGGCGAGCTGCGCGAAGCGTTCCGGCCCGATGCTCAGCACCACCTCGGGCAGCAGCTCGGCGTGCTGCGGCTCCAGCCCCACGGTGCGGGGGTGGTGCAGCGCCTCGGCCTCCAGGCGCTCGGCGAAGATCGCGGCGATCTCCTTGTACGCGCGGTACTGGAGCAGCCGGGCGAAGAGCAGGTCCCGGGCCTCCAGCAGGGCGAGGTCCTCCTCGTCCTCCACCTCGGCGGCGGGCAGCAGGCGTGCGGCCTTCAGGTCCAGCAGGGTGGCGGCGACGACCAGGAACTCCGTGGTCTGGTCCAGGTCCCAGTCCGGGCCCATGGCACGGATGTGCGCCATGAACTCGTCCGTCACCTTGGACAGGGCGACCTCGGTGACGTCGAGCTTGTGCTTGGAGATCAGCTGCAGCAGCAGATCGAAGGGGCCCTCGAAGTTCGCCAGCCGGACGGTGAACCGGCCGTCCTTCGCGGCGGCGCCGTCCTCGCCCTCCGGCGCGGGCACGTCGTCCACCGCCTCCGGCGCGGGCGGCGGGTCTTCGGCGGCCGGCGGCCCCTCGGGCTCCGGGGCGGTCTCCGCCACGGCTACTGCGGCGGCGGCCGGCGGCACCGCGGGCACGGTGTGGCCGAACTCACCGGCCTCCCCACTCGCGCCCGGCCCGTCCACGCCTTCGTCGGCCACGGCCGGGGGCGGCACGGGGCTCGCGCCCGGACCGCGGCCGAGGAGGCGGCGGGAGCGCTGCGGGCTGGCGGTGTCGTCGGGGGGCATGGGGGTCCAGGTGGTGCTGACGGGGCCGTACGGAGGACGGCACCGTATCGCGCGGAGCGCGTCAGCGGCCGCGCAGGCGGCGTACGAGGATGCTCGCGTCGCCGCGGGACTCGAGGTCGGCCAGGACCACCGCGACCGCCTCGCGGACGATGCGCCCGCGGTCCACGGCGAGACCGTGCTCCCCGCGCAGGACGAGCCGGGCGTGCTCGAGGTCCATGAGTTCCTCGGCGGAGACGTAGACGGTGATCTTCTCGTCGTGGCGCTCGCGCCCGCTGGGCCGTCTTGGGGCCCGTCCGGACTTGCGGCGCGGCTGCGGGGGCTGCGGCGGCTGCGGGGCCGCCTGGGGGCCCGTGGAGCCCGTTGCGGGGGCCTGCAGGCCCCGCCGGACGGGCGGACCCGCCTGTTCGGGGACGGAGCGGGCCGCGGGGGCCGGCGGGGCGCCGGGGACGGCGGTGTCCCGGCCGCCGTGCTCGGCGGCCTCGGAGGGCGTCGCGGACTCGCTGACGGGCGCCTCCTCGGGCGCCGGTTCCCCGGCGGGGGCCGGCACGGGCCGCAGCGGGCGTTCGCCGGAGGCGCCGGAGTCCGTGCCGGGGCCGCCGCCCGGGCCCGCGCCGGGAGTCTCGCCGTTGGCGTGCTGCCGTGGCGTCGGGGACTGGAGTCCCCGTCCTCCTGTCGTGCGGAACAGTTCGTCGGCCCCCGGGAGACTCACTCGGCGTGACACCGGGCGAGCACCTCCCTGGCGAGCTGGCGATAGGCGGCGGCACCCACCGAGTTGGAGGCGTAGGTGGTGATCGGCTCACCGGCGACCGTGGTCTCCGGGAAGCGGACGGTCCGTCCGATGACGGTGTGGAAGACGTGGTCGTCGAACGCCTCGACGACACGCGCCAGCACTTCGCGGCTGTGCACGGTCCGCGAGTCGTACATCGTGGCGAGGATGCCGTCCAACTCCAGCTCGGGGTTGAGCCGTTCCTTGACCTTCTCGATGGTCTCGGTGAGCAGCGCGACACCGCGCAGCGCGAAGAACTCGCACTCCAGCGGCACTATCACCTGGTGGGCCGCGGTCAGCGCGTTGACGGTCAGCAGGCCGAGCGACGGCTGGCAGTCGATGATGACGTAGTCGTAGTCGGGCAGCAGCGGCTTCAACGCCCGCTGCAGCGAGGACTCGCGGGCCACCTCGCTGACCAACTGGACTTCCGCGGCCGACAGGTCGATGTTGCTGGGCAGCAGGTCCATGCCGGGCACCGCCGTCTTCAGCAGCACCTCGTCGGCCGAGAGCCCGCGTTCCATCAGCAGGTTGTAGACCGTGACGTCCAGTTCCATCGGGTTGACGCCGAGGCCGACGGAGAGCGCGCCCTGCGGGTCGAAGTCGACCAGGAGGACGCGGCGGCCGTATTCGGCGAGCGCGGCACCCAGGTTGATGGTCGAGGTCGTCTTGCCGACGCCGCCCTTCTGGTTGCACATGGCGATGATCTTCGCCGGACCGTGGTCCGTCAGCGGGCCCGGGATCGGGAAGTACGGCAACGGGCGACCGGTGGGGCCGACGCGCTCGCGGCGCTGGCGTGCCGCGTCGGGCGCGAGGGTGGCCGCGTACTCGGGGTCGGGTTCGTACTCCGCGTCGGGGTCGTAGAACTGACCGTCCTGCAGCTCTTCTTCGTATTGGGCCATGGGGTTCGCGTAACGCGTCTCGTTGTCTGTACCGGCCCTGCGCGCCTCGAACGTCCGGACGGCCACGGAGGCCACCGGTCCGAGCCGTGCGGAGCCCTCGGTCTGCACGGTCATTCCTGGCTGACCACCCCCGGGAGCAAATGTCGACTCATTCACAAGTCGTCTTACCTCCTTGGTGACCAGGAAACTTCTCAATAGGTCAGCGTTGCAGCATGCCGACGGTTGGCGACTCTATGGCGTGTCGGTGGTTCACAGCAACACAATCCACCGGACACGGCACGATGTGTCGGCAACCGAACGTCTCGCTGTCAAGGGTGTAACGACGACGCCGGGGATGTTTCACGGGGGTACGAATCGGCAAAACAGTATGGTTCCACGCGAACGGCCGGGTCTTGGGACTCAAGACCCGGCCGTGCGTACCGCATTGGCGACAAGTTGACGCCGACGCGAAAAATCGATCAATCGACGAGGTGGCCGTCAGCCGAGGACGGCGGCGAGGTCCACCGTGTCCAGGCCGTGCGCCTCGGCGACCGGGCCGTAGACGACCTGGCCCTCGTGGGTGTTGAGGCCCTTGGCGAGCGCGGCGTCCCGGCGCAGCGCCTCGCGCCAGCCGCGGTTGGCCAGCTCGACGATGTAGGGCAGCGTCGCGTTGGTGAGCGCGTAGGTCGAGGTGTTCGGCACCGCGCCAGGCATGTTGGCGACGCAGTAGAAGACCGAGTTGTGCACGGTGAAGGTCGGCTCGGCGTGCGTGGTGGGACGGGAGTCCTCGAAGCAGCCGCCCTGGTCGATGGCGATGTCGACGAGCACCGAGCCCGGCTTCATGCGCGAGACCAGCTCGTTGGTGACGAGCTTGGGGGCCTTGGCACCCGGGATCAGGACCGCGCCGATGACGAGGTCGGCGTCGAGGACCGCCTTCTCCAGCTCGAAGGCGTTGGAGACGATGGTCTGCACCTTGGTGCCGAAGATCTTGTCGGCCTCGCGCAGCTTGTTGATGTCCCGGTCGAGCAGGGTGACGTGGAAGCCCATGCCGACGGCGATCTGCGCGGCGTTCCAGCCGGAGACGCCGCCGCCGATGACGACGGCCTTGGCCGGGGCCACGCCCGGGACGCCGCCGGGGAGCACGCCGCGGCCGCCGGCCGAGCGCATCAGGTGGTACGCGCCGACCTGCGGGGCGAGCCGGCCGGCCACCTCGGACATCGGGGCGAGCAGCGGCAGCTGGCGGTTGGCGAGTTCGACGGTCTCGTACGCGATCGCGGTGGTGCCGGACTCCAGCAGCGCGTCGGTGCACTCGCGGGACGCGGCCAGGTGCAGGTAGGTGAAGAGGGTCTGGTCCTTGCGGAGCCGGTGGTACTCCTCCGCGATGGGCTCCTTGACCTTCAGCACCAGGTCGGCGACGGCCCACACCTCGTCGGCGGTCGCGAGGATGGTCGCGCCCGCGGAGACGTACTCCTCGTTAGGGATCGACGAGCCGACGCCGGCGTCCTGCTCCACGAACACCTCGTGGCCGCCTCGGACGAGCTCGTGCACGCCGGCGGGGGTGATGGCCACGCGGAACTCGTTGTTCTTGACTTCGCGGGGGATGCCGACCTTCACGTCGATCACGGTCCTGTTCACGGGAGTGGAGGGTTTTGGCAGGTCTACGGACATGTCACCCCATGAGGGGGTACGTCGGACCTGACCGCGATGTGCTGCGGTGTGACCAAGTGTAGTGAAGGAAGAGTCGCTGTCCAGCCTTACAAAGTGACTACTTTCAGCGAAGGCATTGGCAGTTTCGTAGGTACAGCTCGCTTACGGCGTGATCCGAGGGCCCCAAGTGGGCCCGCGGCCCCGGAAACCGGGGCCCTCAGTCCTGACCGGGCTGCGGAATCTCCTCGGCGGGCAGCAGCCGGCGCGCCGCGGCCCGCTGCAACCGGGCACCCGCGGAATCCCCCAGCCGGTCCAAGGTGTCGGCCATGCGCAGCAGCACCGCGCCCTCCAGCCGCCGCTCCTTGGCCTGCCGCGCCCAGTACAGGGCGTCGCGGCAGGTCCGCAGCGCGTCCTCCGGATGCCCCGCGTACTCCTGGACCCGGGCCACCTCGCTGAGAGCACGGGCCTGCGCCGGCAGGTCCTTCAGCCGCCGGTGCGCGGCGGCCGCGGCACGCCACTCGCGCAGCGCGTTGCCGTAGTGGCCGGCGTAGGTGAACAGGGCACCGAGCCGGGAGTGCAGCCGCGCCTGGTGGACGGTCTCGCCGCGGGCCTGCCGCAGGGCCAGCGCCCTGCCGTACCAGTCGGAGGCGCGCTGCGGATCGTCCAGTTCCAGGTAGGTCCCGGCGATGGCCTCCAGCGCGCGGCCCTCGGCGTCCCCGTCGTACGCCTCCCGGGACGCGACCAGCGCGGCCCGGTAGCGGTCGAGGGCGTCCAGCGGGCGGACCGCCTCCACGTCCAGGTCGCCGATGTTCAGCAGGGCCGCCGCCTTCTCGCGGTGCAGTCCGCGCCGCTCGGCGACGTCCAGCACAAGGTGGTGGAGCCGGTAACGCTCCGGCGCGGTCGCGCCGCCGTCGGGGTCCGCGGCCAGGGCCCGCACCAGCGCCGCCATGAGGCGGCGGGCCAGCGTGTCCAGTTCGCCGTCCGCGACCGCCATCCGCGCGGCGGCCAGCAGGACCGGCAGCCGCATCCGCAGCCACCCGGCCGCGACCGGACGGCTGGGGAAGCGCAGCGACTTGGGCAGCCCGTCCGGCTCCGTCTCGCCCTCCAGGCACATCCGGCACGCGTGCAGCAGCCGTACCGTGCGCTCCAGCATCCGGGCGCGGGCGAGCTGCACCTCGGACGCCTTCTCCGTGCTCTCCAGCAGCGCCCGCAGCGGCGGGGTGAGCCAGCCCGGCACGCGGTACTGCGCCGGGAGGTCGCCGGCCGCCGGCTCGGGGTGCAGCAGCCCGCAGGCGGCCAGGTCGGCCAGGGTGGCCTGCGCGGCCTCGACCGAGCAGCCGCCCAGCGCGGAGGCGGTCTGCGCGTCGGTCAGGCCCGAGGGGGCGAGCGCGAGCAGCCGCAGCATGCGGGCCACGGCGGGCGAGAGCGCCCCGTACACGAAGCGGAAGGCGCGCAGCAGTTCCGGCGCGGGCGTGGCGCGCGGCGTGAGCGGCGGGCTGGTGCTGCCCTTCTCCTTCGTCTCCCCGGAGCCGCCGGCGTCCCGCGCGCCGCCGGGCGCCTTCGCGGCCGGGTCGGCGGAGGCGCCCGCGCGGCGCAGCACACGTGCCTGCCCGTCCGCGCCGGCCAGACCGCTCAACGCCTCGGGCAGCGGGCCGCTGCCCGTGCGGTGCCCGACGTCGGCGCGGAGCGTGCCGTTGCCGCGAATGGCCCGGACGCCTTCGGACGCGGCGGGGGCGGCCGCTCCCGCCGCCGCCTCGTCGGCGGCGTGCAGCCTGCGGCTGGCCTCGGCGACGGAGGTGCGCGGCTGGGCGGCGAGCCATGCGGCGACGAGCCGCAGCGCCGCGGGATGGCCGCCGCACTCCTGGGCCAGGCCCTCCGCGGCCCGGGGGTCGTTGGTGATCCGCACCCGCCCGACCGCCTCGACCAGCAGGTCGACGCACGCGGCCGGATCGAGCCCGCCCAGGGTGCACGGGCGTACGTCGTGGACGCCGGGCAGCGGCCCCTCGGCCGTGGCGACCAGCAGGTTCCCCGAGCCCCTGGGCATCAGGTCCAGCAGCTGCCGGGAGTCGACGACGTCGTCCAGCACCAGGACGGCCTTGCGTCCGTTGAGGGCGGTGCGCAGCTCGGCGAGCAGTTCCTCGCGCTCCGCGGCCGGCTCGGTCTCGACGTCCATCGCCCGCAGCAGGGCACGGGCGGACTGCTCGGACGGCACGGGACGGCCGTCGTTCTCGCTGAGCCGTACGTAGAACCGGCCGCCGGGATAGCGGTCGGCCACCTCGTGGGCGAGCCGCACGGCCAGCGCCGTGCGGCCCGAGCCCGGCCGGCCGGCCACGAGGAGCACCCGGCTGCCGTCGGGCGTCTGGCCGCGCAGGGCGGCCAGGCCCGGCCGGTCGATGTCGGCGCGCAGTTCCTCGAGCTCGCGGCGACGGCCGACGAATCCCGGCAGGCCGGGGGGCAACGTGCCGTGTGCCGGGGTCTGTGACGCCGACTCCCACGGGCCGTCGTCAGAGGCCGCCGCCGATGCGTCGGCGTCCAGCACGTGATCCGCCACGGGCCCACTCCCGTTCTCCTACGAACGGCAAGAGCCTAGTTCACGGCGAGGGTCCAACCCCCGTACGCGACGCGGCGGATCCCGCCAATGATCACCCTCTCGGACGATCGGATGGTCAGACCGAACGGGTCACGCGGAGAACGGTCGCGCGGGCCACTCGGCCTCGGCCGGGCGCAGCGACTCCAGGCCGTCCCCGGCCCGGGCGGCCTGCAGCGACAGCACACCGACCACGAGGCAGTTGTTGTGCAGCTCCCCCGCGAGGACACCGCGGACCAGCTCGTCCACCGGGACCCGGGCGAACTCCATGTCGGCCTCTTCCTCCGACACCTCGAAGCGCTCGCCCTCCACCTCGGACAGGCCCCGGGCCAGGAAGATCCGCACGGCCTCGTCGCAGCCGCCGGGCGTGGTGTACACGTCCGTGAGCACCCGCCAGTCCTCGGCCTTGACGTGCGCCTCCTCGTACAGCTCGCGCTGGGCGGCGTGCAGCGGGTTCTCGCCGGGGACGTCGAGCAGCCCGGCGGGGATCTCCCACAGCTTCATCCGCACGGGGTGGCGGTACTGCTTGAGGACCAGGACCCGGTCCCGGTCGTCGAGGGCGAGCACGGCCACCGAGCCCGGGTGGACCTGGTAGTCGCGCCGGGCCACGCTGCCGTCGGGCATGACGACGTCATCGGTGCGGACGCCGGTCTTCTTCCCGGTGAAGGGGGTGGCGGTGGCGGTGACCCGCCACTCCTCGGGAGTGTCCTTCAGCATGGTGCCCTCCGTACGCGGTGCGGGGGCGGGCCGTTCCCCGGCCCGCCCCCGCAACCGTACCGATCAACCCTTGAGGCGCTCGACGGCGGCCGCGACCAGACCCGCGAACAGGGGGTGCGGACGGGTCGGGCGGGACTTGAGCTCGGGGTGCGCCTGGGTGGCCACCAGGTAGGGGTGCACCTCGCGGGGGTACTCGACGTACTCGACCAGGGTGTTGTCCGGGGAGGTGCCGGAGAACTGCAGGCCGGCCTTCTTCTCCAGCTCGCCGCGGTAGGCGTTGTTCACCTCGTAGCGGTGGCGGTGCCGCTCCTCGACGTAGGGCTCGCCGCCGTAGACCTCGCGGACGATGGAGCCCTCGGCGAGCTTCGCCGGGTACAGGCCCAGCCGCATGGTGCCGCCGAGGTCGCCCTGGCCGGCGACGATGTCGAGCTGCTCGGCCATGGTGGAGATCACCGGGTGTGCGGTCGCCGGGTCGAACTCGGTGGAGTTGGCGTCCGGGATGCCGGCCAGGCTGCGGGCCGCCTCGATGACCACGCACTGCAGGCCCAGGCACAGGCCCAGCAGCGGGATGCGGTTCTCCCGGGCGTAGGTGATCGCCGAGACCTTGCCCTCCACACCGCGGTCGCCGAAGCCGCCGGGCACGCAGACCGCGTCCACGTCGCCGAGCTGGCGGGCCGCTCCTGCCGGGGTCTTGCACTCGTCCGAGGTCACCCACTTGATGTTGACCTTGGCGTTGTTGGCGAAGCCGCCGGCGCGCAGCGCCTCGGTCACCGACAGGTAGGCGTCGGGCAGGTCGATGTACTTGCCGACGAGCGCGACCTTCACCTCGTGCTCGGGCTCGTGGACCCGCTTGAGCAGGTCGTCCCACTGCGCCCAGTCGACGTCGCGGAAGGGCAGGTTCAGCTTGCGGACGACGTACGCGTCCAGGCCCTCGGTGTGCAGGACCTTGGGGATGTCGTAGATCGACGGGGCGTCGATCGCGGCGACCACGGCCTCCTCGTCGACGTCGCACATCAGCGAGATCTTGCGCTTGATGGAGGTCGGCACGTCACGGTCGGCGCGGAGCACGATCGCGTCGGGCTGGATGCCGATGCTGCGCAGCGCGGCGACCGAGTGCTGGGTCGGCTTGGTCTTCAGCTCGCCGGAGGGGCCGATGTACGGGAGCAGTGAGATGTGCACCACGAAGACGTTGTCCCGGCCGACCTCGTGCCGGACCTGCCGCACGGACTCCAGGAAGGGCAGCGACTCGATGTCGCCGACGGTGCCGCCGACCTCCGTGATCACCACGTCCACGTCCTCGGTCGCCATGCGCCGGATACGGGACTTGATCTCGTTGGTGATGTGCGGGATGACCTGCACGGTGTCCCCGAGGTACTCGCCGCGCCGCTCCTTGGCGATCACCGAGGAGTAGACCTGACCGGTGGTGACGTTGGCCGAGCCGGCGAGGTTCACGTCCAGGAAGCGCTCGTAGTGACCGATGTCCAGGTCGGTCTCGGCCCCGTCGTCCGTGACGAACACCTCACCGTGCTGGAAGGGGTTCATCGTGCCCGGGTCCACATTGAGGTACGGGTCGAGCTTCTGCATGGTGACGCGCAGACCCCGGGCCTTCAGCAGGGCGCCGAGGCTCGAGGCGGTCAGGCCCTTGCCGAGCGAGGAGGCGACACCCCCCGTGACGAAGAGGTGCTTGGTCGTCGTGGATTTGGGCGGCAGTGCCAACAGGGGGCTCCCGTGGTCGCGAGGTGGTGGTCGGGACGGCACCATGGTGGTGAAGAGGGGTGTCGTCGCGGCGGTTCAGTGGTTCAGCCCACCGGCCCACGGGCTACCAGGGTATCAGTGACGCGCACCAGACGGTGCGGGCGGCTCTCTGACGAAAAACGCGCTCACCGGGAGTCCGGTACGACAAAATGCACCCGACCGGCCCAGCGGGGGTGGTCGTCGCTTCCGCACAGCCCGCGTTGACGTCGTATCCTGCTCGGACACATCGATTCGATGCGAGTGAACCGGCACGGCACTACCCCGCCCGCTCCCGGGAAAGAGCTCGTCGACAGATCCACAGACCGCAATCACCGCCCCAGTCCCAAGGGGCGCCGCCGTCGTTCGACTGGGAGACCTACGTGGCCGGGCGTATCGAGGATTACGCACTCATCGGCGATATGCAGACCGCCGCCCTGGTGTGCCGGGACGGCACGGTCGACTGGCTGTGCCTGCCCCGCTTCGACTCCCCCGCGATCTTCGCGGGCCTGCTCGGCACGGAGGAGCACGGCTATTGGCGGCTCGGCCCCGCGCACGCCGACGGCACCCCGTCCCCGGCCGCCACCCGGCGCCGCTACCGGGGCGACTCCCTGGTGCTGGAGTCCGAGTGGGACACCCCCCGCGGCACGGTCCGTGTGATCGATTTCATGCCGCCGCGTGACGGCGCCCCGCAGCTGATCCGGATCGTCGAGGGTGTCAGCGGACGCGTGCCGATGCGGTCCGCGCTGCGCATGCGCTTCAGCTACGGCTGGGTCGTGCCCTGGGTGCACAAGGTGGGCGAGCGCACCGTCGCCGTCGCCGGTCCCGACTCCGTCTGGCACGACACCGATGTCGAGACGTACGGCAAGGACCTCACCACCTACGCGGACTTCACGGTGTCGCCCGGCGACCGCATCGCCTTCACCATCAGCTGGCAGCCCTCGCACAAGGAGCCGCCCCCGCTCGCCGAGCCCGAGGCGTCCTTGGAGGCCACCGAGGACTTCTGGCGCGAGTGGGTCGCCCAGTGCACGTACCACGGCCCCTACCGCGACGCCGTGGTCCGCTCCCTGATCACGCTCAAGGCCCTGACGTACGGGCCGACCGGCGGCATCGTCGCCGCTCCCACCACGTCCCTGCCCGAGGACATCGGCGGCGTCCGCAACTGGGACTACCGCTTCACCTGGCTGCGGGACGCGGCGATCACCCTGTCCTCCCTGCTGCGCACCGGCTACCGCGACGAGGCCCGCGCCTGGCGCGAGTGGCTGCTGCGCGCGGTCGCCGGCGACCCCGAGAACCTGCAGATCATGTACGGCATCGCCGGCGAGCGCGAGCTCGGCGAGACCGAGCTGGACTGGCTGCCCGGCTACGAGGGTTCGATCCCGGTCCGGGTCGGCAACGGCGCGGCCCACCAGCTGCAGCTCGACGTCTACGGCGAGGTCACCGAGGCCCTGCACCTGGCGCACATGACCGGCCTGGCCCGCAACGACTACGCCTCGCTCCTGCAGATCCGGCTCATCCAGTACCTGGAGGACCACTGGGACGAGCCGGACGAGGGCATCTGGGAGGTCCGCGGCCCGCGCCGGCACTTCGTCCACTCCAAGGTCATGGCCTGGGTCGCCGTCGACCGCACCGTCAAGCTCATCGAGTCCGGCGAGGTCGACGGCCCGCTGGAGCGCTGGCGCGAGCTGCGCGACGAGATCCACCGCGACGTGTGCGAGAAGGGCTACGACAAGGAACGCAACACCTTCACGCAGTCCTACGGCTCGCGCGAACTGGACGCCTCGCTGCTGCTCATCCCCCAGGTGGGCTTCCTGCCGCCGGACGACAAGCGCGTGATCGGCACCATCGAGGCGATCCAGCGGGAGCTGTCCACCGAGGACGGCTTCGTGCTGCGCTACCCGACCGACGCCCCGCCCGGCGGCGAGAACCTGGACGGCCTCCCCGGCGACGAGGGCGCCTTCCTCGCCTGCTCGTTCTGGCTCGCCGACGACCTCGCCATGATCGGCCGGGTCGACGAGGCCCGCAGGCTCTTCGAGAAGCTGCTGGCGCTCCGCAACGACCTCGGCCTGCTGGCGGAGGAGTGGGACCCGCGGCTGCAGCGGCAGGTCGGCAACTTCCCGCAGGCGTTCAGCCACGTGCCGCTGATCGACACGGCGCTGCGGCTCACCGCGAGCGGCGCGTACGGCGGCTGACCACGGGGCCGCCGCCCCCGGCGGCCCTCACCAAGAGGTCAACTCGTCGTAGATGCTGAGCACTTGGGCGACCGTGTCATCCTCGGTCGGCCAAGTGGCGGCCTGCGCGGGACCGGCCGCGGCCAGCATCGCGCGCCGCGCCGGGTCCCCCAGCAGACGGGTCACGGTGTCGGCGAGCGCCTTCGGACTGCCGTACGGCACCAGCACCGCCGCCTCGCCGACGAGTTCGGCGGTACCGCCGACGGAGGTCGCCACCAGCGGCGCCCCCGCGTGCAGCGCCTCCTGCGCGATCAGCGAGCGCGCCTCCCAGCGCGACGGCAGCACCACCACGTCGGCGGCGGCCAGGAGTTCGGGCACGTCGTCACGGCGGCCGAGCAGCCGCACCGGCAGCTCCTCCGCGTCGATCCGCTCCTGCAGCCCCGTACGCAGCGAGCCCTCGCCCGCGACGACCAGCAACGGCGCCGGATCCAGCCCCGCCCAGCCGTGGGCCGCGTCCAGCAGCACGTCGTAGCCCTTGCGCGGCTCCAGACGGCCCACCGCGAGCAGCAACGGCCGCTCCCCCACGGCGAATTCGTCCCGGGACTTCTGCCGGCGCCGCTCGGCCTCCGCCACCGCCTCCGCGGACGGCGCGACCCGCTGCGGGGCCGGCACCCCGATCGGCCCGAGCCGGGCGTCCCGGGCCCCTGCCGAACGGGCCCGGTCCACCAGGTCCGACGACGCGCCCAGCACGACCGCCGCCGCCCGCGCCACCCGGCGCTCCAGCAGCCGCAGCACCCGGCCCCGCGCCCCCTCGGCCAGCACCGCGCCGTGCCAGGTCACCACCAGCGGCGTACGGCGCCCGCTCAGCGCCATCATCGCCAGCAGCCCGGCCCGCAGCCCGTGCGCGTGCACCACGTCCGCCCCGGCGCAGGCCGCCCGCAGCGCCGTCACCACGGCGGCGTCCGCCCTCGGTTGCGAGCGCCGCGTGATCTCGACCGGAGCGAACCGCGCCCCCGCCGCACCGAATCCGTACCGCTCCTCGGCCTCGCCCGGCCCGCAGACCGTCACCTGGACGCCGCGCGCCACCAACCCGCCCGCCACGGAGGCGACATGGGCCCGCGCCGTCTCGCCCAGCACATGGACGGCGTGCAGCTGCCCGTGCAAGGGGCTCGGTGAACTGCTCACGCGGCGTCGGGCTCCTGACTCGGCATCGTGCGGAGGGTGGGTGGCGGGGTTGCTCCCTCAAGGATGCCAGGCCGATGGGCCATCCAGGGAGCGATGCCCCACCCCCACCCGGCCACACGTACGCGGGACCACCCTTACGAGTGCCCCCCGCTCCCCCATCGCGCCGACCCCGCACCCGTAAGCCGGGGTACTCGCCATCAGGCGTGGCGCGCGCGGGCGCACGGCCGCGCGCCGGGACGGCGGCATCGACAAGGACCGCGCCGACGGTGCCCCCGAGGCACGCTCCGAGCACGACCGACGAAAACCCCTCCCCGCACCCGCCGAACGGCATCCCGCAGGCGAGACGGGCCCCCGTCACCCGGGCACGGTGGTCGACCACCCACCGCCGGACGTGACGTCCACGGACACGCGACCGCGCCTCAGGAGGGCGGAGCCTCCCGCGGACCGGCCGGCGCCCTCCCACGACCACCTCGCCCGCAGCCGTCCGGACCACGGTGACGGTGGCAGCCGGAACACGCTCTGAGCACGACCGACGAAAACCCCTCCCCGCACCCGCCGGACGGCGCCCCGCAGGCGGGACGGGCCCCGGTCGGAGGCCGGAGGCCCTCCCGGCGACGGACCGCACCGGCGCGGCACCCGGCCCACGACCGGGGCGGGCGCGTCGCCGGGCGTCAAGGCAGGGCGGCACGCCGCGCACCCGGTCCCGGCGCGCGTCAGCGCGCTTCGCGGGCTGCGGCCAGGAGTTCCTCCGCGTGGGCGCGGCCGAGTTCCGAGTCCTCCAGGCCGGCGAGCATCCGGGAGAGCTCGCGCACGCGTTCCTCGCCCTCGAGGACGCGGACCCCGCTGCGGGTGACGGACCCGTCGTTGGTCTTCTCGACCAGCAGCTGCCGGTCCGCGAACGCCGCCACCTGCGGCAGGTGCGTGACGACCACGACCTGCGCGGTGCGCGCCAGACGCGCCAGGCGCCGGCCGACCTCGACGGCGGCCTTGCCGCCGACGCCCGCGTCGACCTCGTCGAACAGGTACGTCGGCACCGGGTCCGACCCGGCGAAGACGACCTCGACGGCGAGCATCACCCGGGACAGCTCACCGCCGGAGGCGCCCTTGGCGATGGGCCGGGGCGGGGCGCCGGGGTGGGGCGCCAGCTGCAGCTCCACCTCGTCCGCGCCGGTCGCGCCGAAGGCGACCCGGCGGCCACCGACCTCGATGCCCTCCGCGTCCTCCGTCTGCCGGAGGGCGACGCCGACACGGGCGTGCGGCATGGCGAGCTGCGCGAGTTCCGCCGTGACGGCCGCGGCGAAGCGTTCCGCCGCCTCCGCGCGGGCGTCGGTGAGGGCCTGGGCGAGGTCGCCGAGCTCGGCGCGCAGCGCGTCGCGCTCCGACGTGAGCTCCTCGATCCGCTCGTCGTCGCCGTCCAGCTCGCCCAGCCGGGCCGCGCCCTGCTCGGCCCACGCCAGGACGGCGTCGATGCTCTCCCCGTACTTGCGGGTGAGGTGGGCCAGGACGGCCCGCCGCTCCTCCACGGCCGCCAGGCGCCGCGGATCGGCGTCCAGGTCGTCGGCGTACCCGGCGAGCTCCCCGGCGACGTCGCCGAGGAGGATGCCGATCTCGCCGATCCGGTCCGAGAGCGCGGCCAGCGCCGGGTCGTGGGAGCGGACGGCGTCCAGGGCGCGCTGGGCGCCGGCGACGAGCATGCCCGCATCGACGCCCTCCGGGTCCTCGGGGTTCCCCGCGAGCGCGGCGTGCGCCAGGGCCGCCGCCGACGCGAGCGCCTCGGCGTGCCCCAGCCGCTCCGCCTCGGCGGCCAGGTCGGCGTCCTCGCCCGGCAAGGGCTCGGCCGCGGCGACCTCCTCCAGGCCGAAGCGCAGCAGGTCCGCCTCCTGGGCCCGCTCGCGGGCCCGTGTGGTCAGCTCGTCCAGCTCGCCCGCGACCTCGCGCACCCGCCGGTAGGCGGCCGCGTACTTGGCCAGCGGCACGGCGACGGCGTCGCCCGCGTACCGGTCCAGCGCCTCCCGTTGGCGGGCCGGCCGCAGCAGTCCCTGCTGGTCGGTCTGGCCGTGGACGGCGACCAGCTCGTCCGCCAGCTCGCTCAGCAGGCCCACGGGGACCGAGCGCCCGCCGACGAAGGCCCTGGACCGGCCCTCCGCCGAGACGGTACGGCTGATCAGCAGCGCGCCGTCGTCCAGCTCGGCGCCGGCCTCCTCGGCCCGCACGGCGGCGGGCGCGTCGGCACCCAGGGTGATCCGTCCCTCGACGGACGCCGATTTCGTCCCGATCCGGACCAGGCCGGGATCGGCACGGCCGCCCAGCAGCAGCCCGAGGCTCGTGACGACCATGGTCTTGCCCGCGCCGGTCTCACCGGTCACCGCGGTGAAGCCGGGCGACAGCTCGACCACGGCGTCCTCGATGACTCCCAGCGACCGGATACGCATTTCCTCCAACACGGATACGACCATACGAGGTTTGCCTGCCGCCGCGCGACGGGCCTCACCCCTGAGGGGAAACTCAGTGCGGCGCGCCCCGCCAGCCGGCCACGGGCAGCGCGAACTTCGCGACCAGCCGATCGGTGAACGACGCGTGGTGGAGCCGCGCCAGCCGGACCGGCACCGCGCCCCGCCGGACCTCCACGCGGGCCCCGGCCGGCAGGTCCACCGAGCGCCGCCCGTCGCACCACAGCACGCCGTGCGGGGTCTTCGGCTGCACCTCCACCGCCAGCACCGACCTCGGCGAGGTCACCAACGGCTTCGCGAAGAGCGCGTGGGCGCTGATCGGCACCATCAGCAGGGCCTCGACCTCGGGCCAGACCACCGGCCCGCCGGCCGAGAAGGCGTACGCGGTCGAGCCGGTCGGGGTCGCCATCACCACCCCGTCGCCGCCGAAGCGGGAGACCGGACGGCCGTCCACCTCCGTGACGACCTCCAGCAGCCGCTCGCGCGCCTGCTTCTCCACCGAGGCCTCGTTCAGCGCCCAGTCGGTGTGGACGACCTGGCCGTCGTTGCGCACCAGGACGTCGATGGTCATGCGCTCCTCGACCTCGTAGTCGCGGGTGACCACCCGGTCGACGACCTTGTCCAGGTCGTCGCGCTCGGCCTCCGCGAGGAAGCCGACCCGGCCCAGGTTGACCCCGAGCATCGGCACCCCGGAGGCGCGGGCGAACTCCGCGCCGCGCAGCAGCGTGCCGTCACCGCCCAGGACGATGATCAGCTCGCAGTCCGCGACGGTCTCCGGGCCGATCTCCTGCACCCGCTGCACCGCGCCGTTCCCCGGCAGCGTCAGGTCCTCGGCCTCCTCCGCCAGCACCCGTACGCCGATGTTGCAGCGCTTCAGTCCCTGGACCACCCGCTCGGCGCTGCGGATGGCCGCCGGCCGCCCGGTGTGGGCGAGCAGGAAGACGGTGCGTCCGGACGTCCCGTGCACCTCGTGCGTCTCGTGCGTCTCGCTCAACGCGGCCCCTCCGCCACAGCGCGGTCGACATCCGCCGGGTCCAGTTCGGGCGCCCCGGCGCGCAGCCACAGAAAGTACTCCACATTCCCCGACGGTCCCGGCAACGGGCTCGCGGTCACGCCCAGCACCCCCAGTCCCAGTGCGGCCGCCTGCTCGGCGACCTGTCGTACGGCCTCGGCGCGCAGCTGAGGGCTGCGGACCACACCGCCGCTGCCCAGTCGTTCCTTGCCCACCTCGAACTGCGGCTTGACCATCAGGACCAGGTCCGCGTCGGGCGCGGCGCAGCGTACGAGGGCGGGCAGGACGAGCCCGAGCGGGATGAAGGACAGGTCACCGACGACAAGGTCGACCGGCGCGTTGTCGATCTGCTCGAGCGTCAACTCGCGGACGTTTGTACGGTCCTTGACCGTGACGCGTTCATCGCTCTGCAGCGACCACGCGAGCTGCCCGTAGCCGACGTCGACGGCGACGACCCGCGCCGCCCCGCTGCGCAGCAGGACGTCGGTGAAGCCGCCCGTGGACGCCCCGGCGTCCAGCGCGCGGCGCCCCTCCACGACCAGCCCCCGGGGCACGAACGCCGCCAGCGCCCCGGCCAGCTTGTGCCCGCCGCGGGAGACGTAGTCCGGGTCCGAGTCGTCCTTCGTCACGACGACGGCGGCGCTGGTCTCCACCTGCGTGGCGGACTTCGTCGCGGTCGTCCCGCCCACGGTCACCCGGCCGGCGGCGATCAGCTGCCCGGCGTGCTCCCGTGAGCGGGCGAGGTTCCGGCGCACCAGCTCGGCGTCGAGTCGGCGTCGTGCCACGTGAGGTTCAGCTCCTGTTGTCGTCGTCGAGTCTCGTGAGCGTGTCGCGCAGCCCACGGTGTACATCCTCGTACACCTCGACGTGGTCCTCGGTGGGAAGCAGGTCGGCATCCTGCAGGCGGACAAGGACGGCGTCCACCTCGGTATTCCCCGTCGCGTCCAGCACGACCCCCAGCGGACGCGGCGCCGTGTCGGCGACCGCCCCCGCCGGGGCCGGGGCGTCGGCCCCGGCTTCCGGTCCGGGCGCGGCCGCCACGGTCTCGGGCCCGCTCTCAGCCACGCCCCTTCGCCTCCTGCGTGCGGGCCGCCGTCTTCTTGGCGGGGGCAGCCTTCTTCGCCGGGGTCGCCTTCTTGGCGGCCGCCGTCTTCTTGGCGGGGGCGGTGGAGGCGGTGGCCGGGGTGGCCTTCCTGGCGGCGGTCTTCTTCGCGGGCGCAGCGCCAGCGGTGCCGGACGTGGCCGCGGTCCTCTTGGCCGTGGCGGCCGGGGTGGCCTTCTTCGCCGGGGTGGCCTTCTTCGCCGCGGACGCGGTCCGGGAGGCGGCTGCCTTCTCCGCCGGGGCGGCCTTCTTGGCGGGGGCGGTCTTCTTCGCCGCAGGCACCGCCCTCTTCGCCGCGGGCGCCTTCGCCGGGGCGGCGTTCTTGCGCGCCACCGGAACGGCGGCCGGGCCGGCGGCCTTGCCGGGCTCCGCGGCCACAGGCGTCGCGGGAGGCTGCGCGGGGGCGGCGTTCTTGCGCGCCACCGGCGTGGCCCCGGAGGTGCCCGTCCGCGCGGGCTTCTTCGCGGGCGCGGGCGCGGGGGCAGTCGCAGGCGCGGACGCCCGCCCGTCGACCGGCACCTGCTCCACCGGCGGCTGCGGCGGCACGTACAGACCGGGGTCCGGCTCCTCGTCCGCCAGGTCGGCATCGGCCGGCTCCCGGTCGCCGTCCTCCAGGTTGCGGATGCGGCGCTCCAGGGCCTCCAGGACGACACCGACCTTGGTGACCTCGTCCGCGAGCCGCCCGACCCGGCTCATCGCCTTGTCGACCTCCTCGCGGATGAGCCCCACGAGCAGGTCGCGATTGGCCCGTCCCGACGCCATCAGCTCGTCCGCGAGCGTCTGCACCTCGGGCGGGATGCGCTCGCCGATGCTCCGCTGGACCGCGTCGACGTCTATCCCGGTCTGGTCGAGCAGTTCCTTCGCCGCTCCGACCGCCCGTCGCCGGGTGGCCTCGGTCAGGCCGCCCGCGATCTGCAGACAGGTCCGCAACGCGTCCCGCATACGCCCTCACTCCTCGCCTTCGCCAGTTCCCCAGACTTCGTCGGTCACGACGCTACCGCCTATGGCACCGCATCTCCCCGACGGTCCGCTGCGGTACGGTCGATCAAGACCAGCACGAGCCGACGTCCGAACGGGAGACGCACAGCCCATGGCGACCATCGAGGAGTGCCGCAGCGCGCTCGAGCGGCTGTCCGAGAACCTCGCCGGGACCGAGGGGGACCTGCGCAGCGCGGCCGCCCTCGACCGCTCGCTGAGCTGCCGCATCACCGATCTCGACGTCACCTTCGTGGGGCGTCTGGTGGACGGTCGCATCCAGGACGTGGTCACCGTGCAGGGCCCGCCGGCCGAACGCGCCGAGATAAGGCTCACCATGGCCGGTGACGACCTCGTCGCGCTCGTTGACGGCAGGCTGCACTTCGCGAAGGCGTGGGGCAGCGGCAGGGTCAAGCTGGAGGCGGGCTTCCGCGACCTGCTGCGGCTGCGCAAGCTCCTCTAGAGCCCCGGAGCCCTGGAACCCCGAGGAACCCCGAGCGCCTGTCGCCCTAGAGCCCCAGCCGGTCCAGCGCCTTCCCCGCGTCCAGGTCGCAGGTGCCGTCCCCGGCCCATGTCCAGGCGGCCGCGCACAGCGCCCGCAGCCCGTCCATGGGTTCGCCTCCGCCCTCGTCGTCACGGTGCAGCAGCACCCCGTCGCCCACCGACGCGGTCCAGCCCCCGCAGCGGTACGCGCCCCGGCCGGCGTCCGTGACCTCGGGCTGCGGGGTGAGCAGACCACGCAGGTCGGCGTCCACGTAGGTGGGCCGGTGCTCGGGAGGGGCCGCGAGCAGCAGCGCGGGGGTGGTGACCCCAGTGAACACCAGCAGCGAGTCGACGCCGCCCGCGTGGGCGCCCTCGATGTCGGTGTCGAGCCGGTCGCCGACCACGAGCGGCCGCCGCGCGCCGGTCCTGATGACCGTCTCGCGGTGCATGGGCGGCAGCGGCTTGCCCGCGATCTGCGGGTCGCCGCCGGTCGCGATCCGGACGACCTCGACGAGCGCGCCGTTCCCCGGCGCAGTGCCGCGCGCGGTCGGGATGGTCAGGTCCGTGTTGGACGCGAACCACGGCACACCGCGGTTGACCGCGTACGCCGCCTCGGCAAGCTGCTCCCAGCCCACCGCGGGCGAGTAGCCCTGCACGACCGCCGCGGGGTCGTCGTCGGCCGAGTCGACCGGCTGGAGCCCGCGTTCGCGCAGCGCCTCGACGAGCCCCTCGCCGCCGATCGCGAGCACCCGTGCACCCGCCGGGACCTGATCCGCGATCAGCCGGGCCACCGCCTGGGCGGAGGTGATCACCTCTCCGGCCTCGGCCGGCACACCGAGCCGCGTCAGGTGCTCCGCCACGGCCCGCGGGGTGCGGGCGGCGTTGTTGGTGACGTACGCCAGTCGCATGCCGTGCGCCCGCGCCGCGCCGAGCGACTCGACGGCGTGCGCGATCGCGTCACCACCCGCATAGACCACTCCGTCGAGATCGAGCAGAGCCGTGTCGTACGCCTGGTCAAGAGGCCTTTCACTGCCGGCCGGGCCGGTCCGGTGGTTCATCGGGCGGTCGCTCCTCGTATGTCGTCGATCACTCGGCACACTTCGCGGACATGACCCGCGTAGCATGCCCGGATGAACAATTCCGGACCCGCTGTACGGGGCCTGCGGCTGGCGCCGTTCCGCGCGCTCCGCTACGTCCCCGAGCGGGTCGGCAGCCTGGCCGCGGTCACCTCGCCACCGTACGACGTCGTCGTCCGGCCCGAGGGACAGCGGCACCTGGAGACAGCCGACCCGCACAACGTCGTGCGGCTCATCCTGCCCACCGCCGAGCCCCCGGACGGCCGGCACCGCAAGGCCGCCTGGGCGCTGTTCCAGTGGCAGGAGGAGGGCGTCCTGGCCCTCGACCCGAAGCCCGCCCTTTACGTGTACGAGCAGCGCGAGGGCGATCAGGTGCAGCGCGGCCTCATCGGCGCCCTCCGGCTGACCCCGCCCGAGGAGCGGATCGTGCTGCCGCACGAGGACGTCATGCCCGGCCCGGTCGCCGACCGCGCGGCCCTCATGCGCGCGACGGCCGCGAACCTCGAACCGCTGCTGCTGGCGTACCGGGGCGACGACGGGGAGGCTGCCGAGGTCGTCGAACGCACCGTCGCGGGGCCGCCCTTGCTGGCCACGACGACCGAGGACGGCATCCACCACCGTCTGTGGGCGATCACGGACCCGCGGGCGATCGCGGCGGTCGACGCCGACCTGTCCCGGCACCAGGCCGTCATCGCCGACGGCCACCACCGCTGGGCCACGTACCTGCTGCTGCAGGCCGAGCACGAGGCCCCCAGCCCGTGGGACTACGGCCTGGTGCTGCTGGTCGACACCGCCCGCTACCCGCTGCGGGTCCGCGCCATCCACCGCGTGCTCCCGCAACTGCCCGTCGCGCAGGCTGTCGAGGCGGCCCGCGGCGCCTTCCGCGTACGGGAACTGCCCGGCCCCCTCCCGGAGGCCCTGGCGGCCCTGGAGACCGCGGCGGCCGAGGGCAACGCGTTCCTGCTCACCGGCGACGGCCGCTTCCACCTCCTGGACCGGCCGGACCCCGGGGCCCTCGACCGCGCCATCCCCCAGGACCGGCCCGACGAGTGGCGGCAGCTGGACGCGACCGTGCTGCACAGCCTGCTCCTGGACAGGATCTGGGAAGTGCCCGACGCCCCCGAGCACATCCACTACATCCACGACACGGAGGCCGCGGTCGAACGTGCCGAGCAGTTCGGCGGCACGGCGGTGCTCATCCACCCGGTGCGCGAGAGCGTCGTGCACGACCTCGCCAAGCAGGGCGTGACGATGCCGCGCAAGTCGACCTCGTTCGGGCCGAAGCCGGCGACCGGGCTGGTGCTGCGCAGCCTGGAACTCGACGGCACCTCCGCCTGACCCCGCGCAACACGAAGGGCGGCATCCGCGTCATGCGGATGCCGCCCTTCGTCGCGGCGATCAGCCCTCGGTGCGCTCGCTGCGCTCGGAGGGCTCCTTGAACGGGTCGTCGAGGAACGCCGTCGGGTCGGCCTCGTCGGTCAGGTCGACGTCCGGCTCCCCGGCGTCACCGGCCACGCGGTCCTTGGGGCCCTCGTCGTCCTGCTGCTCGTCGTCCGCGTCGTCCTGGTCGTCCGCGCTGTCGGAGGCCTCGGCGCCCGGGGCGTCCTCGACCTCCTCGACGGCGGCGACGTCGTCGCGATCCGCCACGGCGGCCTCGTTCGCCGCCGGCTCCTCGTCGGCGTCCTCGTCCAGCGCGTCCACGAAGGCCACGCCGTCCAGCTGCGCCAGCCGGTCGGAGGCGTCCGTGCTGCCGTTCTGGTCGGCCTCCAGCGACTTGGCGAACCACTCGCGGGCATCGGCCTCACGACCCGCCGCGAGCAGCGCGTCGGCGTACGCGTACCGCAGCCGCGCCGTCCACGGGTGCAC
This sequence comes from Streptomyces sp. NPDC058864, assembly GCF_042742985.1. Taxonomy (NCBI): domain Bacteria; kingdom Bacillati; phylum Actinomycetota; class Actinomycetes; order Kitasatosporales; family Streptomycetaceae; genus Streptomyces; species Streptomyces sp. NPDC058864. Next base: position 1,950 of record NZ_JBHYMQ010000079.1, on the reverse strand, counting down.
GGCGTTGGACGCCAGCTCGGGGCTCTGCAGGGTGACGACGGCGGCGTCGTTCTGGCCCATGTCGCGCCGGGCACCGGCGGCCACCAGGCGCATCTCCACCTGACCCGCGCGGTCCAGCTTGTGCACCTCCGGCGCACCCGCCATCTCCAGCGCGCGCTCCGGCCGGCCCATGCCGCGCTCGCAGTCCGCCATGACCGGCCACAGATCGACCGTGCCCGTCATACGGCGGCAGGCGCGGAACTCGGCCAGCGCCTCGGCGTACCGCTCCGTGGCGTACGAGGCGAACCCCGCCGCCTCACGCACGGCGGCGACACGGGACGCGAGTCGCAGCGCGACCCTGGAGTAGCCGTAGGCCAGGTCCGGGTCCTCGTCCAGCAGCCGGGCGACCATGACGAGGTTGCGCGCCACGTCCTCGGCGAGCGTCTTCGGCAGGCTCATGAGCTCCTGACGCACGCTGGGGTCGATCTCCTGACCCGTGACGTCGTCCGGGATCGGCAGCCGCTTGACGGGCTCCCGCTCCTCACGGCGCTCGTCACGGCCCCGGGTGTTCTCGAACCGCCCGCGCCCCTGCACGTACGGCCGGCGGCCGCCCTGGCCCCGCTCGTCCTCACGACGCGGGCCGCGCGGACGCTCGTCCCGCCGGTCGTCGCGACGGTAGCCGCCACGATCGTCGTCCCGCCGCGGGCCACGGGGCCGGTCATCCCGCCGGTCATCGCGCGGCCGGTCATCGCGGGGGCGGTCGTAGCGCGGGCGATCGTCGCGACGGAACCCACCACGGTCGTCCCGCCGGTCGTCACGCGGACGATCCCCACCGGGACGGTCATCGCGCGGCCGGTCGTAACGAGGACGGTCATCGCGACGGAACCCACCGCGGTCGTCCCGCCGGTCATCGCGCGGACGGTCATCGCGCGGGCGGTCGTAACGCGGACGGTCGTCGCGACGGAACCCACCACGGTCATCCCGCCGGTCGTCACGCGGACGATCCCCACCGGGACGGTCATCGCGCGGGCGGTCGTAACGCGGACGGTCATCGCGACGGAACCCACCACGGTCATCCCGCCGGTCGTCACGCGGACGA
>NZ_JBHYMQ010000079.1:0-776 GCF_042742985.1 Streptomyces sp. NPDC058864 | reverse complement strand
ACGTTCCCCACCGGGACGGTCATCGCGCGGCCGGTCGTAACGCGGACGGTCATCGCGACGGAACCCACCACGGTCATCCCGCCGGTCATCGCGCGGACGGTCATCGCGGGGGCGGTCATCGCGGGGGCGGTCATCGCGGGGGCGATCGTAACGCGGGCGATCGTCGCGACGGAACCCACCACGGTCATCCCGCCGGTCGTCACGCGGACGATCCCCACCGGGACGGTCATCGCGCGGCCGGTCGTAACGCGGACGGTCATCGCGACGGAACCCACCACGGTCATCCCGCCGGTCATCGCGCGGACGATCCCCACCGGGACGGTCGGAACGCGGCCTGTCATCACGGCGGTAACCACCGCGGTCATCACGCCGGTCATCGCGACCCCGGTCCTCGTACCGCCCCCGCGGGCGGTCGTCGGGCCGGCGGTAACCGCCGCCGGCTCGGTCGCCTTCGCGCCGGGGGCCGCCGCTGCGGTATCCACCCCGGTCGCCGCCCTGGCGCGGGGTGCGCCGCTCAGGCCGATCCGGCCGTTCCTCGGGCGAGTTGGACATCGACGTGACTCCTGTCGTTCGTACTGCCGTAGTGCCAGTCTCTCGTACCAGTCCGCGAACTGCGCACCACGCCAAAAACAAAAGGACCCCCGGTCCCAGCGCTTTGGCCAGGACCGAGGGTCCATAAAGATTGTTCGGCGGCGTCCTACTCTCCCACAGGGTCCCCCCTGCAGTACCATCGGCGCTGAAAGGCTTAGCTTCCGGGTTCGGAATGTAACCGGGCG
>NZ_JBHYMQ010000078.1:0-38481 GCF_042742985.1 Streptomyces sp. NPDC058864 | reverse complement strand
GCGATGCACCGCACTGGGGGCACCTCCCAGCGCAAGCTGGGGGAGCCGCGGGGCCCGCCCTCCGGGCGGCCGGAGCTACTTTGACGACACGGCCTGGCCCCGCGTGACGCCCAGGGAGCGCTTGAGGAACGCGACCTGGAGCAGGAGCAGGTTCTCGGCGACCTCCTCCTGCGGGGTCATGTGCGTGACCCCGGACAGGGGCAGCACCTCGTGCGGCCGGCCGGCGGCCAGCAGTGCGGAGGACAGCCGCAGGGTGTGCGCGGCCACCACGTTGTCGTCGGCGAGGCCGTGGATGATCATGAGCGGCCGGACCTCGTCCGCCGGGTCGCTCAGACCGGCGTCGGTGACCAGGGAGTTGGCGGCGTACACCGCCGGCCGCTCCCCGGGGTGGCCGAGGTAGCGCTCGGTGTAGTGCGTGTCGTACAGCCGCCAGTCGGTGACCGGCGCGCCCGCCACCGCGGCGTGGAAGACATCCGGGCGGCGCAGCACCGCGAGCGCCGCCAGGTAGCCGCCGTAGGACCAGCCGCGGATGCCCACCCGGGTGAGGTCCAGGGGGTGGTGGCCGGCCAGCGCGTGCAGCGCGTGGACCTGGTCGTCGAGCGTGACGCCCGCGAAGTCGCCGGCGATCGACTTCTCCCGGGCGGGGGAGTGCCCGGGGGTGCCCCGGCCGTCCGCGACGACCACCGCGAAGCCCTGGTCGGCCAGCCACTGGGCCTGCAGGTAGCCGCGCTGGGCGCTCATCACCATCTGGCCGTGGGGCCCGCCGTAGGGGTCCATCAGCACGGGCAGCGGTCCGTCGCCCTCCCGGTACCCCGAGGGGAGCAGCACCGCCGCCGGGACGCCGCGCTCGCCGGCGGCGACCAGCAGCGGGCGCGCGGTGAGGACCGGGGTCTCGGCGTGCGAGGCGATCTCGGCCACCCGCTCCCCGTCCCGCAGCACCCGGACGGCCGTGGCCGGCGACTCCAGGGACGCGGAGGAGAGCACCGTGACGCCCCCGGCACGCACCGCGGAGTGCACGCCCGGCGAGCCGCTCAGCCGGACCGGTCCGCCCGGTCCCCCGTCGGCGCGGTACACATGGATCTCGCCGGTCTCCGGGTCCTTGGCGCCGTGCCCCGCGGAGGCCGACAGCAGGATCCCCTCGCCGTCCGTCCCGAGCATCGCACGTACGTGCAACTCCGGTCCTGTCCAAGGCTGTTCGCCGACGAACAGCGACCGCGAGCCGTTCTCGTCGGAGATGCGCACGAGGCGCTCACCGGGCATCCACGCGGGCACCCCGGCGAAAAGATCAAGCCAGATTTCGTCCTGGTCCCGGTGCACCTCGCGGGTGCCGCCGGTGGCGGTGTCCACCGTCAGGTACAGCTGCTCGCGCTGGTCACGGGTCTGGACGAGCAGCAGCGGCGGACCCCCCGCCGACCAGTGCACCTGCGCCAGGTACGGATGGCGCTCGCGGTCCCACTCCACCGGGGTGGCCGTGCCGTCCAGCGTCAGCAGCACCAGCGTGACCTCGGCGTTCGGCGTGCCCGCCGCCGGGTAGGCCACCTCCGCCGGTGCCTGCCCGGGGTTCGCGGGGTCGGCGATCCACCAGCGGCCGACCGGCGAGGTGTCCACCCGGGCCACCAGTACGGACTCGCCGTCCGGGGACCACCAGTAGCCGCGGCTGCGGGACATCTCCTCGGCGGCGATGAACTCGGCCAGCCCGTAGGTGACGTCCGGGCCCTCCGGCCCGGCCAGCACCCGGTCCCCGCCGCCGTCGGCGGCCACCACGCGCAGCGCGCCGTCCGCAACGTAGGCCACGCGGCGGCCGTCCGGCGACGGACGCGGGTCCACCACCGGGCCCGGCACGGCGATCTCCCGGGCCGTGCCCGCCCGCAGCTCCGCCGTGAACAGCCGCCCTGACAAGGCGAACGCGGCCAGCTCCACCGCGTCGTCGGTCGCGTAGCCGACGATTCCGGCCGAACCCTCCCGGCTGCGCTCCCGGCGCGCCCTTTCCTCCGGCGACAACTCCTCCGCCGCGCCGGACAGCAGCACCGCGGGGTCCGCCGCGACCTGCTCGGCGCCGGACTCCAGGTCCAGCACCCACAGCAGGTGCGAGCGGTCGGTGCCGGAACGGGAGCGCAGGAAGACGACCCGGCCGCCGTCCGGCGACACGGTGAAGGCGCGCGGGGCGCCGAGCGAGAACCGCTGCGTGCGGGCGTACTGCCGCGGGAACGAGAGCGCTTGCGTCATGGGGGGAGTGTGTCACCCGCCCGCCGGTGAGCCCCGCGCACGCCAACCGCGAGATCCGGCCATGCGCCCCCGCGTGCTCCCGTGCGACGAGCTATGCGGTGCACCACAAAGTTATGATCCACTGCCGAGAGTGGGTAACAACCGGTTGGCAATTGCTGTCGGACCACGACGCCCTGGAGGTGAGCCGCTGTGGCACTTTCGATTTCGGCGGTGCTGCTGCTGCTGATCGTCGTCTTCCTGCTGGTCAGGAAGGCCGGTTTGAAGGCGGGGCACGCGGTCGTCTGCGTACTGCTCGGGTTCTATCTGGCGAGCTCCTCCATCGCGCCGACGATCCGGGACCTCACGAGCAACGTCGCGGGCATGATCGGGGACTTCAAGTTCTGAGCCCGTGGCTCACCCCTGAGGAGCCCCGGGGCCTGCCCTAGGCTCTCCTCATGACCGCACTGCCCGCCCGGCGACTGCTGCTCGTCCACGCGCATCCCGACGACGAGTCGATCAACAACGGCGCCACCATGGCCAAGTACGCCGCCGAGGGCGCGCACGTCACCCTGGTGACGTGCACCCTCGGGGAAGAAGGCGAGGTCATCCCGCCCGAGCTGGCGCACCTGGCACCCGATCGCGACGACACCCTCGGCGCGCACCGGGCCGGCGAACTAGCCGACGCCATGGTCCAGCTCGGCGTCACGGACCACCGTTTCCTGGGCGGCCCCGGCCGCTTCCGGGACTCCGGGATGATGGGCGTGCCCCAGAACGACCGGCCCGACAGCTTCTGGCAGGCGGACCTCGACCTGGCGGCCGCGTACCTCGTGGAGGTGATCCGCGAGGTCCGTCCGCAGGTCCTGGTCGCCTACGACCCCGACGGCGGCTACGGCCATCCCGACCACATCAAGGCGCACCGGGTCGCCATGCGCGCCGCCGAGCTGTCCGCGGAGCCGGCCTACCGGCGCGACCTCGGCGGCCCGCACTCCGTCGCCAAGGTCTACTGGAACTGCGTCCCGCGCCGCGTCGTCGAGGAGGGCTTCGACCGGCTGCACGCGGCCGGCCGGCAGATCCCCTTCGAGGGCATCGCGACCGCCGCCGACGTCCCGGGGGTGGTGGACGACGAGCTGGTGACCGCCGCCATCGACGTGGACGCCCGTTACGCCGAGCGGAAGGCCGCGGCGATGAAGGCCCACGTCACCCAGATCGCCGTGGACGGCCCGTTCTTCGCGCTCTCCAACGCCCTGGGACAGCCCCTGTTCGGCGCCGAGTTCTACCGGCTGGTCAAGGGCGTTCCCGCGCCGGCCGGGAGCCTGGAGGACGACCTGTTCGCGGGGACCGGGGCATGAGGCGCGCGGCCTACCCCGTGCTCGCGGTCCTGGGCGTGCCGGTCGCCGTCGCGGGGTCGCTGGTCCAGGCCGCCTGGTTCCCGGGCGGGTTGCTGCTCGCGCTCGCCGGGAGCGCGGCGCTCTTCCACGGCGGGGCCAGGCTGACCGGCACGCGGCTGGGCGCGGTGGTGCCCGCGGCGGTCTGGCTGATCACCGTGATGCTGCTCAGTTCCGCCCGCCCGGAGGGTGATTTCCTGTTCGCCAACGGAATCAGCCCGTACGTCTACCTGTTGGGCGGAGCGATGGCCGGCGTGATGTCGGCCACGCTTGTGCAACCCCGTCCTCCCGCCGGTGGATCACTTGAGGCACGATAGGCGCCACGTTGCGTCCGTTACGGAGCGAGCGTCGTCCGTTTTGGCGGTTGACGTCACATAAACCCCTTTGATCAGGGCGGTCTCCATCCGGCGGGCAGGCGGCTCCGACGCGGCGCCCAGTATGGTGGTGCGCGCCGCCGGGCCGCCCGCGGAAAGGCCGTGACGGGTGGCGAAGCGAACCGGGAGAGCCTGCTTTGAGTCGTGAAACTGATCGTCCGTCCCCCGGCCCCCAGGGCCGGGGCGGAGCCGCGTACCCGTCGGGTACCCCGCCGTACGGAACCCGACCGTTTCCGTCGCTGCATCCGCAGGAGGGCCCGCGCGAGGGTGCCGCGAACGGGGAGCCCGCCGATGCTCCCGCAGCGGAGGAGACCAAGACCGAGACCACGTTGACGACCCGGGTGCGCATCAACATCCCCGGGTCCCGGCCGATCCCGCCGGTCGTCGTCCGTACGCCCGTCGAGGGCGGCGCGGAGGGCGAGGCGCCCGCCGGATCGGCACCGGCCGCCCCCGCGGCCGAGTCGGCCCCGCCGCCCGCGGGCTGGACCGCCGGCGGCGGCACCGGGGTTCCTCAGGGCGCCCCGGTACCCGCGCCGGAGCCCGCCGCTGAGCCGGCTCCCGCGCCGAAGGGCGAGAAGCCGACGAGCGACTGGTTCGCGCCGCGGAAGTCGGCGCCCGTGCCGGCCCCGGCGCCCGCCCCCGAGGCGACCCAGGAGTTCTCCGCCCCCGAGATCACCCAGCCGATGCAGTTCGGTGACATCCCGGCCCAGCCCGGCCCCGCGGAGCGCGGTCCGGCCTCCGGACCGGGTGCCGCCCCCGGCGGGTCCCGCCGCGGCGGCATCCCGTACCTGAACGACGGCGCGGTCGGCCCGGCCGGCCCCGGCGGTCCGGTGGCACCGGGTGGTCCGGGTGGCCCGACCGGTCCCGGCGGTCCGGTCGCACCCGGCGCCCCGGGTGTTCCGGGTGTTCCGGGTGTCCCGGGCGGTCCCGGCGGTCCCGCCGGACCGGGCGGACCCGGGCGCCCCGCTCCGGGGCCGCGCCCGTTCCCCGGCGGTCCCGGCGCGGGTCCGGGCGGTCCCGGAGCCGGTCTGCCCTTCCCGGGGCAGCAGCCGCCGTCCGGCCCCACCGCGGGTCCGGTCACCGGTGAGATGCGGGTGCCCCCGGCGGGCCCCGCGGCCGGCCGGTCGCCGTTCCCCGCGCAGTTCCCGCCCCCCGCGTCCGAGCGGCTGTCCGGGGACACCGTCGTCAGCGGCATCCCGGCGGTTCCCCCCGCGGGGCCGTCCGCCAACCGGCCGGCCCCGGCCGGCGGCGAGATGTACCGCTTCGAGCAGGACGAGCCGGCCGCGCCCGCCGCCCGCCAGAGCGCGGCGAAGCCCCAGGCCAAGGGCCGTTCCAAGCTCATACTGGTGGGCGTCGGGGTGCTCGGCCTGCTCGGCGTCGCCTACGGCGCCGGACTGCTGATGGACCACTCGGACGTGCCGGCCGGCACGACCGTCTACGGCGTCGGGATCGGCGGCAAGTCCAAGGACCAGGCCGTCGCGCTCCTCGACCAGGCGCTCGGCTCCCGCAAGAACACGCCGATCACCGTGACCGTCGGCGACGAGCGCACGTCGCTGAAGCCCGCGGCCGCCGGTCTCGTCTTCGACACCGACGCGACCGTCGGCAACGTGGCGCACCGCGACTACAACCCGGTCACCGTCATCGGCTCGCTGTTCGGCGTCTCGCGTGCGGCCGACCCCGTGCTGACCACGGACAACGAGAAGCTCCGCGCCCAGCTGGAGAAGCTCTCCCAGGGGCTCGGCGGCTCCGGCTCCGAGGGCATGGTCAAGTTCGTGAACGGCAAGGCCGTCGCCGTCCCCGGCAAGCCCCACCAGGGCGTGGACGCGGGCGCCTCGATCGACGCGGTCATCAACGCCTACGCCACGCAGGTCGCCACCGGCAAGCCCGGCGCGGTGAGCCTGAAGGCCACCACCGTGCAGCCCAAGGTGACCCAGGAGGAGCTCGACAAGGCCGTCAACGGCTTCGGGAAGACGGCCATGTCCGGGTTCGTCACGGTCCGTGCGGGCGCCGCGGAGATCCCGTTCAGCCCGCAGAAGTCGCTGTCGCAGATCCTCACGATGGTGCCGGACCAGGACGGCAAGCTGACCCCGTACATCGACCGCAAGGTGCTCCAGGGCCTGTACGGCGGCGCCTTCGACGGGGTGCTGGTCGAACGCGGCGACGGCAGCAAGACCGCCGTCACCCCGGAGGACGTCGCCTCCGCGATGCTGCCCGCGCTGCAGACCACCGACGCCGCCAAGAAGGCCGTGACCATCGAGGGCACCTCCTGACCCGCGGTCGCCCGGTCCGAGCGTGAAAGGTGTGGCCCCGGTACCCGTACCGGGGCCACACCCATGACATCTGTCATCCGCGGGACAGGACGCCCGGCACTGCCGCCCCGCCCCCGCCGTCGGCGAGGCTGCAGCCATGACCGCAACAGTGTTCACGCACGTGAGCAAGAGCTTCGGTCAGGTCCGGGCCGTCGACGACCTGAGCCTGACCCTCCACCCCGGTGAGACCGTCGCCCTGCTGGGCCCCAACGGCGCCGGCAAGTCGACCACCCTGGACCTGCTGCTGGGGCTGCGCACCCCCGACGCCGGCACCGTCGAGGTCTTCGGCACCACCCCGCGCCGGGCGATCGCCGAGGGCCGGGTCGGTGCCGTGCTGCAGAGCGGCGGCCTCATGGAGGAGGTCACCGTGCGCGAGCTCGTACGGCTCGCCTGCGACCTGCACCCGCGCGCCCACCCCGTCGACGCGGTGATGGCGGCCGCCGGACTGGAGTCCATCGCGGACCGCAAGGTCGACAAGCTCTCCGGCGGCCAGGAGCAGCGCGTGCGCTTCGCCCTGGCCACGGCGGGCGCGAGCGACCTGCTGATCCTCGACGAGCCGACCACCGGCATGGACGTCTCCGCCCGGCAGGCCTTCTGGGAGGCCATGCGCGGTCAGGTGAAGCAGGGGCGCACGGTGCTCTTCGCGACCCACTACCTGGAGGAGGCGGACGCCGTCGCCGACCGGGTCCTCGTCCTGCAGGGCGGCCGGCTGGTGGCCGACGGCACCGCCGCCGAGATCAAGGCGCGGGCCGGGGTCCGGCGTATCGTCTTCGACCTGGACACCCCGCCGGAAGAGTCCGCCCTGCGGGCCCTGCCGCGGGTCACGGACGTGGAGGTCACCGGGCGCACGGTGCGCATCCGCTCCACGGACGCCGACGCGACGGTGCACGCGGTCTACGCGGCCGGGCTCTACCCCCGGCACCTGGAGGTCGCCGGGCTCGGCCTGGAGCAGGCCTTCCTGGCCATCACGGAGTCGTCCGAGGAGGAGGTGGCGGCGCGATGAGGACGCTGGCCCGGCTGGAGATCCTGCGCGTCCTGCGCAACCGCAGGTTCATGTTCTTCTCGGTGCTGTACCCGGTGCTGCTCTTCATGATCCTCACGGCCGGGCAGAAGGCCGCGATGGTGCCGTACTACATGGTCGCGATGTGCGCCTTCGGCGCCATGACCGCCGTACTCATGGGCAACTCGGAGCGGATCGCCCGGGAGCGCGACAAGGGCTGGGTGCGTCAGCTGCGGCTCACCGCGCTGCCCGGGCGCGGCTACGTCCTGGCCAAGGTCGCCGCGGCCGCCACGGTCAGCCTGCCCTCGATCGTGCTCGTGCTGCTCGCCGGCGGCGCCGTGAAGGGCGTGCGGATGGAGGCCTGGCAGTGGGCCGGGGTGCTGCTCACCAGCTGGGCGGGGAGCTTCGTCTTCGCCGCGCTCGGCGTGGCCATCGGCTATGTCGCCTCGGCGGAGACCGCGCGCCCCGTCGCGATGATCGCCTACTTCGGGCTCGCGCTGCTCGGCGGACTGTGGGTGCCCTTCGACTCCTTCCCCGGCTGGCTGCGCGACATCGCGGAGCTGCTCCCGTCCCGGCCGTACGCGGCGCTGGGCCAGGCCGTCGAGTCCGGCCGCGCCCCGGACGCCGGGGACGTCGCCGTGCTGGTGGTCTACGGGCTGGTGTTCGCCGGGACAGCCGCTTGGATGTACCGCAAGGACACCGCGAAGGCCTGACGGGGCCCGGGAGGAGAAGGATCGTGCCCGCCGGAACGACGCAGCAGCGGGAGGCCGCCGAGCCCCGGGACGCCCCGGCGATCGGCAGGGCCCCGGAGAACCGCCGCCAGGCCATCGTCAAGCTGGTCTGGGTGGCCATGTGGATGCTCTACCTCGGTGCCCCGGTCAGCGACCTCGCCGAGGGCGGGCACGGCCTCACCGCGACCGTGCTCGGCTGGCTCGGACTCACCGGCTACGTCGCCGTCTACCTGGGCATCGTCTTCCTGCGGACCAACGCCGAGCACCAGCCGCGCTGGGTGTACGGGCAGCTCCTGCTGCTGGGCGCGCTGGCCCTGCTGATGACGTTCACCCTCGGCGACGCCTTCCTCGTCCTGTTCGTCTACCTCGCCGTCGGCTGCGGGGCGGTGCTGCCCGGCAGCCGGGCGCGCTGGGCGATCCCGGCGGTCACCGCGGTGCTCGCGGCCGTCGCCGGACTCACCGGGGCGAGCCGGGCCACGGTGCTCTCGCTGCTCGTGCCGTGCCTGCTCGGCGGCTACGCCATGACGGGCGTGCGCCAGCTGGTGCGGACCACCCGCGAGCTGCGCGAGGCCCGGGCGGCCGTCGCCCAGCTCGCGGCCACCGAGGAACGGCTGCGGCTCGCCCGCGACCTGCACGACCTGCTCGGCCACTCGCTGTCGCTGATCACCCTCAAGAGCGAACTGGCCGGACGCATGCTGCCCGGCCGCCCCGAGGACGCCGCCGCGCAGGTAGCCGACATCGAGCGGGTCAGCCGGCAGGCCCTGGTGGATGTCCGCGAGGCCGTCAGCGGCTACCGCAGGCCCACCCTCCCGGGCGAGCTCGCCGGGGCCCGCGGGGTCCTGCAGGCCGCCGGCATCCGGGCCCAGCTGCCCGCGACGGTGACCGTCCCGCTGACCCCGGAGGCCGAGGGCGCGCTCGCCTGGGCCCTGCGCGAGGCCGTCACCAACGTCGTACGGCACAGCGGCGCCTCCCGCTGCGTGGTCACCGTCGCCGAGGACGACGGCACGGTGCGGCTCACCGTCGCCGACGACGGCCGCGGCCCCGGGCCCGGCGGTACGCGCCGCGGCAACGGCCTGACGGGCCTGGAGGAGCGCCTGCTGCTCGCCGGCGGCCGCCTGGAGACCGAGGAGGACGGCGGCTTCACCCTCCGCGCAGTCGTCCCGGCCGACTACGCTCACGGCCATGATCCGGGTGCTGCTGGCGGAGGACCAGTCGATGGTGCGCGAGGCCCTGGCCGCGCTGCTGGGGCTTGAGGGGGACATCGAGGTGGTCGCCCAGGTCGCCCGCGGCGAGGACGTCGTCGCCGCGGCCCGCGACGCCGGGGCGCAGGTCGCCCTCCTCGACATCGAGATGCCCGGCGCGATGACCGGCCTCGACGCGGCCGCCGCGGTGCGGGCGGAACTGCCCGGGGTGCGCGTCGTGATCGTCACCACGTTCGGCCGGCCCGGCTACCTGCGCCGGGCCATGGAGGCGGGCGCCGACGCGTTCCTGGTCAAGGACGCGCCCGCGGGGCAGCTCGCGGAGGCGGTGCGCAGGGTGCTGCGGGGGGAGAAGGTGATCGACCCGGTGCTCGCGGCCGCCGCGCTGTCCGAGGGGGCCGACCCCCTCACCCCGCGCGAGCGCGACGTCCTGCGCGCGGCGGCCGACGGGTCCCTCAACGCGGACATCGCCCGCCGCCTCCATCTCTCGGAGGGGACCGTGCGCAACTACCTCTCCACCGCGATCCAGAAGACCGCCGCCCGCAACCGCGCCGAAGCGGTTCGCATCGCCCTCGAACGGGGCTGGCTCTAGGCGATTCGGCCCTCCCGCCGTCTCGCGCCCGAAGGGCGCGAGACGGGCCCGCGCCCAAGCACCGGCAGCAGCACCGGCACCACGCCTCACCTCCCCCAGGGGGTCAGTTGAGGAGCGCGCGGGCGGCCCGTGCCTGGCGGCGCATGGCCGTCGCGGCGGAGGGCTCCGCCTCCGCGAGGACGTCCGCGTAGGCCTCCATCTCGGCCGCGCCGCGCGCGAAGTCCCCCTTGCGCACCAGCAGCTGCGCACGCTCGAAGCGCAACCGCGCCGGATGGTGGGGCAGCAGCAGCGCCAGCTCCACCGCCCACAGCTGCGCGGCCAGGTGCTCCGGCCGCGCCGAGGCCCACGCGCGGATGTTGTTGAGCACGCGCAGCACGATGTCCAGCGGGTCCGCCGGTTCCAGCATCGCCGGGGACGGGGCGGCCCCCGTCGCGCCCGCCACCAGCAGGCGTACGTCCTCCTCGCCGAGCCGCCGGCCGCCGTTGAAGGGGTCGGCCGGTACGAAGTCGCCCGCGGGGTCGCCGAAGCCCACCACGAAGTGCCCGGGGAGGGCGACCCCGTGCACCGGGCCGCCCGCGCGCCGGACGACCTCCATCCAGACCACCGACAGCAGGATCGGCAGCCCGCGCCGCCGCTTCAGCACCTCGTGCAGCAGCGAGGACTCCAGCCGCTGGTAGTCGGCGGGGGAGCCGCCGAACCCGCAGCGCCGGCCGAGCAGTTCGGCGGCGGCATCGGCCCAGTCGGCGGGTGAGGTCAGGCCGTACGGCAGGAGCCCGGCGAGCCGGTCCAGTTCCATCTGCGCCGCGTCCGTCCCCGCCTCGTCGAGGGAGGGGTCGGCCACCGCCCCGATGAGCAGGCACAGCTCCGCGAGGTCGGGGCGCGGCTCGCGGGCGGCCTCGCTGAAGCGCTGCCTGATGGCGTCGTCCATGCCGGGCTTCTCACCCTCCCGCGGACAGCGGGCCGCGCCGGTAGTGGTAGGCGTGATGGGTGGTGAAGCCCATCCGGTCGTAGAGGGCGCGCGCCCCCTCGTTGTCCGTCTCGACCTGCAGGTACGCGCCGGAGGCGCCCTCGTCCAGCGCCTTGCGGGCGAGCGCGGCCATCACGGCCCGGGCCAGTCCGCGACGCCGGTGGTCCGGGGCCACCTCGACGGCGCCGAAGGAGGCGAACCGGCCGTCGACGACGCAGCGGCCGATCGCGGCGGGCCCGGTGACGTCGGGGTCGCCCTCCCCGGGCACGGTGGCGAACCACACCGAGGGGCCGCCGTGCAGCACCTTCAGCGCCGCGTCGCCCAGGTCACCCGTGCGGTGGTAGCGGGCGAGCCACGCCGCGTCGGCCTCGCGGGACAGCTGCACGGCCTCGGCACCCGGCAGGTCCGCGATCGGCGCCAGGGCGGCCGTGCGCAGCAAGGCGTGGCCCTCCGCCGTCCAGCCGAGGCCGCCCAGCGCCTCCGCCAGCGTCTCGTCGGAGTCCTCGTCGCCGGTGGTGACCTGCACGTACGCCGGCAGGCCCCGGTCGCCGTACCAGCGGACGACGCGCGCGACGGCCTCCGTCAGCGGGACGCCCGGATCGCCGAGCGGCAGCACCGAGTTGGCGCGCCGGGTGAAGCCGCCGGCCGCCCGCAGCGTCCACGCGCCGAGCCGGGCGGTCTCCTGCGCGGGCCAGCCGCGGGAGGCGGATTCCTGCAGTTCGCGGGCGGTCGCGCGGGGCGCGCGGGCACCGCGGCGCACCGGCGCGTCGGGCACGATCTTGCCCGCCACCAGGGACGATTCCGCGATACGGACGGCTTCCCCGTCCCGGCGGGTGACCACCAGCACCCCTTCGTCCCAGGATGTGAGAACCCCTACGGCGTCGGCGAACACCGGCCGTCCGCCGACGATCTCCGCGATCCTCCGGACCGAAACGCGTTTGCCCACGTCAGAAGGGGTTATGCGCACCTCGAGCCGGCCTCCGGCGGTGAAATCCATGCTCATGACCGCCCCTCCTGTTCGTCTGCTGCCCAAGAACGGAGATACTAGGGGCGGGCATCGACGACGCCGCGCTCCCGCGCGAGACAGCCCTATCGAGGAGGAACGACAGCGTGACCTACGTCATCGCGCAGCCTTGTGTCGACGTCAAGGACAAGGCGTGCATCGAGGAGTGCCCCGTCGACTGCATCTACGAGGGCCAGCGGTCCTTGTACATCCACCCGGACGAATGCGTCGACTGCGGAGCCTGTGAGCCGGTCTGCCCGGTGGAGGCCATCTTCTACGAGGACGACACCCCGGAGGAGTGGAAGGACTACTACAAGGCGAACGTCGAGTTCTTCGACGAGCTCGGCTCGCCCGGTGGTGCCTCCAAGCTCGGGCTGATCGAGCGCGACCACCCCTTCATCGCCGCCCTGCCGCCGCAGGGCGAGTGACCCGACAGTTGCGGGCGGTCCCGCACGGCACACCGCCGTGCGGGACCGCCGTGTTTCAGGCAGTGGCAGGCCGCGTGCCTGCGAGGAGCGGAAAGTGAGCACCACCGTGGCGCAGCCAGTCTCGTCCAGACTCCCCGTCTTCCCGTGGGACCGGCTCGAACCGTACAAGGCCACGGCCGCCGCCCATCCCGGCGGCATCGTCGACCTGTCGGTCGGCACCCCGGTCGACCCGGTCCCGCACCTCGTGCAGCGGGCCCTGGCCGGGGCCGCGGACAGCCCCGGGTACCCGACCGTGTGGGGGACGCCCGAGCTGCGCGCCGCCATCACCGGCTGGGCGGGCCGCCGGCTGGGCGCCACCGGGCTGACCGACGCGCACGTGCTGCCGGTGGTCGGCTCCAAGGAACTGGTCGCCTGGCTGCCCACCCAACTGGGCCTCGGCGCGGGCGACAAGGTGGCGTACCCGCGGCTCGCCTACCCGACGTACGAGGTCGGGGCGCGGCTGGCGGGAGCCGAGCCGGTCGTCTACGACGAGCCGACCGAGCCCGACCCGGCCGGGCTGCGGCTGCTGTGGCTCAACAGCCCCTCCAACCCCACCGGTCGCGTGCTGTCCAAGGACGAGCTGACCCATGCCGTCGCCTGGGCGCGCGAGCACGGCGTGCTGGTCTTCAGCGACGAGTGCTACCTGGAGCTGGGCTGGGACGCCGACCCGGTCTCGGTCCTGCACCCGGACGTCTGCGGTGGCTCCTACGAGGGCATCGTGGCCGTCCACTCGCTGTCCAAGCGCTCCAACCTCGCCGGCTACCGTTCCGCCTTCCTCCTGGGCGACCCGGCCGTGCTCGGCGAGCTGCTGCAGATCCGCAAGCACGGCGGCATGATGACGCCCGCCCCGGTGCAGGCCGCCACGATCGCCGCGCTCGGGGACGACGCCCACGTGGCCCGGCAGCGCGAGCGCTACGCGCGCCGGCGGGCGGCGCTGCGGGAGGCCTTCGAGGCGGCGGGCTTCCGCATCGAGCACAGCGAGGCGAGCCTGTACCTGTGGGCGACGCGCGACGAGTCCTGCTGGGACACCGTCGCGGACCTGTCCAAGCACGGCATCCTCGTGGCGCCCGGCGACTTCTACGGCGCCGCGGGGGAGCGGTACGTACGGATCGCCTTCACGGCCACCGACGAGCGGGTGGCGGCGGCGGTGCGCCGGCTCTCCTCCTGAGCAGCGGCGGCACGAGGGCGCAAAGGGCCCGGGGAGCACCGCTCCCCGGGCCCTTTCGGTGCGGCTGTGGGGGGTCAGCCGCCGATGGGGAGCCCCTGGAGGGGCAGTTGGCCGGTGGTGGGGAGGCCGCCCGGCAGCCCGGAGCCCTTGGCGGTCTTCCCGAGTTCCCGGGCGGTGCCGCCGACGGTCTTGGCGGCCTGCGTGGCGGCGCCCTTGACGGTCGGCTGGGTGCTCTTGGCCAGGCCGCCGACGGTCTCGGTCGTCGCGGGCAGCGCCTCCTGCACGTTCTTCACGGCACCGGTCTGCTTGGCCACGCCGTTCACGGCGCCGGTGAGCTCGGGGGCCTTGTCCACGTTGGTCAGCCCACCCAGGTCGCCGACCTGCGGCAGCTCGGCGGCGGACGCGGCACCGGCACCGATGAGAGGAGCCGCGGCCGCGCCGACCAGCAGGGCGGCCCGGGCGATCCGACGCGCGAGGGGGAGAGACATGGTGCTCCTTTTACGGAGAGACGACAGTTTCGACGTGACATGTCCGCGGGGCGGACGTCGTGACTACCGCGTGAAGGGGGCCGAAGGTTGCGGCCGCCAAGAGTAAAGAGTTGGTAATGCGAGTGGATTCCCGGGGCAGTAAAGCGGAGCAATTCGGACGGAGCCGGAACTGCCGCGGAAACGTCACAGCCCTTGATCAGAAGCTTTTTTCGCACCCCCGAACGAGGGGATTCACATCTGATGGGTTTGGCGTATCAATCACCCGCCTGGGGGTGAATACCCGCACTATTGCGCGACGGTGATCCTGACGTCGTCGGCGGTCCCGTGCGAGGCATCGGAATTCGACGCCGCCCAGCCCCGGTCGGAGGCCGCCGCCGACCACTCGCGGTTCCCGAACGACACCTTCTCCACCTTCAGTTCGTGCGCGTGCGCCACCGCCCACTGGGCCAGTTCCCAGCCCCGCCGGCCTTCGTCGCCGGGTGCCTTCTTCCCCGTCGGAGCCGACGGTACGGCCACCGTGCGCCGGGCCGGACCCGCGCCCCGCGCCCCGTTCTTGGCGTCCTGCGCGGCCGTGTCGTCCGGGCCCGCCGGCGTCTCGGTGATCCGCGGCGCCACGTCGGTCCCGAACTCCCGCACCAGCCGGGCGCGCACCTTCGCCGGGTCGCCCCCGGAGACCGCCTTCGCGGTGACCGGGGTGACGCAGCTGAGCGCCCCTGCGTGCCGGCCGGTCAGCGCGCCGGCCAGCAGCGCGGCGTCCGCCTCGTGCTTCGCGTACGCCTGCGGGAAGCCGCTCTTCTGCACTTTCTGCGCGGCCACCGTGAGGGGGAGCCGGGAATAGCCGCGGATCTTCACCAGGCCGTCGAAGAATTCGTTGGAGGCGTAGACCGGGTCCATGATCTGCGCGGCCGTGCCCCAGCCCTGCGAAGGGCGCTGCTGGAACAGGCCCACCGAGTCGCGGTCGCCGTGGTCGAGATTGCGCAGCGCCGACTCCTGCATGGACGTGGCCAGCGCTATCGTCACCGCCCGCTCCGGCAGCCCGCGCGAGGTCGCCACCGCGGCGATCGTCGAGGCGTTCGCCGCCTGCTGCGGCTCCAGGGTGAGGCTGCCGGCCTCCGTGGTGACCGTGCAGGCCGGATGGCGCGGACCGCCGCCGACACCGGCCAGGTGGTACGCGGCATAGCCCGCGACCCCCAGCAGGACCAGGCCTGCGGTGATCAGACGGGCGGCGCGCCCCCGCCTGCGGGGGGCGCTCGCGGCGGGTGTCGAGGTCGACGGTGGCTTCGGCACGCGCACACCGTACCGAAGCCCGCTGTGCCCGGGCCCCGACCCGCCCCCCGGTAGGGTCGGCGGCATGGAACGGCCCGTGCTCGATCTCAGTCAGGACGCCGCCGCCGTGACGGCGCAGCTCGTCGACATCCCCTCCGTCAGCCTCGCCGAGAAGCCGTTGGCGGACGCCGTGGAGAGCGCCCTGCGCGCCCTGCCGCACCTGACAGTGGACCGGGACGGGGACGCCGTCGTCGCCCGTACCCACCTCGGCCGGGACGAGCGGGTCGTGCTCGCCGGGCACCTGGACACCGTGCCGATCGCCGAGAACGTGCCCTCACGCCTCGACGAGGACGGCGTCCTGTGGGGCTGCGGCACCTCCGACATGAAGTCGGGCGTCGCCGTCCAGCTGCGGCTCGCCGCCACCCTTCCCGCGCCCAACCGCGATCTGACCTTCGTCTTCTACGACGCCGAGGAGATCGCGGCGGAGCACAACGGCCTCAAGCGGCTCGCCGAGAACCACCCGGAATGGCTCGCCGGCGACTTCGCCGTCCTGCTCGAGCCCACCGACGCCAAGGTCGAGGGCGGCTGCCAGGGCACCCTGCGGGTCCGCGTGGAGACCACCGGCCGCCGCGCCCACTCCGCGCGCAGCTGGCTGGGCGAGAACGCCATCCACAAGGCCGCGCCCGTGCTGGCCCGGCTCGCCGCCTACCAGCCGCGGCAGGCGGTCGTCGACGGCCTGACCTACCGCGAGGGGCTCAACGCGGTCATGATCGAGGGCGGTCACGCCGGGAACGTGATCCCCGACTCCTGCGCGGTGATCGTCAATTTCCGCTTCGCCCCCGACCGTTCCGAGGCCGAGGCCCTCGACCACGTCCGCGAGGTCTTCGAGGGCTACGAGGTGCGGCTGACCGACAGCGCCCCCGGCGCACTGCCGGGCCTGTCCCACCCGGCGGCGGCCGCCTTCGTCGAGGCCATCGGCACCGAGCCCGCGCCCAAGGAGGCCTGGACCGACGTGGCCCGCTTCTCCGCGCTGGGCGTCCCGGCGGTGAACTACGGCCCCGGCGACCCCAGGCTCGCCCACACCCGCGAGGAGCACGTCGCCGTCGCGGCCGTCCTGGAGGCGGAGGAGAAGCTGCGCGCCTGGCTGGCGTAACGAGCAATTCAGCGGCGCGTTCTTGATCCGCCCGGTGGACGCGGTCGTACCCTGACCGGACGGCAGCGAAAGGAGCGCGACATGGACAGGGACGCGGAGGAGGCGGCCGCCGCCGAGACGGCCGCCGCGGAGGGCCGCCCCACGGGGCGCGGCTGGCCCGAGCGCCACACCGGTCCCGTCGTACGGCGCCGGGGCCAGGTGCAGAAGTCCACGACCGACCAGCGGCTGCTGGACACCCGCGGACCCTCGGACTGGGTCCACGGCGACCCGTGGCGCGTGATGCGCATCCAGTCGGAGTTCGTCGAGGGCTTCGGCGCGCTCGCCGAACTCGGCAGGGCGGTCAGCGTCTTCGGTTCCGCCCGTACCGCCGAGGGCTCGGCCGACTACGAGACCGGCGTCCGCATCGGCCGCGCCCTGGCCGAGGCCGGCTTCGCCGTGATCACCGGCGGCGGCCCCGGCGCGATGGAGGCGGCCAACCGGGGCGCCTGCGAGGCCGGCGGGGTCTCGGTGGGCCTGGGCATCGAGCTGCCCTTCGAGCAGGGGCTCAACCCGTACGTCGACATCGGTGTGAACTTCCGCTACTTCTTCGTCCGCAAGACGATGTTCGTGAAGTACGCCTCCGGGTTCATCGTCCTGCCCGGCGGCTTCGGCACCCTCGACGAGCTCTTCGAGGCCCTCACGCTGGTCCAGACCCGCAAGGTCACCCAGTTCCCCATCGTCCTGTTCGGCTCCGCCTACTGGCGCGGCCTGGTCGACTGGGTCCGCGACACCGTCGTTGACGGCGGCAAGGCGTCCCCCGTCGACCTGGAACTCCTCCACGTCACGGACGACGTCGACGAGGCGGTCGCCCTGGTGACCAAGGAGATCGGCGACTGAACCGCCCGCGGGGCTACGCCAGCCCCCGCCGGGCGACCGCCGGGGGCCGGTGTCCCGCGATCGAGGCCACCATGTCCAGCACCTGACGCGTCTCGGCGACCTCGTGCACCCGGTACACCCGGGCGCCGAGCCACGCCGAGACGGCGGTCGTCGCCAGCGTGCCGATCAGCCGCTCCTTGACCGGGCGGTCCAGGGTCTCGCCCACGAAGTCCTTGTTGGACAGCGAGACCAGCACCGGCCAGCCCGTGGCCGTCATCTCCGGCAGCCGCCGCGTCGCCTCCAGCGAGTGCCGGGTGTTCTTCCCGAAGTCGTGGCCGGGGTCGATGAGGATGCCGTCCCGCCGCACCCCGAGCGCGGCCGCCCGCTCGGCGAGGCCCACCGTCACCTTCAGGATGTCGGCCATCACGTCCTCGTAGCCCACCCGGTGCGGCCGGGTGCGCGGCCGCGCACCGCCCGCGTGGGTGCACACCAGGCCCGCGCCGTGCTTCGCGGCGACCTCGGCGAGCCGGGGGTCGACACCGCCCCAGGCGTCGTTGAGCAGGTCCGCGCCGGCCTCGCAGACCGCCTCGCCGACCTCGTGGCGCCAGGTGTCGACGCTGATCACCACGTCGGGGTGGCGCCGCCGCACCTCGGCGACGAAACCGGCGGTCCTGCGGATCTCCTCCTCCGCGGAGACCTCCTCGCCGGGGCCCGCCTTCACGCCTCCGACGTCGATGATCGCGGCGCCCTCCGCGACCGCGCGCCCGACGCGTTCCAGGGCCGGCGCGTCGGTGAACGTGGCGCCCTGGTCGTAGAACGAGTCCGGCGTCCGGTTCACGATCGCCATGATCACGGGCTCGTGCTCGCCGAATTCCCGTGTGCCCAGCCGCAGCATGTCGCGCCTGCCTCCCTCGAAATGTCGTACGCCGATCGAAGATAGTCGCCGACCGCACACCGCGCGCACGGCGCGACGTGGCACGATCGTGGCGTACACGTCGGGCCGACCCCGGGAGAGGTCTTGTTCTGGTTCTTGCTCATCGCGCTGGTCGCGGTGGTCGCCGCGGTCGCCCTCGCGGTGCTCGGCGACGGCGGGGTGCTCCGTGACGTGCAGCCGGACCGGGTGGACGACCGGCTGCCGCCGGAGCGGCCGGTGGGCCGCGCGGACGTCGAGCGGCTGCGCCTGCCGGTGACCGTGCGCGGTTACCGCATGGTGGACGTCGACGACGTGCTGGAGCGCCTCGGGGCCGAACTCGCCCAGCGCGACGCCCACATCGCCGACCTGGAGGCCGCGCTGGCCGGTGCCCACGCCACCCGGCTCGGCGGCCACTCGCTGGTCAAGGACGCCGACGAGGCCCCGCGGGCCCCCGAGGACCCGCGCTCCCCCGGGAACGGCCTGTGAGCGACCGCGGCGTGGTGACCGGGCCGGACGGCCTGGCGCGCTGCCCGTGGGGGCTGTCCACCGACGACTACGTCGAGTACCACGACACCGAGTGGGGCCGCCCGGTGCACGGCGAGGCTGCCCTGTACGAGCGGCTGAGCCTGGAGGCCTTCCAGTCGGGCCTGTCGTGGATCACGATCCTGCGGCGCCGCGAGGGCTTCCGCAGGGCCTTCGCGCACTTCTCCCCGGAGGCGGTCGCCGCCTTCACCGACGAGGACCGCGAGCGGCTGCTGGCCGACCCCGGCATCATCCGCAACCGCGCGAAGATCGACGCCGCCATCGCCAACGCGAACGCCACCCTGGCGCTGCGCGAGGCCCATGAGGGCGGTCTGGACGCCCTGGTCTGGTCGTACGCCCCGGACCCCGCCGGACGCCCGGCACCCCGCACGACCGCGGACGTGCCGGCCGTCACGGCGGAGTCCACCGCGCTGGCCAAGGACCTCAAGAAGCGCGGCTTCCGCTTCGTCGGCCCCACCACCGCCTACGCGCTGATGCAGGCCTGCGGCCTGGTGGACGACCACCTGGCCGACTGCTGCGCCCGTCGCTGAGCGCCCCCGGCCGCCCTGCCGCGCCTGCGCCGCCCCGGCTCAGCGGCCGAGGAAGCGGGGCTTCTCCTTCTTCAGGAAGGCCTCGACGGCGATCCGGTGGTCCTCGGAGGCGCCGGCGGCCGTCTGCAGCTCGTCCTCCTTCGCCAGGGTGTCGAGCAGCGAGTGCCCCTCGCCGTACGCGATGGAGGCCTTGACCGCCGCGTAGGCGACGGTCGGGCCCTCGGCGAGCCGGCGGGCGACCGAGGCGGCCTCGGCGGCCAGCTCGTCGGCCGGCACCAGACGGTTGGCGATGCCCAGCTCGTACGCCTCCTGCGCGCCGATCGTGCGCGGGAAGAGCAGCAGGTCGGCGGCGCGGCTGCGGCCGACCAGCCGGGGCAGCGTCCAGGAGGCCCCGGAGTCGGCGGTCAGGGCGACGCCGACGAAGGAGGTGTTGAAGGCGGCCGTGTCGGCGACCACGCGGTAGTCGCAGGCGAAGGCGAAGCCCGCGCCGGCGCCCGCGGCGACCCCGTTGACCCCCGCCACGACCGGCTTGGGCATGGTGGCGATGGCGGTGACGATCGGGTTGTAGTGCTCCCGCACCGTGGACATGGCCGGCCCGCCGCCCTCCTCCTGGAGGAAGCCGACGTGCTCCTTGAGGTCCTGGCCGACGCAGAAGGCCTTGCCGTTCGCGGTCAGCAGCACGGCCCGCACCGCGGGGTCGGCGCCCGCCGCCTGCAGGGCGTCCCGCAGGGCGACCTTGGTGTCGACGTTCAGCGAGTTCATCACCTCGGGGCGGTTCAGGGTGATGGTGGCGAGCCCGTCGCTCACCTCGTACAGCACGGTGTCGGCCATGTGGTCCCCTTCGTCGCGGCTCACGTTCGGGGTCAGCATGCCGGAGATCGCCCGGCGCGGACATGTGACCTCCGTCAAACGCGCCGGAGAGTGCGATCACCGAAATGGACGGTTTTGCGGGACGGGGTTCTCGAACGGATGGGAACCGATGTTGGTCATCAGGTCACCCGATGCGGGATAATGGCCGAGAACCAATGTGTTCGAGTCCGGTGGCGCCTGGGCCACCGTGTGCGAAGAGCTGGTTTCAGGAAGGGGAACGAGCATGGCGGCCATGAAGCCGCGGACGGGTGATGGCCCGCTCGAGGTGACCAAGGAGGGGCGGAGCATCATCATGCGCGTTCCGCTCGAGGGCGGCGGACGGCTTGTCGTCGAGCTGACTCCGGACGAGGCGGATGCACTCGGCGAGGCTTTGAAGAAGGCCATCGCCTGACAACCGGCCAATCCAAGCCTTGGGCCCCTGGCGGCATGCGCCGGGGGCCCACTTGTTTGTCCGTTCGGCGTTTGTCCGTTTGGGTGCCGGCCCGGAAACGGGCGCATTCCGGGCGGCGGAATTCTCAGCCGCGCCGCACCGCGCAGAGCAGTCCGTCGTCGGTCGGCAGCAGGACGGGGGCGAGGGCCGCGTTGTCCCGCACCGTCCGCATCAGTTCGCGCAGCCGGATCACCTCCGGCTCGGAGTGGGCGGCGTCCATGGAGCGGCCCTGCGCGAAGGCCCCCTCGAAGCAGACCAGCCCGCCGGGGCGCAGCAGGCGCAGCGATTCGCCGAGGTAGTCCGGGTACTCGAGCCGGTCCCCGTCGCAGAACACCAGGTCGTAGCCGCCGTCGGCGAGGCGGGGGAGGACGTCCAGCGCCCGGCCGGGGATGAAGCGGGCCCGGTTCCCCGCGAACCCCGCCTCCCGGTAGGCGGTGCGGGCGAGCTGCTGGCGGTCCGGTTCGGTGTCGACGGTGGTCAGCACGCCGTCGGGGCGCATGCCGTGCAGCAGGTGGATCCCGGAGACCCCGGTGCCGGTGCCGATCTCCACGACCGCCTTGGCGTCGGTGGCGGCGGCCAGCAGCCGCAGCGTCGCGCCGGTGCCGGGGGAGACCGGGCGCACCCCTGCCTCACGAGCTCGCCCGCGGGCTCGTATCAGCGCGTCGTCCTCGGCGACGAAGGCGTCCGCGAACGCCCAGCTCGCCTGCCGGTTGCCGGTAATTGCCCTCTCCTGTCCGCCTGACGGTTGCAGCCCGCCCGGCGACTGTATCCGTTGCGGTCGGGAACCCGCAGATGGGACCGCGCGTTGGTACCTGCGACGGACCTGAACGACAGGGGCCGGGTGCGATGAGCCCGGCACTTATCCGGAGCTAACGGGCGAGGTGGCTATGGTAGGGGCTCTACTGGACACCACCAGAGCCGACAGGGGAGGTGCGGCTGCGGCGGGTCACCGGGGAGTGCTGTCGCGCTTCCGCAGGTCGGCCGGCGAGCCGAAATCCGTGACCAATACAGCTGACGACCGTCCGCGCACCGACGAGTCCGTGACTGTGGCCGCCAACGCGACCTTCGCCACCGACGGGGACAACCAGGCGTGGACGCCCCCCTCCTGGGAGGAGATCGTCAGTACGCACAGTGCCCGGGTCTACCGCCTCGCGTACCGTCTCACCGGCAACCAGCACGACGCCGAGGACCTCACGCAGGAGGTCTTCGTCCGTGTCTTCCGCTCACTGTCGACGTACACCCCCGGCACCTTCGAGGGCTGGTTGCACCGCATCACCACCAACCTCTTCCTCGACATGGTCCGCCGTCGTCAGCGCATCCGCTTCGACGCCCTCGGCGACGACGCGGCCGAGCGGCTGCCGAGCCGTGAGCCGTCCCCGGCGCAGCACTTCGCCGACACCCACTTCGACGCGGACATCCAGCAGGCGCTGGACACCCTCGCGCCGGAGTTCCGCGCGGCCGTGGTGCTCTGTGACATCGAGGGCCTGTCGTACGAGGAGATCGCCGCGACGCTCGGCGTGAAGCTGGGCACCGTGCGCAGCCGTATCCACCGCGGCCGTTCGCACCTGCGCAAGGCGCTGGAGCACCGTGCGCCGGCCGCCCGTCCGGGCCGTGCGCCCGTCCTGGCCACCGGCCGGCCGGCCCTGGAGGGCGGGAGCACGTGAGCAGCGGTGTCAGCCGGCACCTCGTGTGTGCCGACCAGCACTTGGGCGACCATCTCGCCGCCTTCGTCGACGGTGAGCTGCACGACGACGCCCGCGACCGGGTGCTCGCGCACCTGGCGACCTGCCCCGACTGCAAGGCCGCGGCCGATGAGCAGCGCCGGATGAAGGACGTCGTCGCCGCCAGCGCGCCCCCCGCGCTCTCGGCCGGCCTGCTCGCCCGCCTCCAGGAGTTGCCCGGGGGTGACGGCGACGGAGGAAGAGGGCCCTTCGGCGACGGCGGACTGATGGAGACGGCCAGCCTCGGCGGTGAGCGCCTCGGCGGCGGCCTCTTCGGCAAGGCACGCGAGGAGTTCTCGCTCCCGCTGTCCGCCTCGGCGTCCCGCGGCTTCCGGATCCACGAGAGCGGCCGCTCCGGCGCCGCGGTCGCGCCTGTCGGCCCCGCCGCTCCCGCCAGCGGGGTCCGCGGCCGGCGGCGTTTCGCGTTCGCCGCGGCCGGCGCGGTCTCCATGGCGGCGATCGCGCTCGGCGGCGCCCTGCCGCTGGACGCGGCGGTGGACGGAGCCGGCGGCACCCCGCTCTCCCGCAGCGGCGCCGGTGCGCCCGCGACACCGTTCGCCGGCGGGAGCGCCCGTGCGGCCGCCGACGTGTGGAGCACCGCCACCAGCGACCTGCTGCACCCCGTTTCCGGCGGCATGCACCCGTACGGCGTCGGCGCGGCCGGCGGCCGTGTGACCGGCGGCACCGTCACCCGGCCGCTGGGTCTGTCCGGCGCCGAGCAGTCGATCACCGGCCAGGACGCGTTCGTCGTCCCCGGGGTCACCCCGGCCCCCGCCCTTGCCCCGCCGGTGACGACCGGCCCGACCGCTTCCGCTCCCGCCACCGCGCCGAGCGGCACCACGACCCCCTCGACCGCGCCCGTTCCGCTCGACTCGGTCGTCCCCCTGGTCGGTCACTTCCCCGTGACCCGCTGAGCGGTCGGCTGCGGGCGGCGCCGACTCCTGGTTCAATCCAGGGAGGACGTGTCGTCGTAGGGGAGCAGCGTGGACGAGGGGAAGGCCGAAGGGCCGAAGTGGTGGAGCCGGCCGGAGACGGTCGCGCCGGTTCCCCCTGAGCCGCAGGACCGGCCCGCCCCGGACGTGCCCGACGCACCCGCCGGAGCCCCCCGGCACACCCCGGACCCGTACGACACCCCGCCGTACGGCGAGCCCGGCCCCTGGGCGCCCGCGCCGCCCGTGCAGCACCCGGCGGGCGCCGCCCCACCGCACTCTCAGGCGCCCCCGCCGCTCAGCGGCCCGCCCGCGCCCGCGCCCGCGCCCCCGCTCTCGGTCGGCCAGTGGCACCGCTACGACCCCTGGGCGCCCCCGGGGGGCGCCACGGGCCCGCAGCGGCCCGCCCAGCCGAAGGGGAGCCGTCGCGCGCCGCTGGCGGCCGCCCTGATCGCCGTCACCCTGATCGCCGGCGGTATCGGCGGTGCGCTGGGCGCCTACGTCCACGACAGCGGCGGCACGCCCGACGTCACCCTGCCGCAGGCCACCGCTGAGGCCGGCACCCGGGCCCCGGACAGCATCGCGGGCATCGCCGCCCAGGTCCTGCCCGGTGTCGTCTACATCCACGTCAAGGGCGACGAGGGTGAGGGCACCGGCACCGGTTTCGTGCTGGACGCCGAGGGCCACATCCTCACCAACAACCACGTGGTGGAGAGCGTCGCCAAGAGCGGCACCATCTCGGTGACCTTCAACGGCGGCCAGGTGAAGCCCGCCACGATCGTGGGCCGGGACACCGGCTACGACCTGGCGGTCATCAAGGTCAGCGGCGTCAAGGGCCTCCACCCGCTGACCCTCGGCGACTCCGACGCCGCCCAGGTCGGCGACCCGGTCGTCGCCATCGGAGCCCCGTACGGCCTCGAGGGCACCGTCACCTCCGGCATCATCAGCGCCACCCAGCGCCCGATCACCGCGGGCGGTGAGACCAACAGCACGGACGTCAGCTACGTCGACGCCATCCAGACCGACGCCCCGATCAACCCCGGCAACTCCGGCGGTCCGCTCGTCGACGCCAAGGGCCTGGTCATCGGGATCAACAGCGCCATCCGCTCGGCGGACAGCGGCTCCGACCCCTTCGGCAACAGCAGCCAGGGCGGGAGCATCGGCCTCGGCTTCGCCATCCCGGTCAACCAGGCCAAGCGGGTCGCCGAGCAGCTGATCAACGACGGCAAGGCCACCCACCCGGTGATCGGCGTCAGCATCAACCTGCAGTACTCCGGCGACGGTGCCCAGGTCAGCCCGGAGGGCCAGGGCGAGGGGGACTCGGTGACCCCGAACGGGCCGGGCGCCAAGGCGGGCATCGAGCCCGGCGACGTGATCACCGCCATCGACGGCAAGCGGGTGCACAACGGCGAGGAGCTGATCGTGCGGATCCGCGCGCACCGGCCCGGTGACACTCTGCAGCTGACCGTGAAGCGGGACGGCAAGGAGCGCGCCGTGGAGCTGACCCTGGGCTCGGCCGGCGGGAACTGAGCACGGAGCATTCGGGATTTACCGGGGCGCGGCTTACTGTTGACCGTGCCCACTCCCGTGCGGACGGTTGGGGCAGGTACGGTGAGATCCGCCGGATTCCGTCCGCCGGCCGAGGACCACGAGGAGCTGCACGGTGTTTTCTGACATAGGCGCGCTTGAGGTCGTCGCGCTCGTGATCCTTGCCGTCCTCGTGTTCGGGCCGGACAAGCTGCCCAAGGTCATCAAGGACGTGATGCAGTTCGTCCGCAAGGTGCGGGAGTTCTCGGACAGCGCGAAGGCCGACATCCGCAACGAGCTGGGCCCGGAGTTCAAGGACTTCGAGTTCGAGGACCTGCACCCGAAGAACTTCGTCCGCAAGCAGCTGATGGACAACGACGAGCTGGGCCTGAAGGAGATCCGCAACGGATTCGACTTCAAGGAGGAGATGTCGGCGGTCACCGACGCCGTGCACGGCCGCGACAGCGGCGGCTCGGGTTCGGCGGGTTCGTCGGGCTCCTCCGGCACCCCGGACCTGCTGCGCAAGCGCGACGGCCTGACGCCCGGCGAGGCCCCGCCGTTCGATTCCGACGCCACCTGATACGGGGGCCTGCCCCGTTCACGCAGCGCGAGTGGCTATTCTCCCTTTGTTTGCCCTTATGGAGGAGGCGTCGCGCGTATGGAGACCACAGCTGATCCGGCGGATCGTACGGTCGACGGCCATCTCAAGGCCGACTTCCCCTGGTACGGGCTGGACGAGGCCTTCACCGGCGAGCGCTGGCTCGCCCCCGTCGGCCTGAACGCCGACGGCACGGTCGAGCACGGCTCCACCGGCCACGGCGACGAACCGTCCGTGAAGGTCGAGCCCACCCCCGACAACCGCCGCTTCGTGGTGGTCGTCACGGTCGCCGAGCGCCCGGTCCGGCGCAGCTCTGACGGCACCGGCGTGCTGGAGGCCACCTCCGTCGCCACGGCGGCCTGGCTGGCGGGCTCGGGACTGCTGTCCTGCACCTGGCCCACCCAGATGGAGCGGCACCTGCGGCAGGACTGGCTCGACCAGCAGACCGCCATCGCCTGGGACCTCGCGGACAACCTCGAGGGCTCCGACTGGTCGGCGCTCACCCTGCCGGTGGACGGCGTCCCCACGCCCTTCCACTACCGGGAGTCGGAGTACGGCTGGGTGATGGCCGGATCGGCGCGCGGGGTGCACCTGGGTGCCTTCGGGCGTGGGATGAGTGCCTACGGCCTCGGCCTGGCCCAGGTGAAGGACATCACCGCGTACCGGCCGTGAGAGACGGCTCAGGGGCGCCTCCCGGCCCGGGAGGCGCCCCTGAGGTGTTCCCGGGGCCGGTCGCGGCCGGCCCGCCGGATCAGAAGTGCCGGCTCAGAAGTGCCTGCTCAGAAGTGCCTGCTCAGAACTTGTTGCGCGGGGTGATGCCCAGCGACAGACCGGCCAGACCCCGCTGGCGCCCGCCGAGCTTGCCCGCGATGGCCCGCAGCGCGGAGCCGGCCGGCGACTCCGGGTCGGTGAGGACGACCGGGCGGCCGTCGTCGCCGCCCTCGCGCAGCCGTACGTCGATGGGGATCTGACCGAGCACCGGCACGGTGGCGCCGGTGGTGCGGGTCAGGCCCTCGGCGACCCGCTCGCCGCCGCCGGTGCCGAAGACGTCGACCATCTCGCCGCAGTGCGGGCAGGGCAGCCCGGACATGTTCTCGATGACGCCGACGATCTTCTGGTGGGTCTGCACGGCGATGGTGCCCGCGCGCTCGGCGACCTCGGCCGCCGCCTGCTGGGGCGTGGTGACCACGAGGATCTCGGCGTTGGGGACCAGCTGCGCGACGGAGATCGCGATGTCGCCGGTGCCGGGCGGCAGGTCGAGCAGCAGCACGTCCAGGTCGCCCCAGTACACGTCGGCGAGGAACTGCTGCAGCGCGCGGTGGAGCATCGGGCCGCGCCACACCACCGGGGCGTTGCCCGGGGTGAACATGCCGATGGAGATGACCTTCACGCCGTTGGCCGAGGGCGGCATGATCATGTTCTCGACCTGGGTCGGACGGCCGTCCGCGCCCAGCATCCGCGGCACGCTGTGGCCGTAGATGTCGGCGTCGACGACACCGACCTTCAGCCCGTCGGCGGCCATGGCGGCGGCCAGGTTCACCGTCACCGAGGACTTGCCGACGCCGCCCTTCCCGGAGGCGACCGCGTACACCCGGGTCAGCGAACCCGGCTTGGCGAACGGGATCTCCCGCTCCGCCTGACCGCCGCGCAGCGAGGTGGCCAGCTCGCGGCGCTGCTCGTCGCTCATCACGTCCAGCTCGACGGTCACCCCGGTGACCCCGGCGACCTTCGACACCGCGGTGGTCACCAGATTGGTGATGGTGTCCCGCAGCGGGCAGCCCGACACCGTCAGGTACACGCCGACCCGCACCGCGCCGTCGTCCGCGATGTCGACCGACTTGACCATGCCCAGGTCCGTGATCGGCTTGTGGATCTCGGGATCGTTCACCGTCGCGAGCGCGGCGCGCACCGCGTCGGGCGAGGGGGAGGAGCCGTACGCTTCGGTAGCCATGCGTCGATGGTACGTCCCGCACCGTGCCCGCAGGAGCCCCGGTGGGCGGGTTCACACCGCCCGGTCCGGGGCCTCGGCGGTCACTCCGCCTCGGCCCGCTGCCGCTCGTCGATGTCCTTCAGGAGGTCCTGCAGCTCGGAGCGGATCCAGTCGCGGGTGGCGACCTCGCCGAGCCCCAGCCGCAGGGCCGCGACCTCGCGGGTCAGGTACTCGGTGTCGGCGATGCTGCGCTCGTTCGCCTTGCGGTCCTGCTCCAGGTTGACCCGGTCGCGGTCGTCCTGCCGGTTCTGCGCCAGCAGGATCAGCGGGGCGGCGTACGAGGCCTGCAGCGAGAGCATCAGGGTGAGGAAGATGAACGGGTAGGAGTCCCAGCGCAGATCGCGCGGCGCCAGCGCGTTCCACGCCACCCACGCGATGATCACCACCGTCATCCAGACGATGAAGCGGCCGGTCCCCAGGAAGCGGGCGATCTTCTCCGACAGCCGCCCGAAGGCCTCCGGGTCGTAGGAGGGCAGCAGGCTGATCCGCGGTACCCGCGGCTGGTCCAGGCGGATGCGGGGGCGTTCCTCGCTCACTGCGCCGCCTCGTGCAGTTCCGTCTCGCGCCAGTCCTCCGGCAGCAGGTGGTCCAGGACGTCGTCGACGGTGACGGCGCCCAGCAGCGAGCCGCTGTCGTCGACGACCGGCACGGACACCATGTTGTACGTCGCGAGGAAGCTGGTGACCGCCGGCAGCGGGGTGTCCGGTGCCAGCGGCTGCAGGTCGCTGTCGAGCAGCGCGCTGACCAGCGTGAACGGGGGGTCGCGCAGCAGCCGCTGGAAGTGCACCGTGCCCAGGTACTTGCCGGTCGGGGTCTCGTCCGGCGGCCGGCAGACGTACACCTGGGCGGCGAGCGCGGGGGACAGGTCCGGGTTGCGGACCCGCGCCAGGGCGTCGGCGACGGTGGCGTCGGGGCGCAGCACGATCGGCTCGGTGGTCATCAGACCGCCGGCGGTGCGCTCCTCGTACGACATCAGCCGCCGCATGTCGGCCGCCTCGTGCGGCTCCATCAGCCCCAGCAGCCGTTCCTGCTCCTCCTTGGGCAGTTCGGCCAGCAGGTCGGCGGCGTCGTCCGGGTCCATGGCCTCCAGCACGTCGGCGGCCCGCTCCTGCTTGAGCTTGCCGAGGATCTCCACCTGGTCGTCGTCCGGCAGCTCCTCCAGGACGTCGGCGAGCCGGTCGTCGTCGAGGGCCGCGGCGACCTCGGCGCGGCGCTTGGGCGACAGGTGGTGCAGGACGTTCGCCAGGTCGGCGGGGCGCAGCTGGTCGAAGGTGGCGAGCAGCGCCTCCGCGCCCTGCGCGTGCTCGTCGAGCGAGAAGCCGGTGACCGCCGACCACTCCACGGTCAGCGTCTCCCCGGACCGCCGCAGCGGCCCGCCCTTGCCGCGGCGGACGAAGGCCTTGTCGATCTCCCAGTCGCGGCGCGCGGCCAGCCGCACCATCGACACGTCCAGCACGGTCACGTCCTCGCCGGTCTCGACGAGCGTCACCCGGCGGTCAAGCAGTTCGCCGAGGACCAGGGTCTCGGTCGGGCGCTGTTCGAAGCGCTGCATGTTGACGACACCCGTGGTGATCACCTGACCGGACTCCACGCCCGTCACCCGTGTGATCGGCAGGAAGATCCGGCGCCGGCTGACGACCTCCACCACCAGCCCCAGCACACGCGGCGGCCGGCCCCCGACCCGCAGCATCACGACCACGTCCCGGACCCGGCCGACCTGGTCGCCGTTGGGATCGAAGACCCGTACCCCGGACAGGTGCGAGACGAAGACCCGGGAGCTTCCCGCTGGCATGCCGCCAGGCTAACGCCGCGCCCGCGGGCAGGGCGCGCGGTAATGCTCCACGGGGGCTTCGCAGGGCGTTCACAGCCGTTCACCCGACCAGCGGTACGCTGCGGTAGCTTCGGCTCCGCTTCGCCGCTCCCCTCGTGTGACGGGCGCGTACAACTGCAGGAGGAAGAGAACACGTGATCCCCGGCCGCACGTCGTCCGTCCTCGTGAGCCTTCTGGGCGCGGTCCTCGTCCTCGCCGGAGCGACAGGGTGCGCGGGTGATCCGGACGCGGGGACCAACGGCGTCGGCAAGCTGCCGGCGGGGACCATCGAGAAGCGCGCCCGTACCGCCGCCGCCGCGGCCGACACGGTACGGCTGACCGGCACCGTCGTCAGCAAGGGCCGCAGCTACACGCTCGACATGCGGCTGCGCGGCAACGGCGGCCTGGGCGAGGTCACCTCCAAGGGCAGCACCTTCGAACTGCTGCGGGTGGGCGACGACCTGTACCTGAAGGCGGGCGCGGGGTTCTACGGCGACCAGGTCGGCGCCAAGCTCAAGAACAAGTACGTCAAGGTGCCCGAGGCGGACCCCGCGTACGACCAGTTCAGCGGCTTCACCGACAAGGAGGTGCTGCTGGACGGCCTGTTCGTGCTGCACGGCGCGCTCGCCGTCGGGGACCACCGCAGCGTCGGCGGGGTCCGCACCGTCGCCGTCACCGCGGACGGCGGCAGCGGCGGCACGATCGACGTGTCGCTGGAGGGCAAGCCGTACCCGCTGCGCTACGAACGCGCGGGCGGCGCAGGCACGCTGACCATGGACGACTGGGGCAAGGACTTCACGCTGCGCGCGCCGGACGAGGACGACGTCGTCGACTACGGCAAGGCCGTCACGCAGTAGGACCCGCGGCTCAGGCCTTCTTGCGGCGCCGCAGCAGCAGCTTCGGCAGGCCCGCGGGGATCGGGCGGCGGGTGATCGCGGCCGTCGGCACCGGGGCCGCCGCGCCGCTGCCGTCCGCCATCGCGCCGGGGCGCTCCAGGAGGTCGCCGGCGGGCTCCAGGCGCAGCACACGGCACTCGCGGGCCCAGCGTCCGGTCATCGTCTCCGCGTCCGGCGCGTTGAGCCGCTTGCCCTTGAGCTCCTCCACCGCGGCCGTCCACGCCTCGCCTTCCGGGCGCAGCTCGGTGACCCGGACCGGGAAGGCGACCAGCCGGCCGCCCTTGTCCTTGCTGCGGACGGTGACCGTGGCGGTGCCGCCGTCGGTGAGTCCGGGCCCGGGCAGCGGCTGCTCGCCGGGGCCGCCGCCGACGACCACGACGGCGCCGTCGACCCAGGCGTGCCACAGGGCCTGACCGTCGGCCCACAGCAGGCCGGACTTCTTCACGGCCTCCTCGATCAGGGCCTGGTCCAGCTGCGGCTGCGTCACGGTGTCCGTCATGCGCCCAGCCTATGGCGTGGCCCGCGCCGGGCGCCGCCGTGGTGCCGCACACATGGTGAGACGACAGGAGCTCAGGGCCCGGACGGGCCTTACGCTAAGGAGGTCACCGTCCCGTCCCGCCCCGAGGAGACCCCGCGTGTCCGCCGCGCCGTCCGCCAGAACCACGCCCGCCGTACCGAAGGCGGACGCCGAGACCGGCGCAGCCCCGCACGGGAAGGCGCCCATGGACTTCGCGCTCCTGGCGGTTGCCATCGCCGGTGTCTCCCTGTCCGCGCCGCTGATCGCCGCGACCGCCGCGCCCGCGCTGGCCATCGCCTTCTGGCGGAATGCCATGGCCGTCGGGGTGCTGAGCCCCTTCGCCTGGCTGCGGCACCGGCGGGAGCTGCTGGGGATGGGCCGCCGGGCGTTCGGGCTCTCGCTCGCTTCCGGTCTGGTGCTGGCGCTGCACTTCGGACTGTGGCTGCCGAGCCTGACCATGACCTCGGTCGCGTCCTCCACGGCGCTGGCCACCACCACGCCGGTGTGGACCACCTTGTTCCTGTGGATGCGCGGTCACCGCCCGCCCCGGATGGTGTGGCTCGGCTCGGCGCTCGCGGTCGCCGGTGTGGTGCTGCTGACCGGCGTCGACCTGTCGATGTCGCCGCGCGCCCTGGCCGGGGACGCGCTGGCGCTGGGCGGCGGCATCGCGGCCGCCGGCTACGTCCTGCTCGGCGCGGAGGTGCGACGGACCGTCAGCACGACCGCGTACACCTACGTCTGCTACTCGACCACGGCCGTGGCCCTGCTGGCCCTCTGCCTCGCCTCGGGCTCCGCGCTCGGCGGCTACGACGGCGGCACCTGGGTCAAGCTCATCGCCCTGACCATGGCCGCGCAGTTGCTCGGCCACAGCCTGCTCAACCGGGTAGTGCGCGGGCTCGGAGCGTCGACCACGTCCACGGCGATCCTGCTGGAGACGCCGGGCGCCGCCCTGGTGGCGGCGGTCTGGCTGGGCCAGACCCCGCCCGCGGCGGCCTACCCGGCGCTCGTGGTGATCCTCGCCGGACTGGCCCTGGTGATCCTGGCGGACCGCAGGAAGGCCGCTTGAGGGTGCGGGTCTACAGCCAGCCGTTGCGGCGCAGGATGCGGTGGATGGCGAGACAGATCCCGCCGATCGCGACCAGCACCATCGGGTAGCCGTACCGCCAGTGGAGTTCCGGCATGTGCTCGAAGTTCATGCCGTACACACCGCAGATCATGGTCGGGACGGCGATGATCGCCGCCCACGAGGTGATCTTGCGCATGTCCTCGTTCTGCGCGACGGCCGCCTGGGCGAGGTTGGCCTGGAGGATCGAGTTGAGCAGGTCGTCGAAGCCGACCACCATCTCGTGGACGCGGGCGACGTGGTCCGCGACGTCCCGGAAGTACTTCTGGATCTCCGGGTCCACCACGCGCATCGGCCGCTCGCTCAGCATCTGCATCGGGCGCAGCAGCGGTGAGACCGCCCGCTTGAACTCCAGCACCTCGCGCTTGAGCTGGTAGATGCGCCCGGCGTCGGTGGCGCGCGGGGACTTGCCCTGGGCGGAGAAGACGTCGATCTCCACCTCGTCGATGTCGTCCTGGACGGCCTCGCTGACCGCCAGGTAGTCGTCGACGACCTGGTCGGCGATGGCGTGCAGCACGGCGGAGGGGCCCTTGGCGAGCAGCTCGGGGTCGTCCTCGAGACGGTGCCGCAGGGCGCGCAGCGACCCGTGGCCGCCGTGCCGGACGGTGATGACGAAGTGCCGGCCGGTGAAGACCATCACCTCGCCGCTCTCCACCACCTCGCTGGTGGCGGTGAGTTCGGCGTGCTCGACGTAGCGGATGGTCTTGAAGACCATGAAGAGCGTGTCGTCGTAGCGCTCCAGCTTGGGCCGCTGGTGGGCGTGGACGGCGTCCTCCACGGCCAGCGGGTGCAGGCCGAAAACCTCGGCGATCTCCGCGAACTCCCGCTCCGACGGCTCGTGCAGGCCGATCCAGACGAAGCCCTCGTCGCCGCCGCGCACCTTCTCCAGGGCCTCGCGCGGTGAGATGTGGTCGCTGCCGCGGCGGCCGTCCCGGTAGACGGCGCAGTCCACGACCGAGCTGGGCACGGTGGACGAGGTGCGGGAGCGGTCCGGGCCGTAGTCGTATGACGTGCTGCTCTTGCGCAGGGCGGGGCGGACGACTGCGCGCAGGTCGCGGATCATCGACATGGCAAGCTCCTTCACGGACTGGCCGGGCTGAAATGCGGATCAGGGCAGGGGTGATCACCGTTGATCACTGCGCAGTTCAGGGAGCTCTTCCGGAAGCGGCGGGGCGGACCCGGGCAGGCCTCGGGAGCGGGCACGGAGCGGCGTGACGCGCTCGTGCTCGCGGAAATTTCCGGGATTCCCCGGCGGTTCCGTGGTTCTTTGGTTTCAGTCCCGGGTGGCCGGGTACGGAACGCGGGGGATCAGGAGGGTCGCCGGGCGGAAGAGCTGCCGGTACTGCACGGTCGACTAGGATCCATCGCAGCCCCACCTCCTCCGGCCGATCCCCGCTGGGGGAAAAGCGGCACGCCTCTACCGGCGTAGCCGACGGCCCACCTTATCAGGCGGCTCCCGCGCGAAGCCGCCGCTTTGCACGTTCCATACGCGCTCTATGCTCACTTCATGGTCGACGTACTGGGGCTCGTTGAGGCGCGGCTGCGCATGGCCTTCGGTGAGCCGGACGCCCGCGCCGCGGTCACCTTCCTGGGCACCGAGCGGATCGAGGTGCTGCGCTTCCGCGACGGCGAACTGCTGCGGTACGCGACCATCGGCATGTCGCGCGCGCCGATGAACGACCCCGTCACCGTCGTCGCGGACCCGGTGCGCGGCCCGCGCGCGGAGCTCGTCCTCACCCTGCGCGGCGGGCGCGGCGCCGACACCGGCAAGGTCCTGCGGCCGCTCGCGGTGCTGGCCGCCAGCCCCCAGGTCGAGGGCGTCGTCGTCGCACCGGGGAATTCGCTGGACGTGGGCGAACCGCTGTGGCCCGGGGCGCCGTTCTCGGCCGTCCTGGTCGCCGAGCCCGGAGGTCTCGTGGAGGACCTGGAACTCGACGCCCCCATGGACCCGGTCCGCTTCTTCCCGCTGCTGCCGATGACGGCGAACGAGGCGGCCTGGAAGCGGGTGCGGGGCGCGGGCGCGCTCCAGGAGCGCTGGCTGCGGGCGGGGACCGACCTGCGGGACCCGCTGCGCGCGGCGGTCGCGCTGACGGACTGAGCTCCGGAGGTCCATGACGCCCCCTCAGACGGATCCGGCAGGTCCGCCGCGTACGCAAGGCGTGGCCCGCCGGGGGAGGCACCTGCCGCAGGACGGCGCCACGCGCGGAACTCGGACGGGTGATCGTCCTTGACGCGGGCACGCCGCCGGAGGACCGTGGGGCGTTATGAGGGGCGAACCCAGTTGCCCGAAGTGCGGTGGCCGGGTCCGGGCGCCCGGACTCTTCGCCGACTCCTGGCAGTGCGACGAGCACGGCGCCGTGTACCCGTTGCAGCCTGTCGTCCCGCCGAGCGTGGAAGCCCTCGGTGTGGTCGTGAGCCGGTCGCGCGTCCCGGTGTGGATGCCCTGGCCCCTGCCGGTCGGCTGGCTGTTCACCGGGGTCGCGTCCGCGGGGGACGACCGCAGCGGCGGCCGGGCCACTGCGGTGGCGTGCTCCGGACCGGGGCCGCTCGGCGGACAGGGCGAGATGGTGCTGGTGGCGGAGGAGCTCGGGGTCGGACTCGGGGCGAGGTTCGCCGGGATCCCGGGACCGGACCCCGGGCCGGCGATGTGCATGGACAAGCCGCCGTCCGCCAAGGTGATCGCGGCCGGGAGGCCGACCGGCCTGTGGCACGTGAACGGGACGCCGGCGGACCGCGCGGTCTTCGCGGGGGAGTCCTTCGGGCTCTGGCTGTGGGCGATCGTGTGGCCCGAGGAGTCGGGCCTGCTCATGTACGACGAGCTGATACTGACCGATCTGCGCGAGGCCGGCGCCGAAGTCGATCTCGTACCGTGCGGGGCGCTCTCCCCGCGCTTGCTCTCCTGAGATTCAGAGGTTGGCCGGGCAGTTATCCTGGTAATCACAACCCCTGAATCCGTCCGAGCACAGAGCGCCTGGAGTGACCCGAGTGCGAATCGACCTGCACACCCACTCCACGGCCTCCGACGGCACGGACACCCCCGCCGAGCTGGTCCGGGCCGCCGCCGCGGCCGGGCTCGACGTCGTGGCCCTCACCGACCACGACACGGTCGGCGGCTACGCCGAGGCCGAGAAGGCGCTGGCCGAGCTGCACGCCGCGGGCGCCGCGGCGCCGGTCCTGGTCACCGGAGCCGAACTCTCCTGCCGCATCGACGGGGTGAGCCTGCACATGCTCGCCTACCTCTTCGACCCGCAGGAACCCGAGCTCCACCGGGAGCGGGAACTCGTGCGCGACGACCGGGTGCCCCGCGCGCAGGCCATGGTCGCCCGGCTCCGTGAGTACGGGGTGCCGGTGACCTGGGAACGCGTCGCGGCGATCGCCGGCGACGGTGCAGTGGGCCGGCCGCACATCGCCCAGGCGCTGATCGAGGCGGGGCTGGTGGACAGCATCGCCGAGGCGTTCACCCCCGAGTGGATAGGGCCGGGCGGGCGTGCCTACGCCGAGAAGCACGAACTCGACCCCTTCGAGGCGGTCCGGCTCGTGAGGAACGCTGGCGGCGTGACGGTCTTCGCCCATCCCGCCGCCGTCAAGCGCGGCACCTGCGTGCCCGAGAGCGTCATCCACGACCTGGCCGCCGCCGGGCTGGACGGCATCGAGGTGGACCACATGGACCACGACGAGCCGGCCCGCGCCCACCTGCGCTCCCTCGCCGCGGAGCTGGGACTGCTCACCACCGGGTCCAGCGACTACCACGGCACCCGCAAGACCGTCCGGCTCGGCGAGTACACCACCGACCCCGAGGTCTACCGGGAGATCGTCCGCCGGGCGACCGGCGCGGCGCCGATTGTCCCGTGACCCGCTGACCTGCTGACCCGCTGACCCCTGACCCCCCGCAACCGCACCACCGCTAGGCCCATGGATCTCTTCTCCCTCACCCTGTTCGGCTCGGTCTTCGTCACGCTCTTCGTGATCATGGACCCGCCCGGGATCACCCCGATCTTCCTCGCCCTCACCTCCGGCCGCGCGGCCAAGGTCCAGCGCCGCATGGCCTGGCAGGCCGC
Organism: Streptomyces sp. NPDC058864; assembly: GCF_042742985.1. NCBI lineage: Bacteria > Bacillati > Actinomycetota > Actinomycetes > Kitasatosporales > Streptomycetaceae > Streptomyces > Streptomyces sp. NPDC058864. The sequence continues at coordinate 2,864 of NZ_JBHYMQ010000078.1, read as the reverse complement.
CGGCGTCGCACTGGGCGTCATCACCGTCTTCGGCATCTGCGGCCAGCAGATCCTGGACTACCTGCACGTCTCGGTGCCGGCCCTGATGATCGCCGGCGGACTGCTCCTGCTGCTCATCGCCCTCGACCTGCTCACCGGCAAGGCGGACGAGCCCACCCAGACCAAGGACGTCAACGTCGCGCTGGTGCCGCTCGGCATGCCGCTGCTCGCCGGGCCGGGCGCGATCGTCACGGTGATCCTCGCGGTGCAGCGCGCGCACGGGTTCGGGCAGCAGCTGTCGGTGTGGGTCGCCATCGCCGCGATGCACGTGGTGCTCTGGCTGACGATGCGTTACTCGCTGGTGATCATCCGTCTGATCAAGGACGGCGGTGTGGTGCTGGTCACCAGGCTGTCCGGCATGCTGCTCTCGGCGATCGCGGTGCAGCAGATCGCCAACGGGGTCTTCGGCTTCATCCGCGGCGAGGGCTGACGGACCGTCGGCGGAATCCGGACGCGACGAGGGCCCCGTACCGAGGTGTACGGGGCCCTTCGCGTTCATGGCGTCCGGCCGTACGGCCGCGCCGGGGTGACGGAGCCTTACTGGGCGGGGCGGATGTAGATGCGCTGGCCGATCGCGGCGGCCTGCTGGACGATCTGGTCGACGGAGGCGGCGTCCACGACCGTGCAGTCGACGGCACGGCCGTCCTGGTCGTTGAGGCGCATGATCTCGAAGCGCATGGTGTTCACGGCTTCTCCCTTCGTCCGGGCACTCCTCCATTGGAGTACGGGGCTGCTTCGCAGCCGTTACCTGCCGGGGTCATTCATGTATCAACAACAGTTGCCCCGGCGAAAACCTTCCCTGTCCTAAAGAAAATTTTTCCCACGCATCTACTGGTGGGTAGCCACCGGTACCGGCGGTCCTGGTTCCGGTTGTGTGTGCGGACGGAACCGCCGGACAATGTGATCTCTATGAACGACGACGCCCTTTCCGCCATCGCCGCCGGCATCGAGCGCACGAACGAGCTCCTGCAGCGGGTGCTCGCCGAGGTCGCCACGACCCCGGCGACCCACGCCGTGTTCGTCGACGCCGGGTACGTGTACGCCGCGGCCGGTCGCCTCGTCGCGGGCACCGAGGACCGGAGGGCCTTCGAACTCGACGCCGAGGGCATCATCGAGGCCTTCATCGACCGGGCCCGCACCCTCTTCGCCGACAGCCGCCTGCTGCGCGTCTACTGGTACGACGGGGCCCGCCGCCGCATCCACACCGCCGAGCAGGAACGCATCGCCGAACTGCCCGACGTCAAGGTGCGGCTCGGCAACCTCAACGCCAGCCGACAGCAGAAGGGCGTCGACTCCCTGATCCGCAGCGACCTGGAGTCACTGGCCCGGCACCGCGCCATCAGCGACGCCGTCCTCATCGGCGGCGACGAGGACCTGGTGTCCGCGGTCGAGGCCGCCCAGGGCTACGGCGCCCGCGTCCACCTGTGGGGCATCGAGGCCGCCGACGGCCGCAACCAGGCCGACCCCCTGCTGTGGGAGGTCGACAGCCTGCGCACCCTCGACCTGGACTTCTGCAAGCCGTACATCACCCGGCGCACCACCCCCGTCTACGGGGACGCGCCGATCCCCACCGGGCCCATCCCGACCCGCGAGGACGTGCACTTCGTCGGGGCCCGGGTCGCCTCGCAGTGGCTGGCGACCCGCGGCCGCGACTCCCTGGCCGAGCTGCTGCCCGGCCACCCGTACCTGCCGCCCGCCTTCGACCAGGAACTGCTCGTCGAGGCCGAGGGCATGCTCAACATCTCGCTGCGCGGCCACGCCGACCTGCGGCGCGTGCTGCGCGACGGCTTCTGGGAGCACCTGCAGGCGCGCCTGTAGACCGGGCTCAGGCCGCGGTCCCGGCTCCGTCCCAGAAGTCCAGCAGGGCCCGTGCGGTGGGGGCCGGCCGCTCGGCGTTGGGCGAGTGCTCGGCCCCCTCGACGACGACCCGGCGGGCGCCCAGGCGCCCGGCCATCGCGTCCAGCCACGGGACGGGCCAGGCGTAGTCCACCGCGCCGGAGAGCACCAGCTTCGGCAGCGGGACCGCCGCGAGCTCCGCCACCCGGTCCGGCTCGTCGATCAGCTGCCGGCCGGTGACGACCAGCTGCTCGGGCACCGTCGCCAGCCAGCGCCGGTGCAGGAACTCCTCGACCGGGCCCTCGGCGTTCGCCGTGCCCTCGAGGTCCTCGGCGTCCAGCTCGCGCATTGCGCGCCACACACCCTCCATGTCCATCGCCGACAGCGCCTCCAGCAGCAGCTTCGTACGGGCCTGCTGCGCGGGCTCGATGGCGGCCGGGCCGGAGCTCATCAGGGTGAGCGACGCCCAGGGCAGGGCGGTGCCGGCGCCGTGCGCGGCCAGGACGGCGGCCCGGGCCACCAGGCCGCCCATCGAGTGCCCCAGCAGGTGCACCGGCTCGCCGGCCGGGGCGGCCAGCGCCGCGGTCTGCGCGACGACGTCGGCGGCCAGTTCTCCCTGCGCGTACGCCGCCTCGTCCCGCGGCCCGGGCGATTCGTGCTGGCCCCGGCCGTCCACCGCGACCGTGCGGTAGCCCGCGGCCGCGAGCGGTCCCAGCAGCGCGACGAAGTCCTCCTTGCTGCCCGTGAACCCGGGCACGAGCAGTGCGGTGCCGCGCCGCGGCGTGCCGGCCGGCGGGACGGCGTCCAGCACGGCGAAGGCGCCGCGGGCCGTCTCCAGGAGGTACGCGGTGACGTTCTCGGGCAGCGTCAGGAAGGGCGGTCGGCTCATGGGGCGAGGCTAGCCGGGCCGGGTTGCCCCCACACGACGCGGGCCCCAACCCCGGGCGCCGCGCAGGCGGTACGCCGACGGCCGGGCACCCCCTCAGGGG
>NZ_JBHYMQ010000077.1:37136-39804 GCF_042742985.1 Streptomyces sp. NPDC058864 | reverse complement strand
ACCGTCATGTGACGGTTCCCCACCGGGCGTTCCCACGTACCACCGGCACCTGCCGCTCAGCCGGCGATCCTCATCAGTGCGATCCGGTCGCCCTCGACCGTGAAGGCGAAGTCCGACGGGCCGTTGAAACCGTTGCCGCCGACCTGGGCGGACACGATCACCTGGCCCCCGCGCCGGGTCACTCCGGTGAGCTTGAGGGAGACCTTGACGCCGATGAACTCGCGGTCGCTCCATCCCTCGACGGCCTCACGGCCCTCGAAGCGGCGGCCCCAGTCGTCCACCGCGCCGTGCTCGGCGAACTGGTCCAGGAAGGCCTCGGTGTCATGGGCGTTCGCCGCGGTGACGGCGCGGCGCACGGGCTCGGGAAGCTCGGGGAGGAACTCGGAAGTGGTCATGGCGGTTCTCCTTGTCGGTTTCGGGCGGCGCGCCGACCCCCGCAGGGGCCGGGCGCCCGAAGGCCGGTAGCCGGACGGCGTGGGATCGGGCAACTGCGGGATCAGCCCGCTGCGGCGCGGTCAGACTCCCGTGCGGGGGCTGAGCAGGTCCTCCAGACCGATCCGGTGGTAGAAGTCCTCGCGGATCCGGTCGGCGACCACGGAGACGGCCTCCGAGCCGTCGTCGGCGGGGTCGATGTGGGTGCGGAAGGGCCGCTTGCCCGCGGGGAGCCCCACGACGCGGACGATCTCGCGTGCCACCTGTGCGACGTCGGCGTCCTCGGGGGTGATGGCCGCCAGGGCGCGGCCGACCTGCTCGGTCAGGCCCTCGTAGCGGGTCTCGTAGGCCGCGACCGTGCCACTGTCCGCGGGGTGGCCGGCGTTGGCGAAGTGGTTCGTGCCGGAGGTGAAAGCACCGGGGACGACGATGGAGGTGTCGATGCCGAAGCGGGCGACCTCGGCGGCGTAGCTGACGGCGACGGCGTCCATGGCGGCCTTCGCGGCGAAGTACGGAGCGAGGTAGGGCGGGGTGCCGCCGCGGGTGCTGCTGGATCCGACCCAGAGCAGCAGACCGTGCCCCTGGGCCCGCAGGTGGGGCAGGGCGGCGCGGTTCACCCGCTGGGTGCCCAGCACATTGGTGTCGTAGACGGCGGCCATCTCCTCCGGGGTGAAGGCCTCGGTGGGGCCGAGCACCATGTGGCCCGCGTTGTGGACCAGGACGTCCAGCCGGCCGGCCTCGCTCAGCACGGTGGCGACGGCGCGGTCCGCGCTGTCCTGCGACAGCACGTCGAGTTCGACGACCCTCAGGTCGATGCCCTCGCGGGCGGCCCGTCCGCGTACCTCCGCCGCGCGTTCGGCGTTGCGGCCGGATATGTCCCGCATGCTCGCGTAGACGGTGTGACCCGCCGAGGCGAGGGCATGGGCGGCCAGTGCGCCGAATCCGGAGCTCGCACCGGTGACCAGGACGACGGAAGACATGGGGGACATGGCGGATCTCCTTGGACTGCTGGGGCCGGCCCCGGAACATGTGGCGTCCGGGTCCCGGATCGAGTGGGTGGCGCGGGGGGATCTACTGAGGGGCAGGGTGCTGCCCGGCTCGGGATGCAGAGCTGCAGGAGTACGGAGGTGGAGGAGTACGGAGGTACCGAGGGAGCCCGGGCGCCGGCGGCGGACGGAGCGGGCCCGCGGCCCGGTGCCCGGAAGGGCCGCGCGAGGGGCGCGGCTCGCGGGTCAGGCCACTCCGCCGTTGGCGTAGATCGTCTGGCCGTTGATCCAGCGACCGGGACCCGCCAGGAAGACGACGACCTCGGCGATGTCCTCGGTGGAACCCAGACGCTCGAGGGGGTTCATCTTCGCGAACCGCTCTATCGTCGCCTCGTCCTTGCCGTTGAGGAACAGGTCGGTGGCGACCGGGCCGGGCGCGACGGCGTTCACGGTGATGTCACGGCCGCGCAGCTCCCGGGCCAGGATCAGGCTGATGGTCTCGACCGCACCCTTCGACGCGGCGTAAGCGGCGTAGGTCGGCGTGGCGATCCGGGTCTGGGACGACGACACGTTGATCACGGCACCGCCGTTGCGGAGCCTGCGGGCCGCCTGCTGGTTGACCACGAAGGTGCCGCGGATGTTGGTGCGGTGCATGCGGTCAAGGGCGTCGAGGTCGAAGTCCGCCACGGTGTTGAGGATCATGAGACCGGCCGAGTTGACCACCACGTCCACACCGCCGAACTCTTCCTCGGCGGCCTCGAAGAGCGCCTGGACCGCCTTCTCGTCGGCGACGTCGGCCCGCACCGCGAGGGCGGAACCACCGCCTGCGGCGATCTGCGCGACGGTGGCATCGGCGTCGGCCTGGTTGCCGGCGTAGGCGATGACGACCGCCTGCCCTTCGGCGGCCAGCCGCAGCGCCACCTCGCGGCCGATGCCGCGGGAGCCGCCCGTGACGATCGCGACGCGGCGGGCGGTGTTGGTGGTCTCGGTCATGGCGGTCTCCTGATCACGCGAGGGGGGCGACTCCTTCCGTCGCCCCGCTTCCGTCGATAACAGTGCCATGTTATCGACGGAAACGCAAGCGTCGATAACACTGACTTGTTATCGCCGTTCACATCGGAGCTCGCGCCACGCACCGCCGCCGAACGCGCCCGGGCCGCCACCCCCCCACGGGGGTGGCGGCCCGGGTAACCGGCGGCAGTCCCGCGGGGGCGGTCAGGCCGGCCCGGGGGGAGGGGTCGCGGCCGCCG
>NZ_JBHYMQ010000077.1:0-37126 GCF_042742985.1 Streptomyces sp. NPDC058864 | reverse complement strand
CCCCTCTCGGCGTCCGCTGGCCCGGGGGCCGCACCGGGGGGTGGGGGGGGCCGGCCCGGGAATCCGGCGGCCGTCACGCGTGGGCGTTCAGGCCGGCCGGTGGTCAGCGGTAGCGACCGCCGAAGAAGAAGGGGTCGAAGAGGTAGGGCCCGAAGAGGTACGAGCCGAAGAAGCCGCGGTCGAAGCGGAAGGAGTCACGGTGGTGGCCGCGGCCGCCGTGACCACGGTCGTAGCCGCCGCGACCGTGATCGCCCGTGACGTGGGTTCCCTTGGTGCCCGCGAGGTCCGGGGTGGCGGCGCCGGCAGCAGTGGCACCACCCAGCAGAACGACAGAGGCCACGCCGACAGCGGCCACAAAACGGGAAACGCGCATACTGACTCTCCTGTCTCGGCGGGCACCGTGGCGGTGTCCGCAGGATTCCGACATGGATGAGCCTGCGTCGAGGACATCCGCGCCGCACCACGGAATTTCGTCACGCTCCGTCACGCGATGCTGCGTCAGGTGCGGCGAACGGTGGACTGCGGACGGCGTGCACAGCCCCTAATCCCTGATGATCACGGGTCCGGCGGGGTCTCAATCACTTCACCACGCACCGTAATCACGAACCGTCACGTCCGGACCTCCCGACGGGTGAATCCTCGTCACCGACAACGTACGCCAACGCGGCCACCCAACCCCCGGGACGACCGGGCCGGCCGCGCGCCCGGAGCGGATGGGAACCGCTCCGTCCCTGGTCATGGGCTCGCGCGTCACCGCGGCCGCAGGACTGCACGAAGTCACGACGACGCGCAAGCCCGGCCCCTCCCGGGAAGACGAAGGGCCCCGGCCCGCCCGAGCGGCGGGCACGGGGCCCCTGCGGCACCCCGGGACGGGTGCCGGACGGAGCGTCAGATGGTCACCGACACGGCGTCAGCAGTCCTTCTCGCGCAGCGAGTGCAGGTACGCGCTCGACCTGCGGGCGAAGCTGAAGGAATCGGGCGGCGTGTCGTGCTCGGTCTGCCAGTGGTGGTCGAGGCGGCCGCCGTGCGTGCGCGTCACGGCCGAGATGAACCGCTGGTAGTCGATGTCTCCGTCCCCGACGTCGACCATGCGGTAGCCGTCGGGGTTGGTGTCGTCGCGCTCACCGTCCTTGACGTGGAAGAGGGGGTAGCGGTCGGGCTGCTTCAGGACGTAGCGCAGCGGGTCGAAGGGGGCGGGGGTGCCGTCCGCGCGCTTGGAGAACCGGAACTGACCCGCGTAGGCCCAGTAGATGTCCATCTCCAGGTAGACCAGGTCGGGATCGGTCTCGGCCAGGAGGACGTCGTACAGCCGCACGTTCGGACGGTCGGTCGCGAAGGAGAACTCCTCGGCGTGGTTGTGCTGGTAGAACTTCATGCCGCGGGCCTTGGCCGCCTCGCCGTACTCGTTGAACTCCTCGGCGCAGCGCTTCCAGCCGTCGACGGTGCTGCCGTAGCGCCAGGGACCGGACGCGGTTCCGATGTGCTTCAGACCGAGGGCCTGGGCGTCGTCGAGGACCTTCGTCAGGTTCTGGGCGAAGGTGTAGGCGCCCGGGTCGCCGTCGTTGTAGTAGCCGACGTGGCTGCCGATGGCGCGCAGTCCGTGGTCGCGGGCGAGCCGGCGCAGCTGGGCGAGGGTGATGGCGCCCGCGGAGCCCTGGGTGTAGCCGGCGTACTCGATCTCGTCGTAGCCGTACTTCTGGAGCTCCGCGAAGACGGGGGCGAAGCCGAGGGTGGAGACCTTGTCCCGCAGCGAGTACAGCTGGATGCCGAGGCGCCCGGGAGGCAGGACCGGACGGCCGTGGCCCTTGCCGTGGCCCTTGTCCTGGGCGGCGGCAGCGGTCGGGGTGGCCAGGCCGAGCAGCGCGGCGGCCCCGGCCCCGGCGGCGACGCCCAGCATGCCGCGTCTGCTGAGCTTGCGGCTGAGCTCCGGGTCGGGGGTGCTGTTACGACGCGTGCTGGTCATTGTGGATAACTCCTTGGCGTCGGTGACGTGTGGTTCAGTGGAGTCCTGCCAGGCGCAGGAGCAGGGACTTCACTTCGGTGGCCGCGACGCGGCCGTCGACGGCACGGGGGACGGAGCAGATGATGAGCGGACCTTCGTCGTCGCTCGCCGGGAGGCGGCCGTGGCTGCCGCGAATAGGCGAGGGGTCGAGCGGCACGACCGCCATGCGGTAGCGCATGCCGAGCTTCTTGCGGGCCAGGGCCGTGGCGGCCTTGACGCGGACGTAGGGGTCCTCGGGGTCCATGAACAGCTCGACGGGGTCGTATCCGGGTTTGCGGTGGATCTCGACGAGCCGGGCGAAGTCGGGTGCCCTGTCGTCGTCGAGCCAGTAGTAGTACGTGAACCAGGCGTCGGGGTCCGCGACGGCGACGAGTTCGCCGGAGCGCGGATGGTCCAGGCCGTGGCGCTTCTTGCCCTCATCGTCGAGGAGTTCGGCGATGCCGGGCAGGGTGGCGAGTGCCTTGCGGGTGACCTCGAGGTCCTCGGGCCGGCGCACGTACACATGGGCGATCTGATGGTCGGCGACCGCGAACGCGCGTGAGGCCATCGGGTCGAGGTACTCCATGCCGTCCTGGGTGTGGACCTCCAGCAGCCCGGCGCGCCGCAGCTCGCGGTTGACGTCGACGGGCCGGCTGACCGGCGTGATGGCGTACTCGGAGAGCGCCACCACCGTGCGGCCCTCCCTGCGTGCGTCATCCAGGAGCGGGGCCAGTGCCTCGTCCAGATCGGTGGCCGCGCGGCGGGAGCGGGGGTCGTCGGGGCCGAAGCGCTGGAGGTCGTAGTCGAGGTGCGGGAGGTAGCAGAGGGCGAGGTCGGGTGTGCGGGTGCGCAGGATGTGCCGGGTGGCGTCGATGATCCAGCGGCTGGAGACGATGTCGGCGCCGGGGCCCCAGAAGTGGAAGAGGGGGAAGGTTCCGAAGGTGTCGGTGAGCTCGTCGTGGAGCTCGGGGGGCCGGGTGTAGCAGTCGGGTTCCTTGCGGCCGTCGGCGTAGTAGACGGGGCGTGGGGTGACCGTGACATCGGTGTCGGCGCCCATGGCGTACCACCAGCAGATGTTGGCCACGGTGTACCCCGGGTGGGCGCGGCGGGCGGCGTCCCACAACTTGTCGCCGGCGACGAGACCGTTGTGCTGGCGCCACAGAAGGACGTCGCCGAGTTCGCGGAAGTACCAGCCGTTGCCGACGATGCCGTGCCCGGCGGGTGGCTCGCCGGTGAGGAAGGTGGACTGGGCGGCGCAGGTCACCGCGGGCAGGACGGTGCCGAGCGGGGCCTGTGAGCCGCTGTCGGCGAGCCGCTTCAGCCGCGGCATGTGGTCCAGCAGCCGTGGGGTGAGGCCGACGACGTCGAGGACGAGGAGGGGGGCCGGCCCGGCGGTGTCGGTCATGGGAGTTCCTTCAGGCCGAGGTCGTGGAGGAGGTCGCGGGCGAGGCCCAGCTCCGCGGCGATGCCGTCGGCGAGCTGGGCGCGGGTGCGCGGGCGCAGCTCGGCGGGGAGGGCCTGCCAGGTGTAGGTCTCGACCTCGAGATGGTGGGTGAGCGGGGCCGGGCCGCCGACGAGGCGGGCGAGGACGTCCTTCAGGACGGGGACGGTGGAGGTGAGCGGAGGCGCGGGCGGTGCGTGCAGTGGCACGTGGAAGTGGGCGCGCCAGGGGGCGCCGGTGGGCAGTGGCCCCTCGGTGAGCGCCTGGTGGAGGTCGTCGGTGCCGTACAGCCCGCCGGCGGTGCGGGCGCGGGTCTGGTGGAGGAAGCGGGGTTCGGAGAAGGCGGCGAGGGCGTCGCGTACGTGATGCAGGTGCGGGTGTTCGGCGTGCAGGGCGGCGGAGAGCTGGACCTTGGGAATGGTGATGCCCGCCGTGGTGAGCGCGTCCAGCGCGGCGGCGGGTTCCTCGAAGGAGGTGGCGAGGTGACAGGTGTCGACGCACACACCGATGCGGGGGTGGGCGATCGCGGTGAGGGGCTCGATCGCGTCCGTGGTGGTCTCGACGATGCAGCCGGGTTCGGGTTCCAGGCCGATCCTGATGGACTTTCCGGTGAGTTCGGCCAGTGCGTCGAGCCGTCCGGCGAGGGTGGTGAGGGCGGTCCTGGCGGTCCTCGCGGCGCGGTCGTCCCAGAGGGTGCGCCAGGCGAGCGGGAGAGTGGAGATCGACCCCTCGGTGACGTCGGCGGGGAGCAGGGCGGCGAGGAGGTCGGCGAGGCCGCTGGTGTAGGCGAGCCGTTCCGGTTCGGTCCAGTCCGGCCGGTAGACCCGGTACTTGACCTCGGCGGCGCCGAAGCCCTGGTACGGGAAGCCGTTGAGGGTGACGACCTCGAGGCCTCGGCGGTCGAGTGCGGTGCGCAGGCCGCGCAGTGCCGCCGGATCGGTGTGGAGGGCGTGCGCGGCGTCCTTGGCGAGCCACAGCCCGATGCCGAGGCGGTCCCGGCCGAGCCGTTTGCGGACCGGTTCGCAGTGGTCGCGGAGCTGGGAGAGGACTCCCTCGAGCGTCTCCGCGGGATGGACGTTGGTGCAGTAGGCCAGGTGAACGACCGAGCCGTCGGGGTGCCGGAAGCGCATGGGTACCGCCTCCTCATTCCCCGCCGCGGAGTATGGAGTTGCCCTCGTGCAGGTCCCCCGGGGCGGGGACGTCGAGCTGGAGCTTTCCGCTGCTGCCGTAGAAGGCGACGGGGTTGCGCCACAGCACCTGGTCGACGTCGTCGTCGGTGAAGCCGGCGGCGAGCATGGCGTCGGCGGTCCTGCGGGTCTTGAGCGGGTCGCTCTTCCCCCAGTCGGCGGCCGAGTTGACCAGCGTCTTCTCCGTGCCGTAGGCCTTCAGCACGGCGACCATGCGGTCCTCGTCCATCTTGGTGTCGGGGTAGATGGAGAAGCCGAGCCAGCAGCCGCTGTCGGCGGCCTCCTTGACCGTGGTCTCGTTCAGGTGGTCCAGCAGGACGTGCTCGGGGTCGAGCGCCGACTCGCGGACGACGTCGATGGTGCGGCGCAGCCCGGCGAGCTTGTCGCGGTGCGGGGTGTGCACGAGGGCGGGCAGTCCGTGGTCGGCGGCGAGCTGGAGCTGGGTGGCGAGGGCGGTGTCCTCGGCGGGGGTCATCGAGTCGTAGCCGATCTCGCCGACCGCGACGACGTTGTCCTTGACGAGGAAGCGGGGCAGCGCGTCGAGGACGGGGAGGCAACGCGGGTCGTTGGCCTCCTTGGGGTTGAGGGCGACGGTGCAGTGGTGGGCGATGCCGTACTGCGCGGCACGGAAGGGTTCCCAGCCCAGGAGGGAGTCGAAGTAGTCGAAGAAGGACTCGGGGGAGGTGCGGGGCTGACCGAGCCAGAAGGAGGGTTCGACCAGGGCGCGGACACCGGCGGCGTACATGGCCTCGTAGTCGTCCGTGGTGCGGGAGGTCATGTGGATGTGGGGGTCGAAGATGCGCATCAGGACTCCTCCGTCCGGGATGTCAGGGCGAGGACGCGGTGGAGGTCCGCGGGGACGGGCCGGCCCGCGGCCGTGCGCTCCGCGGCGTAGTCGCCGAGCATGCGGGCCAGTTCCCCGTCGCCGTGCGCTCGCTGCGCGAGCCGGGCGGCCGCGTCCACCGGCACCCCGGTGAACAGGCACTTCAGCAGGGCGTGGCGCCAGGCGTGCGGGTCGAGGTGCGCCGCGGCGTAGGGGCCGACGGCGGCGGCGACCAGCCGCGTGTCGTTGGTGCGCAGGGCGTCCTCGACGAGGGGCACGCCGTCGGCGGCGGGCGGCTCGAGGTGGGGCAGCGCGAGCAGCACGGCGCGGCGCTCCGCGGCCGTGCCGTGCCGGTACAGGCGGGTCAGGGTGGCTGCGTCGGCGCGGGCCTCCCGCAGGAGCAGCACACGGGCCGCGTCGGCGTGCTCCTGGCCGCAGTGGCGGCCCGCGGAGGCGAAGTGGCGTTCCCAGGCGGGCAGGGAGGAGGGCGCGGTGGGGGTGTCGTCGTCCGTGGCTCCGCCGGAGGCGGCTCCGGCGTCGGCGAGGGCCGTGTCGAGCCAGGCGCGTGCGGTGTCGCCGAGCCGGTCCTGGAGGCCCTCGCGGGTGGGTGTCGTCATGCCGTGGCTCCGTTCGTGGGGGTGCGGGAGCGCAGGAAGTCGAGGGAGGTGCGGGCGAGTTCGGGTCCGGCGTGGGAGTGGCGGGGAAGTTCGACGACGGTCAGGCCCTGGTAACCGGTGTCCGCCAGGGCCTGGAGGACGGGCGGGAAGTCGATCTCCCCGTCGCCGAAGGGGAGGTGTTCGTGGACGCCTCGGCGCATGTCCTCGATCTGGACGTGGCGGAGCCAGGGAGCGGCCTGCTTGACGCAGTCGGCGGGCGGCGCCGGTTCCAGGCACTGGCAGTGGCCGATGTCGAGCGTGAGTCCGAGGGGTTCGGGGTCGCCGAGCAGACCGCGCAGGTGGTGGAAGTCGTCGAGGCAGGAGAGGAGGTGGCCGGGTTCGGGCTCGACGGCGAGCGGGACCCCCGCGGTGGACGCCGCGTCCAGGACGGGCGCGAGGGCGCCTTGGAGTCGTTGCCAGGCGGTGGCGGGCGACGTGCCGGCGGGCGTGATCCCGCTGAAGCAGTGCACGGCGTGGGCGCCGAGGTCGGCGGCGACCTGGACGGCGCGCTCGAGCAGCCGGGTGCGGGCGGCGCGGGCGTCGGGGTCCGGGTCGAGGAGGGAAGGGCCGTGCTTGCGGCGCGGATCGAGGACGTAGCGGGCGCCGGTCTCGACGGTGACATCGAGGCCGAGCGCGGACAGCCGCTGCGCCAGGCGGTGGGTGCGGGCGGCGAGGTCGGGGGCGAGGGGGTCGAGGTGCATGTGGTCGAGGGTGAGTCCGACGCCGTCGTAGCCGAGGTCGGCGAGGAGGGCGAGGGCGTCGTCGAGACGGAGGTCGGTGAGGCCGTTGGTTCCGTAGCCGAGACGCAGGCTCATGTCGGGCTCACCCTCCTGGCGACGCGGCGGGCGACGGGCCCGAGGGCGAGGACGGCCACCGCGGACGCGCCCGAGCCGGAGCGGGCCGTCAGGGCGGCCTGCAGCGGGATCATCGCGCGGATCCCGCCGCCGACCGCGCGCTGGGTCAGCGCTGGGGACGGGTTGAGGGCCGCGTGCAGGAAGGGGGTGAGCGCGGTGCCCGCGTAGGCGGCGGAGGCCAGTGCCGTCATGACGTGGGGCGGGGCCGGTGGCCGCGGCGCCGGTGGTGCCGGTCGTCCGTGTCGGTCGCTGCCCGCCCCGTGCCGGGCGGTGGCCGACGGCGGGCGGGCCGAGGCGCGCAGCCGGTGCAGCGTCCGGGCGGCGTCGGCCGTGACGGCGGCGATCGCCGTGGTGGTGACCAGCGCGGCAAACGGTGCCGTGCTGGAGCCGCCCTGCGTCTCATTGCGGGAGACCGTGGTGACCGCGTAGGTGTGCGCGCCGAGCAGGGCGGCATGGGGCAGCGCGGCAGCGACCGCTCGAGGACGGGTGGCCGTCGCGCCGAGCACGAGGTCGAGGGCGCGTGCCGCGGCCATGGCGGCCGGGCCCGCCGCCGTGTGCTTCAGGCGCAGGTCGTACGCCCAGACCGTCGTCGCGAGGGTGGTGGCGAGGGCGAGCGGTGCTCGTCCCGCGCGGGCGGCGAGCGCCAGGCCGGCCGCGGTGAGCGTCGCGGCGGCCGTCAGGGCGGCGGCCGGGCTGATCCGGCCCGAAGGCAGGGGGCGGTGAGGACGGTCGACGGCGTCCTCGTCGCGGTCGGCCCAGTCGTTGAGCGCCATGCCCGCGTGGTACAGGCACAGTGAGCTGCCGATGGCGAGGAACGTGCCGCGGCCGGGACGCCGTCCGGTCGCGGCGGCGCCGGCGAGGGCGTCGCCGGGGACGGTGAACAGGGCGGACACGCGGAGGAGTTCGGCCCAGTCCCACAGCCGGGTGGCCGCCGCGGGCCGGGCCGCCCCGGCGTCGCCGGTCGCGTCGGCCTTCTCGGCGAGGCCGGCCTTCGGGGTGTCACCCGCCTTCTCGGCGACGTCGGCCTGACCGCTGCTTCCGCATCCGCCCGGGGCGGCCCCCTCCTCCGCCCCGGGCCGATGGGTGCCGCACGCCCCGTCCTGCGCGACGGTGGACTTGGCCGTGCCGCTCGGTGGGCGGCGCGTGGCGAACGCCGTCACTGCGCCGAGGGCCGCCACGACGGCCAGGGCCCGCAGCCGCCGTGCTGCCCGGACCGTCACCGGGACTCCCCCAGCCTGACGGCGAAGTCCAGCAACTCGCCGTACTGCTCGGACAGCGCCGCGGACGCGCCCGCGTCGGGGTCCTTGAAGTAGAAGCCCAGTTCGGGGAGGGGTCCGCTCAGGCCGGCCTGGTGCGCGCGGGCCGCGAAGCGGGCGAGGTCGATGACGAGCGGGGCGGCGAGGGCGGAGTCGCAGCCCTGCCAGGTGGTCTGCAGGACCATTCGGGTGCCGAGGAAGCCGTCGAAGGCTATGTGGTCCCAGGCGGTCTTCCAGTCGCCGAGGGCCGGGACGTCGTCGATGTGCACCTCGCCCTCGGGGGCGGCGCCGAGGGCGTCGGCCAGGACGCGTTCCTTGCCGGCGTTCTTCGCCGCGGCCGCCGCGGGGTCGGCGAGGACCGCGCCGTCGCCGCCGCCGAGCAGATTGGTTCCGGACCAGGCGCGCACCGTCAGGGCGCGCTGGACGAACATCGGGGCGAGGACGGAGCGGAGCAGGGTCTGCCCGGTCTTGCCGTCTCGTCCTGCGTGGGGAAGGCCGCGGGCGGAGGCAGCGGCGGCGAGGTCCCGGGTCCGTATCCCCGTGGAGGGGGTGAAGTTCACGTAGGCACAACCGGCCTCGATGGCCGCCGCCGCGTAGAGGGAGCTCGCCGGCAGGCGGTCGCTGCCGGGCTCGGGAACGGGCTCGGTCGAGGCCACGTTGACGACGACGGTCCGGGCCAGGCCGTGGCGCTCGGTGAACTCGGTGATGTCCGCCGCGAACGCGGCGATCAGCTCGTCGTCACCGCGGGAGTCGCCGGGGAGCGGGCCGCCGGTGCGGATCTCCCGGTCCGCGGCGGCGAGTTCGGCGTGGAGCGCGGTGGGCAGGCCGTGCGGCAGCACGCCGCCCTCCGCGAGCTGTTCCGCCCGCTTGCCCAGCGGGCAGGCGGCCGTGTCGTGGCCGCCGAAGACCAGGGACGGCAGCGGTGGGAGTCCGGCCGCCGCGAAGGGTGCGGTCTCGCTCACCATGCCCGTCGCGGGGTGGAGCCCGGCGGTGACCGCCGCGCACCCCGCGACGGCGGTGGTGGCGACGGAGCCGCGGGCTCCGATGAGCCACACTCCGGTGCGCGGGGGCGACTGGTTGTCCGGTGCCGGTGCCGGCGCGGGCGGGTTCGTCACGGCTGCCTCCCTGGTGCGAGTGGTGGGGGGGGGGGGGGGGGGGGGGGGGGGGGGCCCCCCCCCCCCCCCCCCCGGCTCGTGGGTGCCGGCAGGACCCGCCCTACGAGGAGGGCAGTTCCTTGATCTGGACGTTCCGGAAGGACACCTGGTCGTCGGCCCCGTGGTTCTGCAGGCCGATGTAGCCGTCCTTCAGGCTGCGGACCGGGTCGGTGTTGGTGAAGTCGTTGATCTTGACTCCGTTGAGGAAGACCTGGAGCCGTTCACCCTGGACCTTGATCTCGTAGCTGTTCCACTGGCCCGGGGGACGCAGCACCTGGTCGCGGGCCTTGAGGTTGGCCGACTTGAAGCTGTAGACGGAGCCGGTGGTCCGGTCGGGGGCGTCGGAGGCGTCGATCTGGATCTCGTAGCCCTTGTCCACCGCTGACCAGGGGTCATCGGAGGCCGGGAAGCCCACGAAGACACCGGAGTTGTCGTCGCCGTCCATCTTCCAGTCGAACGTCAGCGAGTAGGCGCCGAACTCCTTGGCCTGGTACCACAGCAGGCCCATGCCGCCCTCGGTGCGCAGTTCACCGTCGACGACGTTGAACTTGCCGGGGCCCGCCTGCTTCCAGCCCTCCAGGGTGCGGCCGTTGAACAGGTCGCGGTAGCCCGTCTGCGGCTTGCAGTCGGCCTTGACCTGTCCGACGGCGTAGCGCAGTCCGCCCAGGAGGTGCTGGCGGAAGGCCGGCTCGGCGTAGGACTCCTTGGTGTGGCCGCCACCGGTGTAGAAGGAGCGGCCGGACTGGTAGGTCTGGCACCACGCGATGGGGTGGTCGCCCTTCATCGTGCCGCCCTGGTAGGTGGTCTCGTCCAGGGTGGCGAGGATGCGGGCCTGACCGCGCGGGTTGGTGCGGTAGTTGTACCACTCGTCGGTGCGCTCCCAGCCGGCCTCGTCGAGGTGCGCGGTGGCCGGGTGGTCGTGGTCCTCGGCGCGGACGGTGGCCTTCTGGATCTGCGGGTGCCCCTGGAAGTAGGCACCGACGAGACCGCCGTAGAAGGGCCAGTCGTACTCGGTGTCGGCGGCGGCGTGGATGCCCATGTAGGCACCGCCGCCCTTGACGTAGTTCTCGAACGCCTGCTGCTGCTCGGCGTTGAGGACGTCACCGGTGGTCGACAGGAAGACCACCGCGTCGTAGCGCGCCAGGTTGTTGCTGGTGAACTGCTTCGGCTCCTCGGTGGAGTCGACGGTGATGTTGGCGGTGGCGCCCAGCTCCTTCAGCGCGGCGACGCCGGTGGGGATGGAGTCGTGGCGGAACCCGGCGGTCCTGGAGAAGACCAGGACGCGCTTGGCGGCGCGGTCGGCCGGAACGTCGGAGAGCTCGAAGTCGTCCAGGTCGTACAGCGCCCCGGAGCCGCCCTTGAAGACCAGGAAGAGCTCGGTGGTCTTCTTCGGCACGGCGCGCAGCGGTACGTCGATCTCCTGGAAGGTCTCCCAGCCGCCGGTCACCGGGACGGGGGCCGAGCCCAGGATCGGGCCGGTCGCCGAGCCGGTGCGCACCTCGAGGAAGCCGCCGGCGCCGCCGGAGGAGATCCGGGCGGTCAGCCGGACGGAGCCGGTGAGGTTGTAGGGCTTGAAGGAGATCCAGTCGCCGTTGTCGATGTTGCCGACGGTACGGCCGCCGTGGGCCTCGGCCTTGTCGAAGAGGTCGACGCCGGACGAGGAGGTGAAGTGCTCGGCCTGCCGGTGGCGCGGCTGCAGCTGCGCCTGGTCGTGACCGGTGAGCGCCTCCTGGCCGCCGCCCCCGCCGTCGGTGTACTCGGCGTCGAAGACGCCGAAGATGTTGGCGTTGGGGTCGTGGCCGCCGTCGGCGGAGGTCTTGATGGTGCCGGAGCAGCCGTTGGCGGAGGTCACGGGGTGGCCGTGGCTGTCGTGGCCGAGGATGTAGGTGACCTTGACCTTGGAGCAGTCGACGGTCCCGTCCTCGGGGTCGGTGACGGTCACCTTGAACGGGATCTCGTCGCCGAAGCTGAACAGGGCGCCCTCCGCGGGCAGGTCCAGCGTCACCTTGGGCGCGGTGTTGCCGACGACGACCTGGACGCTCGCGGTCGCGGCGCGCCCGGTCGGGTCCTTCACCGTGAGGGTCGCGGTGTAGGTGCCGTTCTTGCGGTAGGTGTGCGCGGGATCGGCCGCGGTGGAGGTGCCGCCGTCGCCGAAGTCCCAGCTGTAGGCGAGCGTGTCGCCGTCGGGGTCGGTGGTGCCGGCCGAGGAGAAGGTGACCTTCAGGGGCGCGGCGCCCGAGGTCTTGTTGGCGGACGCCTCGGCGGTCGGGGAGCGGCCGTCGGTGGCGTTCTCGATCCGGTAGAGCGCGGAGTGCTCGTCACCGCCGAACCAGGCGGTGCCGTAGTCGAGGACGTACAGCGCGCCGTCCGGGCCGAAGGCCATGTCCATGATCTGCGTCCCGGTCCAGGGGACGTCGTTGATGGACTGGACGGTGCCGTCCTCGCCCTGCTCGATGCGCTTGATCCAGCGGCGCCCGAACTCGCCGGCGAAGAAGTCGCCGTCGTAGGCCTCGGGGAACTTCACCGGGGAGTCCAGCTCGGGGTCGTACCGGTAGACCGGGCCGCCCATCGGGGACTCGGAGCCGGAGCCGAACTCGGGCACGGAGCCGCCGTCGTAGGGGAGCCAGGCGGCCTGCGCGGGCGGCAGGTCGGTCAGGCCCGTGTTGTACGGGGAGTCGTTCTTCGGCGCGGCGCAGTCGAAGGTCTCCCCGGACTGCCCGGTCGCGAAGTCGTAGTCGACGTACGGGTCGTTGTCACCGGTGCAGAAGGGCCAGCCGAAGTTGCCGGCCTCCGTCACGCGGGCGAACTCGACCTGGCCGCCGGGGCCGCGCTTGGGGTCGGCCGCACCGGCGTCGGGACCGTAGTCGCCGACGTAGGCGATGCCGGTCTCCTTGTCGACGCTGAAGCGGAACGGGTTGCGGAAGCCCATGGCGTAGATCTCGGGCCGGGTCTTCTCGGTGCCCGGGGCGAAGAGGTTGCCCTCGGGGATCGTGTACGACCCGTCGTCGGCGACCTTGATCCGCAGCAGCTTGCCGCGCAGGTCGTTGGTGTTGCCGGAGGTGCGGCGGGCGTCGTACGCGGGGTTGCGGCCCGGGCGGTCGTCGATGGGGGCGTAGCCGTCGGAGGCGAAGGGGTTGGAGTCGTCGCCGGTCGACAGGTACAGGTTGCCCTGGGCGTCGAAGTCGATGTCACCGCCGACGTGGCAGCAGATGCCGCGGGTGGTGGAGACGTCGAGGACCTTCTTCTCGCTGGCCAGGTCGAGGGTCCAGTCGGCCTTCAGCGTGAAGCGGGAGAGCCGGTTGACGCCGTCGAACTTGGCGAAGTCGGCCTCGGTGCCCTGGTCGGGGGCGTCGCCCGCGGGGGTGTCGAGCGGGGGCGCGTAGTAGAGGAAGATCGCCCGGTTCTCGCTGAAGTCCGGGTCGATGCCGACGCCCTGCAGGCCCTCCTCGTCGTGCGTGTAGACGGGGACGGTGCCGATGACGGTGGTGTCGCCGGCGGCGTCGGTCCTGCGCAGCTCGCCGTCGCGCGAGGTGTGCAGCACGCTGCGGTCGGGCAGGACCGCGAGGGACATCGGCTCGCCCGTCTCGGGCTCCCCCTTGGCGAGGGTGACCTGCTGGAACTCCTCCGCCGCCGCGGCCGCGGGCTCCGTGTCGAGAGGCCGGGCCGAGGCGCCTAAGGGGGCGGAGACGACGAGGGACGTGGCGGCGAGGAGGCCGCCGGTGAGGAGCGCGAGTCCCTGCCGGAATCGGGTTCTGGGTGCTCCGGGCCGTTTTCTGTGCACGTGTGTCCTCCGGGAAGGTCGTACGGGCGGATGCAGCTGCCGTGCGGAAGATCCGGGGACCGGCGTGCGCCGTCACGCTGGTCGGGGGTGCCACGTCAGGACCGGCCTCGTGTTTCAGGCCCGTGTCCTGTACACCTCAGGGACGGTAGCCGGGTTCGTCCGGAACCGAAAGCCCTTGTGCGGCAGATAAGTTGGACTTTCTCCAGGCTCAGGACAAAGAGGCACCCGGGCAGCCCGACAGGCCCGGCGGCGGAGGCCGCCGGGCTGTGGACTGCGGGCTGTGACCTGCGGTGACGCCCTAGTCGTTACCTCCGAACGCGGCGTCGAAGGACGCCGCCGGCGGATCGAAGTCGTACCGCTTCAGAAGGGAAAGCGCTTCCGGGGCACCGGCGAGGCGGTCCATCCCGGCGTCCTCCCACTCGACCGAGATCGGGCCGTCGTATCCGATCGACCGCAGCATCCGGAACACGTCCTCCCACGGCACGTCGCCGTGCCCGGCCGAGACGAAGTCCCAGCCGCGCCGCGGGTCGCCCCACGGCAGATGGGAGCCCATGCGCCCGTTGCGGCCGTCGAGGCGCTTGCGGGCCTCCTTGCAGTCGACGTGGTAGATGCGGTCCTTGAAGTCCCACAGGAACCCGACGGGGTCGAGGTCCTGCCAGACGAAGTGGCTCGGGTCGAAGTTCAGCCCGAACGCCGGCCGGTGGCCGACGGCCTCCAGCGCACGGTGCGTGGTCCAGTAGTCGTAGGCGATCTCGGCCGGGTGGACCTCGTGGGCGAAGCGGACCCCCTCGGCGTCGAAGACGTCCAGGACCGGGTTCCACCGCTCGGCGAAGTCCTCGAAGCCGCGCTCGATCATCCGCTCCGGGACCGGCGGGAACATGGCGACCAGGTGCCAGATCGACGAGCCGGTGAAGCCGATGACGGTGCGCACCCCGAAGGCCGCCGCGGCGCGCGCGGTGTCGGCCAGCTCGCGTGCGGCGCGCTGCCGCACGCCCTCCGGCTCACCGTCGCCCCAGATACGGGCGGGCAGGATCCCCTTGTGGCGCTCGTCGATCGGGTTGTCGCAGACGGCCTGTCCGACGAGGTGGTTGGAGACCGCCCAGCACTTCAGTCCGTACTTGTCGAGCAGCGCCCGCCGCCCGTCCAGGTACGCGGGGTCGGCGAGGGCCTTGTCGACCTCGAAGTGATCGCCCCAGCAGGCGAGTTCGAGCCCGTCGTAACCGAAGTCGCGGGCGAGTCGGCAGACCTCCTCCAGGGGCAGGTCGGCCCACTGGCCGGTGAAGAGTGTGAAGGGTCGTGGCACGGCGAGGACCTCCTCGATGCGGGCGTGGTCAGGAGGGGATGGGGGTGTACACGGCGTTCTTCTCGGCGCTCTCCTCCACCGCCGCCAGGACGCGCTGCACCTGGAGGCCGTCGGCGAACGAGGGCGCCGGGGCCACTCCCTCGGCGATGCCGACGACGAGGTCGCGCGCCTGGTGGGTGAAGGTGTGCTCGTAACCGAGCGCGTGGCCGGGCGGCCACCACGCCTCCAGGTACGGATGGCCCGGCTCGGTCACCAGGATCCGCCGGAAGCCGGCCGATTCGGCGGGCTCCGTGTGGTCGTGGAACGACAGCTCGTTCAGCCGTTCCAGGTCGAAGGCGAGCGAGCCGCGCTCGCCGTTGATCTCCAGCCGCAGGGCGTTCTTGCGCCCGGACGCCATCCGGGTGGCCTCGAAGGAGGCGAGCGCCCCCGAGGCCAGCCGCCCGGTGAACAGCGCCGCGTCGTCGACCGTCACCGGCCCCCGCCGTCCGCCCCCGGAGCCCGACAGTCCCGACGACGCGCCGTCCAGCTCGGGCCGATCCCGTACGAAGGTCTCGGTGAGCGCCGAGACGCCCACCAGGAGCTCCCCCGCCAGGTACTGGGCGAGGTCGACGGCGTGCGCGCCAAGGTCCCCGAGGGCCCCGGAGCCCGCGTACTCGCGCTTCAGCCGCCAGGTCAGCGGGAAGTCCGGGTCGACGAGCCAGTCCTGGAGGTAGGTCACCCGCACGTGGCGGATCGTGCCGACCCTCCCGTCCGCGATGAGCCGGCGGGCGTAGGCGACCGCCGGCACCCGCCGGTAGTTGAAGCCGACCATGGCCACCTGGCCGCGGGCGGCGGCCCGTTCGGCCGCCGCGGCCATGACCTCGGCCTCGGCGACCGAATTGGCCAGCGGCTTCTCGCACAGCACGTGCTTGCCCGCCTCGAGCGCCGCGACGGCGATCTCGGCGTGGCTGTCACCGGGGGTGCACACGTCCACCAGCTGGACGTCGTCCCGGTCCACCAGTGCCCGCCAGTCCGTCTCCGCGGCCGCCCAGCCGTGCCGGGCGGCCGCGGCCCGGACGGCGCCCGCGTCCCGGCCGCCGATCGCGGCCATGACGGGCCTCATCGGCAGGTCGAACACGTGGCCCACGGTGCGCCACGCGTGGGAGTGGGTGGCGCCCATGAAGGCGTAGCCGACCATGCCGATGCCGAGCGCCGGCGAAGCGGCACCTGCCTCACTGTCTTCCTTGCCGGCCATATCAGCCATGCCGTTGCTCCTCGTCGGTTGCTCGGATCGGACGGGCGGGGCGGATCTGCTAGATGAAGCCCGTCGGCAGGTACTCGTCGACGTTCTCCTTGGTGACGACGGCCGAGTACAGGGTGATCGACGCGGGGATCTCCAGCTCCGCCATCCCGCCGACGCCCTTCTTCTGGCCGAGCGCACGGGCCAGGTCGATGGCCGAGGCGGCCATCGTGGGCGGGTAGAGGACGGTGGCCTTCAGCACGCCGTTGTCGGCCTTGATGGCGTCCATCGCCGCCTTGGACCCGGCGCCGCCCACCATGAAGAAGTCGTCACGGCCCGCCTGCGCGATGGCGCGCAGGGCACCGACGCCCTGGTCGTCGTCGTGGTTCCACAGCGCGTCGAACTGCTTCTGAGCCTGCAGCAGCTGGGCCATCTTGGCCTGGCCGGTCTCGACGGTGAACTCGGCGGCCTGCCGGGCGACCTTCTTGATGTTGGGGTAGTTCTTCAGGGCGTCGTCGAAGCCCTGGGTGCGCTGCCGGGTCAGCTCCAGGTTGTCGATGCCGGCGAGCTCGACGACCTTGGCGTCGGGCTTGTCCTTGAGCTGTTCGCCGATGTAACGGCCGGCGTTGAGCCCCATGCCGTAGTTGTCGCCGCCGATCCAGCAGCGGTACGCCTGCGGGGAGGCGAAGATCCGGTCCAGGTTGATCACCGGGATGCCGGCCTTCATGGCCTGCAGGCCCACCTGGGTGAGGGCCTTGCCGTCGGCCGGCAGGATGACCAGGACGTCGACCTTCTTGTTGATCAGCGTCTGGATCTGCCCGATCTGGGCGGCGGTGTCGTTGGAGCCCTCGGTGATCTCCAGCGTCACCTCGGAGTACTTCGCGGCGCGGTCCTTGGCGTTCTGGTTGATGGCGTTGAGCCAGCCGTGGTCGGCCTGCGGGCCGGCGAAGCCGATCGTGACCGGCGTGCCGGGCTTGTCGTCGGCGGCCGCCGCCGTGGTGGCGGCCGTGCCGGCCTTCTTCGGCTCGTTGCTGGTGCAGGCGGTGAGTGCCGCTCCGGCGGAGACGGCGGCGGCGCCGAAGAGCAGTCCTCTGCGGCTGGTGACCGGGATTCGTGGCATGACGGTGAAACCCTTCGGGATAGGGCGGTGCGGGGCGCGTGCGGGTTGTCGGTGGAGCCGGGCGCGACGGGCTGGGTCAGCCGTCGCCGTTGCGCAAGGTGCTGCGCTGGACCAGGACGGCGGCCACGATGATCGCTCCCTTGGCGATCTGCTGGACGGCGCTCTCCAGGTTGTTGAGGGCGAAGATGTTCTGGATGGTGGTGAACACCAGGACGCCGAGGACGGAGCCGACGATCGTCCCGCGGCCGCCGCTGAGCAGCGTGCCGCCGATGATCGCCGCGGCGATGGCGTCGAGTTCGTAGAGGTTGCCGTTGGTGTTCTGGCCCGAGCCGGACAGGATGATCAGCATGAAGGCCGCGATGCCGCAGCACAGCCCGGACAGCAGGTAGAGGTAGAGCCGCTGCCGGCGGACGTCGATGCCGGCGAGGCGGGCCGCCTCCGCGTTGCCGCCGACGGCCACGCTCCGGCGCCCGAAGGTCGTCCGGTTCAGCACCAGCCAGCCGATGACCGTGACCCCGGCGAAGACCAGCACCAGCGGCGGGATGCCGAGGACGTAGGTGGCGGGAAGGCCGAGGTCGAGCACCGAGTTCACGGTGACGATCTGTGTCTTTCCGTCGGTGAGGTACAGGGCGAGCCCGCGCGCCGAGGCGAGCATGGCGAGGGTCGCGATGAACGGCACCATGCTGCCGTAGGCGATGAGCACCCCGTTGACCAGCCCGCAGCCGATGCCGACGACGACCGCGGTGAAGAGGATGCCCGTGAAGCCGTACTCCTGGGTGGCGAGGGTCGACGCCCACACGGAGGCGAGTGCGACGATCGCGCCGACGGACAGGTCGATGCCCCCACTGATGATCACGAAGGTCATGCCGACGGTGACGACACCGATGACGGACGCCTGGGTGAGCACCAGTTGGAGGTTGGAGACATCCAGGAAGCTGTCGGGCTGCGTGATGCCGCCGACGAGGACGAGGGCGGCGAGGACGCCGAGGAGGGACAGGTTGCGGACGTCGGCGTGGAGCCCCAGCGCCGGACGCCGGCCGCCGCCCTTCGTGACGGGGGGCGCGTCCGCGGGCGGCGTCGGTGCCTGCGGGGCCTCGGAGGCGGGCTGCGTCATCGGCTCGGGCTCCCTTCCATGACAAGGTCGAGTACGCGGTGTTCGTCCAGCTCCGTCGCGGGCGCGGCGTGCACGACGCGTCCCTCGCGGAGCACCAGCACCCGGTCCGCGAGCCCCAGGACCTCGGGGACCTCGCTGGAGACGAGCAGTACGGCGAGCCCGTCGTCGGCGAGCCGGCGGATCACCGCGTAGAGCTCGGCGCGGGCGCCCACGTCGACGCCCCGGGTCGGCTCGTCGAGCAGCAGGACACGGCAGCCGCGCAGCAGCCAGCGGGCCAGGACGGCCTTCTGCTGGTTGCCGCCGGACAGGGTGCGCACCCGGGCGTCGGGGTTGTCGGGCCGCAGTGACAGCGACCGGGTGGACTCCCGGGCGGCGCGTCGTTCCTCCCTGCGGTCGAGCCAGCCGGCCCGGGAGAAGCGGGCGAGGGTGGACACCGAAACGTTGCGCGTGACGGACTCCAGCATCAGCAGCGCCTGTGCCTTGCGCTCCTCCGGCGCCAGCCCCAGCCCGGCGCGGACGGCCGAGCGCACGCTGCCGGGCTTGAGGGGCCGGCCGTCGACGGTGACCCGGCCGGCGGTGGGCTTCCTGGCACCGTAGAGCGTCTCGAGGATCTCCGACCGTCCGGAGCCCACGAGCCCGGCCAGCCCGACGATCTCTCCCGGGCGCACCTCCAGGTCGACCGCGGCGAACTCGCCGTCCCGGGCGAGCCCTTCGACCCGCAGGACGGGATCGCCGGAGCGCGGTCCGGCGGGGCGCCGGGGGAAGACGTACTCGACGTCACGGCCCGTCATGAGCGCCACGATGTCCCGCGTCGGCATCGACTTGGCGGGGAGGCCGCCGGCGACCGCGCGGCCGTCCTTCAGGACGGTGACCCGGTCGCCGACACGGCGGATCTCCTCCAGCCGGTGGGAGATGTAGACGACCGCGACGCCGTCGGCGGTCAGCTGCCCGACGATGCGGAGCAGGTTGTCGGTCTCCTCGGGGTCCAGCGCGGCGGACGGCTCGTCCATGACGATGAGGCGCACGTCGTGGGAGAGCGCCCGGGCCATCGAGACGATCTGCTGCTGGGCGGCCGAGAGGTCGCCGACACGCCGGGCCGGGTCGATCTCGGCGTGGCCGAGCCGGCGCAGCAGGACGGCGGCCTCACGGCGGGCGTCACCTCCGCGCACCACGAACCCGGCGGTGGTCGGTTCATGGCCGAGGAAGACGTTCTCGGCCACGGACAGCCCCTCGACCAGGTCGAGTTCCTGGTAGATGGTGGCGATGCCGAGCCGCATCGCGGCGATCGGCGACTTCAGCGCCACCGGCTCCCCGCGCCAGGTGATCTCCCCGCCGTCGGGCTGGTGGGCCCCGGCGAGCACCTTGATGAGGGTGGACTTCCCCGCGCCGTTCTGGCCGAGGAGGCAGTGCACCTCGCCGGCCTGGACGTCCAGGTCGACGCCGTCCAGGGCGCGGACGCCGGGGAAGGACTTGGTGATGCCGGACATGGTGAGCAGCGGCGCTGCTGTCGGGGGCGGCGGTGCCGGTGGTTCAGGTGCCATGACGATCCCCTCGGCGGATGCGGGTGACACGTGCGCGTGCGGAGCGTGCAGGTGGAGCCGGTGGTGCCGTGGTGCCGGTGGAGCGCTTGGCCGGTGGGGGGATCAGGCCGGGGAGAACACGTGGTCGCTGATGAGGCGGGCGGCGCCGATCACGCCGGCGGTGGGGCCCAGTTCACCCAGGACGATGGGCAGGTTGCCGGTCGCGAGCGGCAGTGACTGGCGGTAGACCTGGCTGCGGATGCTGGCGAGCAGGGTGTGGCCGAGACCGGTGACACCGCCGCCGATCACCACCAGCGCGGGGTTGAAGAAGCTGACGAGTCCGGCGATGACCTGCCCGACGCGGTTGCCCCCCTCGCGGATGAGTTCCAGTGCCGCCGCGTCGCCGACGGCGGCCGCCGCGGCGACGTCGACGGCGGAGAGCCGCCCGGCCGCCTCGAGCCGGGCCGCGAGGGCTGAGGACTGTCCCGACCTGGCCGCCTCCAGGGCGTCCTGGGCGAGCGCGGCACCGCTGAAGTGGGCTTCCAGGCAGCCCTTGTTGCCGCAGGCGCAGGCGCGTCCGTCGGCCTCGACCCGGATGTGGCCGATGTCGCCGGCGCTGCCGGTCACACCGCGGTGCACCTCACCGCCGACGACGATGCCGCAGCCGATGCCGGTGCCGATCTTGACGCAGAGGAAGTCGCCGACGGAGCGGGCGACCCCGGCGTGTTGCTCCCCCATGGCCATCAGGTTCACGTCGTTGTCGACCATGACGGGGCAGCCCAGTTCCTGGCTGAGCGCCTCGCGGACCGGGAAGCCGTCCCAGCCGGGCATGATCGGCGGCGCGACGGGGACGCCCTCGGGGAAGCGCACCGGCCCCGGCACCCCGATCCCCGCGCCGTCGAAGCCCTCTGCGAGGCCGGCGGCCCGGAGCTTGGCGGCCATCTCCAGGATCCGCTCGAAGACGGCGACCGGTCCCTCACGGACGTCCATCGGGTGGTTGAGGTGGCCGAGCACCTCCAACTCGGCGTTGGTGACCGCGACGTCGACGGAGGTGGCGCCGATGTCGACGCCGAGGAAGCGCAGGCCCGGGGCGAGCCTGATGTTGTGCGAACGCCGCCCGCCGCGCGAGGCGGCGAGGCCGTCCGCGACGACGAGGCCCGTCTCCAGCAGCCGGTCGACCTCGACGGCGAGCTTGGAACGGGACAGGTCGATCTGGTCCCCCATCTGGGCACGGGAGTTGGGTCCGCCGTCACGGAGCAGCCGCAGGAGCCGCGCCTGGTGCGCGTTGGCGGGTCGAGCTGTCATGCGTCTCACGTGCCCCTCACCTCCCCCGGCCGCGGCATGGGGATACCGGACCGGCATCGGCCGGTCCCGCTCCGTCAGGCTTTCGATGGGAAAGTAGCAGCGCCCGCCCAGTGGGGGAAGAAGTTGCGCAGGAATCGGGAAGGTCTTTTTCCGGTTCCAGGACAAAGTCCGGGCGCGGGCCAACTCACCCGGCGTACTTGGGCCATGGGGGTAGCGCACACCCAACCCGCGGCAACGACACGACGAACGGAAGGGAACGGCCGCGTTCCGGCGGGCGGTGCCCGCCGGGGGTCACACCGGCGAGAAGACGTGGTCGCTGATCAGACGGGTGGCCCCGACCACGCCGGCGGTCGGGCCGAGTTCGCTGAGGACGATCGGCAGGTTGCCGGTGGCCAGCGGCAGCGACTGGCCGTACACCTGGCTGCGGATGCTCGCCAGGAGGGTGTGCCCCAGGCCGGTGAGCCCGCCGCCGATCACGACGAGTCCGGGGTTGAAGAAGCTCACCAGGCCCGCGATGACCTGGCCGGTCCGGTTGCCGCCCTGACGGATGAGGTCGAGGGCCGTGCCGTCCCCGCCCGCCGCGGCGGCCGCCACGTCGGCGGAGGTCAGCGTCCCTGCCGAGGCCAACCGGCCGGCGAGCGCGGCCGATTCGCCCGCTGCCGCCGTGGCGGCCGCGTCCCGGGCCAGGGCGCTGCCGCCGAAGTAGGCCTCGAGGCAGCCGTGGTTGCCGCAGGCACAGGAGAGTCCGCCCGGCACGACCTGGATGTGCCCGATGTCCCCGGCGCTGCCGGTGACCCCGCGGTAGACCTGACCGCCCACGACGATGCCGCAGCCGATCCCGGTCCCGATCTTGACGAAGAGGAAGTCCCGCACGGATCGGGCGACCCCGGCGTGCTGCTCCCCCAGCGCCATGAGGTTCACGTCGTTGTCGACCAGGACGGGACAGCCGAGTTCCTGGCTCATGGCCTCCCGGACGGGGAAACCGTCCCAGCCCGGCATGATCGGCGGCGCGACCGGTACGCCGTCGGGGAAGCGAACCGGACCCGGCACCCCGATCCCCGCGCCGTCGAAGCTCTCCGCGGCACCGGCGGCGCGCAGTTCGGCCGCCATCGCCAGCACCTGCTCGAACACGGCTACCGGCCCCTCGCGCACGTCGAACCGCGCGGAACGGTTGCCGAGCACCTCCAGCTCCGCGTTGGTGACGGCGACGTCGACCGAGGTGGCGCCGATGTCCACGCCCAGGAAGCGCAGCGAGGGGGCGAGGCGCACGTTGTGGGAGGGCCGTCCGCCGCGGGAGGCGGCGAGTCCGTCGGGGACCACGAGCCCGGTCTCCAGGAGGCGGTCGACCTCGACCGCCAGCTTGGACCGGGAGAGCTCCACCTGGTCGCCGAGCACGGCCCGCGACTGCGGGCCCGCGTCGCGCAGCAGGCGCAGCACCCGCGCCTGGTGCCCGTTCGCCGGACGGGCCGTCATCCGTCTCACGTCGCGCCTCTCCCTCGCCGGTCACCCTCGGGTGCGTCTCGTCACCCTCCGGACGGGGCCACGACTGGACCGGACCGTACCACCGGGGTGGGCGGCCGGGAAGAAACCGCCGAAAGGCACCCGCGGGCCCCTTCCACGGGCGGTCCGGGGAGCGTCGTTTGCGGGCGCCCGCCGCGTCCGGCAAGGTGCGGGGCGACGGGTGGCGCGGCTCTCCGCGCCGGGACGGAGGAGGGGTTCGGATGACGTGGTCCCGGATGACGGTGGTCCGCGACGGCGTACGGCTGGAGTGCCGGGACCGGCCCGGTCCGGGGCCGTCGGTGGTGCTGCTGCACGGTCTGGCCGGGCACGCGGGCGAATGGGACGGGACGGCGGAGTGGCTGAGCCGCCGTCATCGCGTGGTCGCCGTGGACCAGCGCGGGCACGGCGCCTCCGAGCGGCTTCCCGGGGACGTCTCCCGCGCGGCCTACGTGGCCGACGCCGTGGCCGTCGTCGAGGAGTTGGGCACCGGGCCGGTGGTCCTGGTGGGCCAGTCGCTCGGCGGCCACACCGCGATGCTGACGGCCGCGGCCCGCCCGGATCTCGTCCGCGCCCTGCTGCTGGTCGAGGCGGGACCCGGCGGCCCGAACCCGGGCGTTCCCGCGGACATCGGGGCGTGGCTGGACTCCTGGCCGGTGCCGTTCCCCTCGGTGGAGTCCGCCGCCGCGTTCCTCGGCGGCGGCCCGGTCGGCAGGGGCTGGGCGGAGGGCCTGGAGCGGCGCGAGGGCGGCTGGTGGCCGCGCTTCGACCGCGACGTCATGGTGGCGTCCCTGCGGGAGAACGCGGAACGCGCCTTCTGGGAGGAGTGGGACGCGCTGCGGTGCCCGACGCTGGTCGTCCTGGCCGAGAAGGGGATCATCGGGGCCGAGGAGGCCGAGGGGATGTGCCGCCGGCAGCCGCGTGCGGTGGCCGTCGGCGTCCCCGGGGCGGGCCACGACGTCCATCTGGAGCGCCCGGACGCGCTGCGCCAGGCGATGGCCGCCTTCCTCGACGGCCTCGGCTGACGGACTCCGGCCGGACGGAGCGGGCGACCCGGCGAGGCCACCCCGCGGCGATCCGCTACGAGGTGTTCGGTCCCGACGAGTGGCACGCCCGAGCCGACCGCGGGGTCCCGCCGGAAGCCGACGGGTCTCGCCGCGTGGACCGCCCGGCGGAGGAACCCCCAACTCCCCTATGCTCACCTACGATCCGACAACCTTCCCAACAGTTGATCCTTGAATCACCTCAGGAGATCGCCATGCCCGAGACACCAGGGTCCGGGAGCGCGGCCCCACCCGAGGTCGCCGAGGCGATGTACGACGCCATGCTGCGGTCCGACCGGGACACGCTGGCGGCCATCGCCTCCCCGGGGATCCGGGTCCGGGTGACGGACGCGCTGCCCGGCGGTGGCGCGGTCTCCGGGCTCGCCGGCTTAGCGGCGTTCTTCAAGAGGACGTTCCACATGATCGAGAGCCGCATCGAGACCGACCGGCTCTTCGAGGAGGGCGGCCAGGTCGTCGCCGTCGGACGTACGCAGGGCGCGGGGCACGGGACCAGCCCCTTCGACAGCGCGATCGTGCACGTCTTCACGGTCGAGGAGGGCAGGATCGTCGGGTTCGACGCGTACGGCGATGACCCGGCGGGCCCGCAGGGCCCGGTCGGCCGCTGACCACCGGGCCCGGCTCCTGGCGTCCGGGCCTCAGGCAGAGGCCCGCCGCGGACCGCGCTCGTAGGCCTGACGTGCCGTCCGCAGCAGGGTGCGCCAGGACGTGACGGTGGGGCGGCGGCGCAGCAGGGCGCGGCGCTCACGCTCCGTCATACCGCCCCAGATGCCGAACTCGGTACGGTTGTCCAGGGCGTCGGCCAGGCACTCGGTGCGCACGGGGCAACCGCCGCACACGGCCTTGACGCGTTTCTGGGCGGCACCCTGGACGAACAGCACGTCCGGGTCCTCCATCCGGCACATGGCCTGCGCTCCCCAGTTCTCCACCCAGACGTCGGACTCGCCGCCGGTGCCCGTCGGCCCCGGCTCCCCCACCACGTCAAGCTTCATCCGCGTATCTCCTGCTCCGCCGCCCCGTCGCGCCTTCGCGCGGGGCATCTCCTCTCGTCCCCGTGCCCTCAGTACGGAACGGGTGCGGAAACCGTTCAGCGGTCAGGCGGACGAATCGGCGCGGGCGACCGCGATGTCGGCGAACTCCTCGATCAGCGGGTCGTGCCGGCTGCCGTCCCACGCGAGGACGACCCGGTTGGGACCGATGTCCTCGATCTCTACGTGGGCGAGGTCGGCGCGGGTGTAGTAGGTCGCGGTGGAGAGCGGCAGCACGACGACCCCGCGCCCCGCCGCCACGCTCTCGAGCTTCTCCTCGACGGAACGGAAGGCCGGGACGGCCGGCCGGCGCCGCGGGCCGGCGAGCTCCCGGGCGACGTCGCGCCACTCGGGCACGGCGGCGGGGTCCTGCAGGAGGTGTTCGCCGGCGAGGTCCGCGATGCCGAGGGCGGGCTTGCCGGCGCAGGGGTGGTCCGCGGGCAGGACGGCGACGCGGGGTTCGGCGAGGAGGCCGCGGGTCGCCAGACCGCGGGTGTCGACGGGCATCCTGACGTAGCCGATGTCGACGCGTCCGTCGAGGATCACCTCCGTCTGGTCGTCCCAGCCCGTCCTGACGACCTCGACCGACAGGTCCGGGTGCCGGCGGGAGAGCTCCCGAACGGCACCCGTGACGATCAGTCCGGGCATGAAACCCACGGTGAAGGAGGCGTGGCCCCGGTCCGCGCGGGCGACGCGCCGCCGGGTGGCGTCGGCGGCCGCCAGGAGCGGTCCGGCGTCGGCGAGGAGCTGCGTACCGGCCGCGGTCAGCTCGGTGCTGCGGCGGTCACGGGAGAACAGCCGCACCTTGAGTTCGTCCTCCAGCGCCCTGATCTGCCGCGACAGCACGGGCTGCGCGATGTGCAGGCGCTGCGCCGCTCTGCCGAAGTGCAGTTCCTCGGCGACCGCGACGAAGTACCGCAGTTTGCGGAGATCCAGGTCCACAGGGCCCCTCCTCGCCTCCTCACCGGGACGGACACACTTCGAGCGTATCCGTCCGGACCGCGCTCCTCAGCGGGCGGCCTCAGGAGCGGGCGAGGTCCGCCTGCAGGTCGAGCCGGGTGGGCCGCCAGCCCAGCTCACGGCGGGCCCGGGCGCCGGTGAGCCGCTGGTCGAGGGCGAAGGCCTCGGCGATGGGGCCCATCCGCTCCTCGGCCTCCGTCTCGGTCAGCCGCCGGACCGATCCGGGGCGGCCGATCGCCCGGCTCACCGCCTGGGCGACCTCCGCCTGGGTCGGGTGGAGGTCGCCGACCCCGGCGTAGACCGAGCCGGGCGCGGCGTTCAGGGCCAGCGCGTAGAGCTCGGCGACGTCGTCGACGTGCACGGTCGACCAGTGGTTGGCGCCGTCGCCGACGCAGGGCACGGAGCCGGTCTCCCGGCCCGGGGCCGCGTAGAACATCTCGACGAGCCCGCCGGAGCGGCCGTGGACCAGGCCGGGCATGACCACGACCGGCCGTTCGCCGGTCGCGGCGCGGGCGAGGACGCGCTTCTCGTTCTCCGGCCGCCAGGCGGTGATGCGCGGCGGGGCCAGCGGGGCGTCCTCGTCCGCCACACCGTCGGTGTCGCCGTAGACCCACACCCCGCCGGTGTGCACGTACGGGCGCGGCCCGGCGCCGTCCTGCAGCGCCGCGGCCGCCGCCCGGTCGACCTCGGCGGTGTCGGGACCGTAGTGCTGTCCCAGGTGGATGACCCCGTCGGCGTCACGCGCGGCGGCGCGGAGCACGTCCGTAGCGGTGAGGTCCCCGGACACGGGGACGGCCCCGAGGTCGCGGACGACGCGGGCCGAGTCCTCGCTGCGCGCGAGAGCCGCGACCTGGATGCCCCGGCGTACCAATGCCTCGATGGTGGCCCGCCCGACGTAGCCGGAACCTCCGGTGAGGAAGACCTTCATGGCGCTCGCCTTTCTCGTGATGTCCTGTGACACCTCCGAGTCTTCGGGCGGCACGGGTGGCGCGTCCAAGACCTGTTCCGCGCCCTGTGATACCCGTCGGGTATCAGCGCAGGGCCGCGTCGATGAGCTCCTGCAGGCGCAGTCCGCGCCGTGCGTCGAGCTCGCCGGTGCGGCCGGAGCGCACGGCGGCGGCGAACTCGGCGCGCAGGACGGGCCAGCCCTCCTCGTGGTCGATGGCGGAGGTGTCGTAGACGAGCTCCCCACCGGGACCGAGCAGTTCGATCCGGGTGCGCGGCTTCGGCAGCCGGACGCTGCCGGAGAGGGAGGCCTGGCTGACCGCCCCGTTCTCGTGCTCGCAGGTGACCTCGACCCATCGCCGGGGGTCACCGGTGGCGCGGATCGAGGCGATGGGACCGACGGCCGCGTCGAGGAGGTCGATGAGGTGCGGGCCGAGATCGAGCAGCGCGCCTTGTTCCAGACGCCAGCCGGTGGCGAACTCCCCGCCGAGGAAGGCCCCGTGGAGATAGCAGGACCGTGCGCCGGTGACCTCGGCCTCCCGCGCGCGCCGCAGGAAGTCGCGGGTCTCGGCCTGGTAGCGCTTGGTCAGCACCATCTGGGAGACGACGCCGGCCTCCGCCACGGCGTCGGCGACCGCGCGTGCCGAGGCCAGGTCGGGGCCGAGCGGCTTCTCCAGCAGCAGGGCCTTGCCGGCCTTGGCGGCCCGTACGGCGAGTTGGGCCTGGACGGCGGGCGGCACGGCGAAGGCCACGGCCTCGCAGCGGTCGAAGAGTTCCTCGGGGCTGCCGGCCGTCGCCGCGCCGTAGGTGCCGGCGATCTCCTCGGCGGCCTCGGTGCGCCGGGCCCAGACGGCGGTGAGCCGGGTCTCGGGTCCGGCGGCCAGGATCCGCGCGTGCATGGCCCGGGCCCAGGGACCTGCGCCGATCAGTCCGACCTCGACGGGGGCGGGGAGGGGGGCAGGGGTGTTCACGGTGGTGCTCCAGGGTCAGTTGGGGGCCGCGGCGGCCAGCCGTTCGTTGGCCTGGTCCGGGGCGTAGAGGTGCTCGACCACCATGGCGGTGGCGCCGGCGAGGGCGGCGCGGTCGCCGAGGCGGGAGGTCACGACCTGCAGGTTGCGGGTGGCCCGGGGCAGCGCGCGCTGGTAGAGCAGTTCGCGCACCCCGGTGACGAAGTGGGTCTCGGCGAGGTCCCCGGCGATCATCAGGACGCCGGGGTTGAGCAGGGTCACGACCGTGACCAGCACCTCGCCGCAGCGCCGGCCGGCCTCGCGGGCCAGGCGCACCGCGTCGGGCTGGCCGGCGTCCAGGTGCTCGCGCACCTGCGCGGCGGAGCCGGCCGGCACGCCGAGGGCGCTCAGTTGCCCGGCCAGCGCGCGGCCGCTGGCGACGGCGGCGAGGCAGCCGTGGGAGCCGCACATGCACAGGGCGTCGGACGCGTCGTGCAGACGGATGTGCCCGAGGTCGCCCGCGCCGCCGTCGATCCCGCGGAAGGCGGTTCCGTCGATGACGACACCCGCGCCGATGCCGGTGGAGACCTTGACCAGGACGAAGGCCGAGCAGTCGCGCCAGGAGTCGCGCTGCTCGCCCAGGGCCATCAGATTGGCGTCGTTGTCGACGAGGACCGGCACCGAGGAGGGCAGTCCGGCGTGGCGGACCAGCGCCTCCTGCATCCGGGCCGGGACGGGGTAGCCGTCCCAGCCCGGCATGATCGGCGGCCGGACCACCACGCCGGTGGTCCAGTCGACGGGGCCGGGCACCGACAGGCCGACGCCGCACACCTTCGACGCCGGGACACCGGCGGCGGCGAGGAGTCCGGCGAACCGGCGGCCGAGCTCGTCCAGCACCTGGTCGGGGCCCCGGTCGAGCAGCAACTCCCCGGTGTGCTCCGCGAGTACCCGTCCGGACAGGTCCAGCACCGCGGCGCGGGCGCTGGTGGTGTCCAGGTCGGCGGCGAGCACGGCGGCGTGCCCGGAGTCGAACTGCAGGTGCGTGGAGGGCCGTCCGCCGGTGGACTGCCCGCCGGGTACGGTGCGCAGCCAGCCCGCGGCGAAGAGCTGGTCCAGCCGCTGGCCGACGGTCGAGCGGGACAGGCCCGTCACGCGCTGGAGTTCGCCACGGGTGGTCGCCTGCCCGGTCCTGATCAGTTCCAGCAGGTGTCCGGCGGTGCTCCAGGGCGTAGCCATGCGTGCTCGCTCCCCCTCGTGTCGGGCCATGGTGCTCAGCTCTTGTCCGCGCCGCTGGTCAGGCCCTCGGTGAGGAGCCGTTCGGCCGCGTAGAAAAGGAGTACCACGGGAATGGTCAGCACGACGGAGCCTGCCATGAGGACGGTCTTCGGCACCTCGATGCCGTTGGCGAGCTGCTGAAGTCCCAGCGACACCGTCCACTTGTCCGGGTCGGCTGCGAGGAACAGCAGCGCGAAGAGGAACTCGTTCCAGGCGATCATGAAGACGTACAGCCCGGTGGCCATCAACGAGGGCGCGGCCAGCGGCAGGACGACCTTGCGCACGGTCTGGATCCGTGAGGCGCCGTCGAGGGCGGCGGCCTCCTCGATGCTCTCGGGGATGGTGACGAAGTAGTTCTTGAGCATGTAGATGGAGACCGGAACGGTCTGCGCGATGTAGACGATCGCGAGGCCGAACAGACTCCCCTGCAGGCCGATCCGGGCGAAGATGACGAACAGCGGCACCGCGAGCAGCGTCGCCGGGAAGAGGTAGACGGCCAGGAACAGCGCGCTGACCTGCCGACCGCCGAAGAACTTCAGCCGGGTGATGGCGTAGGCGCCGGGGACGGACACCAGCAGGGTCAGCAGCATGGAGCCGAGTGCCACCAGCGCGGAGTTGCCGAGCATCCGCAGGAAGCCCTGGCCGCCGTCGTCGACCGACTTGAGCACGGTGCGGTAGGTGTCGAGGGTGAACTCCGAGGTGCCGACCCACAATTTGCCGGGGTCGAGCAGCAGCTGGTCGATCGGCTTCACCGAGAGCAGCAGCATGTAGTAGAAGGGGAAGATCGTGATGATCGCGAGCCCGACGATCACCACCCAGCGCAGGACGGCGAAGGTGCGGTCCTCGATCTGTGCGCGACTGGCCATCACGCCTCCTCCTGAACCTTCTTGGCGAAGAACTTGAAGTAGATGCCGAGCAGCACGGCGAGGATCGCGGCAAGGACGAGGGCCTGGGCGGCGGCCGCGCCCACGTCATAGCGGGCGGTGAGGAAGTCGTAGACGCGCACCGCGACCACGTCGGTGCCCGAACCGCCGCCGGTGAGCAGGTAGATGTCGTCGAACTTGTTGAAGGTGAGGATGAAGCGCAGCACCGACAGCAGGGCGATGACCGGCATCAGCTGGGGCAGCAGGATGTGGCGGAACCGCTGGGTGAGGGTGGCGCCGTCGACCACCGCGGCCTCCTCCAGGCCCTCCGGGACGGCCTGCAGCCGGGCCATCAGGAAGAGGAAGGCGAAGGGGAAGTAGCGCCAGGTCTCGAAGGCGATCACCGTCAGCAGCGCCAGCGGCACGTGGACGTGCCAGCCCAGGAGCGAGATCTCCTGGGACCTGGTGGACAGGAAGGCGACCGGCTCGTCCCAGCCGAACAGCTTGGTGCCCACCTCGTTGACGACACCGAACTGCGGGCTGAGCGCGATCTCCCAGACGAAGGTCACGGCGACGACGGGGGCCACGTACGGCAGCAGCATGGTGCCGCGCAGCAGCGCCCGGCCGCGGAAGGGGCGGCGCAGCGCGAGCGCCGCGATCAGGCCGAGGACGATGGAGCCGGCGGTGGCGCCGACCGTGTAGACCAGGGTGGTCCACAGCGAGGTCCAGAAGCCGGGCGAGGTGAAGACCTCGCTGAAGTTTCCCCAGGTCCAGTTGGACAGGAAGCCCATGCTCTGGATGTCGACCAGCCGGGCGTGCTGGAAGGCCAGCAGGACGGTCCAGGCGATCGGCAGGACCACGACGACCAGGACCACCAGGAGGGTGGGCGAGACGAAGGCGAGTCCGGCCCGGTTCTCCCGCTGGGCCAGGGTCAGGGGGCGCCGGGATCCGGCGTTGGCGGTGTCCGCCTCCGGCGTTCTCCGCTGCTGTGTGCTCTGTGCGGTGCTCATCACTGCTTCCTTGAAGGACGAGGCCGGGGGCGGCTCACTGGAGGGACTTCTGCAGGGCCGCGACTTCCTCGTCGGCCTCCTCGGCGGCCTCCTGCGGGGAGGTCTGGCCGGTGGTCATGTCGCCCACCGCCTTGGGGATGGGCAGTTCGCCGATGGTGGCGCCGACCAGCGCCCCCTGGCCCTGGGTGATGCCCCAGCGCTTCATGTTGCCGACGCCGGCGGTGAGTTCGTCGAGCAGCCGCGGCGAGAAGACGTCTTCCATGGACTTCTTGGTGTCCACGCCGATGTCGCTGGCCCGCCAGGCCTTCAGGTACTTCTGCGGGTCGTCGGCCGTCCCGGCCCGGACCGGGATCTTGCCCTCGGGGGCCATGCCGAACCAGCCCTGGTAGCCGTCGCCCATCATGTACTCGATGAACTTCTCCGAGGCCGCGGTCTCCGCGGTCTTGGTCACGACCCAGGACGAGACCTCACCGAACTGGGCGGGCTTGGCCGAATCGGGCCCGCTGAGCGCGGTGACGATGCCGCTGTTGTCGGACAGGTACTGCGCGTCCTTCTTGCACTGGGCGCAGCTGGGCAGGGCGTCGGCGCGCAGTCCGGCCAGCTCGTCGAGGAGGAAGGTGGACCAGACGATCATGGAGGAGCGGCCGGCGAAGTAGACGGCCCGGGTGGTGTCCACTGTCTGGGTGCCGGGGGCGCCGTAGTCGCCGGCGAGTTTGTCGTAGGCGTCGAAGGCGCGGTCGCACTGGGGGCTGTCGAGCGTGACGTCGCCCTTGGCGTCGGCGAGTTCGCAGCCGTTGGCGAGGGCCAGGTCCTCGAAGCTCTGCTGGGTGAAGACGTCGCCGGGGTCGGTGGAGAGCGAGATGCCGCTGGTGCCGCCGCTGTTCAGCTTCCGAGCGGCCCTGAGCATCGCGTCGTAGCTGTCGGGGGCGGCGAGGCCGGCCTTGGCGAAGAGGTCCTTGCGGTAGACGAGGATCTGCATCCAGGCGTCGCTGGGTACGCCGAGGCGGGTGGCGCCGTCACCGGTCAGCTTGAGGGCGTTGCTGTTGAAGGTGCCCGGCCCCAGGTCGTCGACGATCCTCTTCGTGGCGCCGGTGTTCAGCAGGCCGTTGCTGTACATCTGCCAGACCGGCGCGAGGGGTATGCCCCCGATGACGTCGGGAAGGGTGCCCGCGGCGGCGGCCGACATGATCAGCTGCGGCAGCTGGCCCTCGTCGACCCCGACCAGGTTCACCTCGACCCCGGACTCCTTCTCGAAGGCGGCGATGGTCTTCTTCGTCGCCTCCACGCGGTCGGTGAGGTTCTCCAGGCTCCAGACGGTGATCTTGTTGTCGGGTTTCCCGTTGTCCTGCGCCGCGCAGCCGGACATCACCCCGATTCCCACTACGGCGGCCAAGCCGCTCGCCAGCGCCCTCGACCGTCGGGACCACATGCGCATCAACCGTCCTCATCGTCAGCCTTGCGTTACGTACGCGTTGCATCAGAGCATCACTTTTGCTTGTTGACAAGACTTAAGTCTCGGATATCTTCGACGTAAGTCAGCCTTCGATGGCTGAACGGACCGCATAACCGATCTTTCCGGAGTCCCCCTGTGGAACGCGTAGTCCAGTTCACCGGCCCCCGTCAGGTGGAGGTCGCCCCGAGCGAGTCAGTCCCCCTGCCCCCTGGCCATCTGCGCGTACGGACCCGCTACTCCGGAATCTCGGCGGGCACCGAACTCACCGCCTACCGCGGCACCAACCCGTACCTGACCCGCACCTGGGACCCGGAGGCGCGCCTGTTCCGGGACGGCGCCGCGGGCATCGAGTACCCCGTCGCCGGCTGGGGGTACTCCGAGGTCGGCGAGGTGACGGAGGTCTCACCCGAGCTCACGGACGTCCCCGGCATGCCGGCCGTCGGGGACCTCGTCTGGGGCATCTGGGGCCACCGCAGCGAGGGCGTCGTGCCCGCCGAGCGCATGGCCGGGCACGTGCTCCCGGCCGGGCTGGAGCCGCTGGCCGGTGCCTTCGCCCGTGTCGGGGCGATCGCGTACAACGCCGTCCTCGGCGCCGACGTCCATCTCGGCGAGGACGTCGCCGTCTTCGGCCAGGGCGTCATCGGACTGCTCACCACCCGCCTCGCCCAGTTGAACGGCGCCCGCGTCACCGCCGTCGACGCGCTCGACGTCCGCCTCGCCAAGGCCGCGGAGTACGGCGCGGCGACCACGCTCAACGCCCGTACGGACGCGGTCGCCGAGCGGATCCGCGCCGCCACCGACGGCCGCGGCGCGGACGTCGCCATCGAGATCAGCGGCGCCTACCCGGCCCTGCACGACGCCCTGCGCTCGGTCGCGGTCGGCGGCCGGGTCGTGGCCTCCGGCTTCTACCAGGGCGACGGCGTGGGCCTGCGGCTCGGCGACGAGTTCCACCACAACCGCGTACAGCTGATCTGCTCCCAGATCGGCGGCGTCCCGCCGCAGCTCAGCGGGCGCTGGACCGTCGAGCGCCTGCAGCGGACCTTCCTGCGACTGGTCGCCGAGGGCCACGTCGACGTGCAGTCCCTCGTCAGTCATGTCGTCCCGGTCGCCGACGCGGCCGAAGCCTACGTCCTGCTGGATGAGCGTCCCGCCGACGCGCTCCAGGTCGTCCTGGAGTTCTGAGAGGCCCCTCGATCATGTTCAAGACCGCTTGCCAGGAACAGCTGCTGCCCGGTGACACCCTCCAGCAGAAGTGGGAGTTCGCCCAGGAGGCCGGCTACGACGCCATCGAGCTGCGCGGGAAGGGCGACTTCCACTTCCGCGACCGGCTCCCCGAGCTGCGCAGGGCCCAGGCCGACGGTGTCGTCATGCCGACCGTCTGCGTCGACATGCTGCACTTCTTCGGCGCCTTCGACCCCGACCTGCGTCGCGATGCGGTCGCGCAGATGAAGTCGCAGCTCAGCGTCATCGCCGAACTCGGGGGGCTGGGCGCCCAGACCCCGGCCTCGTACGGCATGTTCTCCCGCCGGCTGCCGCCCTTCGAGCCGCCGCGCAGCGAGGAGGAGGACCGCGAGGTGCTCCTGAAGGGACTGACGGAACTGGGCGAGCACGCCCGCGCCGAGGGTGTCACGCTCTTCCTGGAACCCCTCAACCGCTACGAGGACCACATGGTCAACCGGCTGGAGCAGGCCGCCGAGCTGATCCGCACGGTCGGTCTGGACTCCGTGCGCATCGGCATCGACAGCTACCACATGAACATCGAGGAGACCGACCCCGCGGCCGCCATCCTCGCCGTGGCGCCGCTCATCGGTCACGCCCAGGTCAGCGACTCCAACCGCTTCCAGCCCGGCGCCGGCCACCTCGACTGGCCCGCCTGGCTCGGTGCGCTGGACGCCGCGGGGTACGACGGCTACCTCGCCGCGGAGTGCCGTCTCACGGGGGACCCCGTCGCGGCCGTGCGCTCCGTCCCCGCCTTCCTGCACCGGGCCGCCGGATGACGGCCGTCCTCGAACCGGCCCTGCGGTCCCCGGGCCGCGAGGGGGACCGGGAAGCCGAGCTGCGCCGGGCCGCCGCCCGGGTCCTGCTGTCCAACTGGACGGGCGCGGCGACGGTCCCCTCGCGCACCCTCTACCCGCACCAGTGGAGCTGGGACTCCGCGTTCATCGCCATCGGGCTGGCCCGGCTCGCCCCGCGCAGGGCCCAGCGGGAACTGGAGACCCTGCTCGGGGCGCAGTGGCGCGACGGACGTGTCCCGCACATCGTCTTCAACTCCTCGGTGCCCCTGGACGCGTACTTCCCGAGCCCCGACTTCTGGCGCAGTTCGGGCGCGGGCGCCGCCTCGGGCGCGCCCGGGGACATCGAGACCTCCGGCATCGTCCAGCCGCCGGTGCACGCCCTCGCCGCCTGGCAGGTCCACCTCGCGGACCCCGCCGAGTCCCGGCGCCGCGGCTTCCTGCGGCGGATGTACCCCCGGCTGGCCGCCTGGCACCGCTACCTCGCCGCCTCGCGCGACCTGGGCGGCGGCGGGCTGGCGGCCGTGGTGCACCCCTGGGAGCCGGGGCTGGACAACAGCCCGGTGTGGGACGCGGCGCTCGCCCGGGTCGAACCGGCGCCGCCGGAGTCCTTCCGCAGGGCGGACCTCGACCACAGCGAGGCCGCCGACCGCCCCACCGACCTCGACTACGGCCGCTACGTCCGGCTCGCCGCCGACTACCGCGACCACGGCTACGACGACGCGCGCACCCCGCACGCCTTCGCCCTCGAGGACCCCTGCTTCAACGCCCTGTCCATCGCCTCCGAGCACGCCCTCGCCGAGATCGCCGCGGCGACCGGCGCGGACCCCGCACCGCACCGCCGCAGGGCGGCCGAGGCCACGGCCGCCCTGGTCGACCGGCTGTGGGACCCCGCCGCGGGCATCTTCCTCGCCCGGGACCTGACGACCGGCGAGGCCGTCGGCGGGCACAGCGTCGCGGGCCTGGTGCCCCTGATCGTGCCCGGCCTCCCGGACACCGTCGCGCGGTCGCTGATCGCGACGGCGCACGGCGAGCGCTTCCGGCTCGGCCGGGTGCACCTGGTGCCGAGCTACGACCTCACCGCTCCGGAGTACGACGGCAACCGCTACTGGCGGGGCCCCAGTTGGTTCAACACCGCGTGGCTGGTCCACCGCGGACTGCGGCAGCACGGCGCGGACCGGGCGGCCGACGTCCTGCGCGAGCAGGCGCTCGACGACGCCCGCCGCACCGGATTCGCCGAGTACGTCGAACCGGCCAGCGGCCAGGGCCGCGGCATCCGCCGCTTCAGCTGGACCGCCGCCCTGGCCCTGGACCTGCTGCACCCGACACCGCAAGGAGAGCCCGCCCGATGACCGTCGAACGTCTGCTGGTCCACCGCGGCACCTTCGCCTCCACCAGCCGCTCCGGCGACATCACCGGACGCCGCGGCGACACCCCGGACGGCCTCTTCCTCCGCGACGCCCGCCATCTGAGCCGCTGGCGGCTCACCGCGGACGGCGTCGTACCGTCCCTGCTGACCTCCTCCGACGACGGTTTCGTGCTCACCCCGGAGGGAGGCCGGGACGAACCGCCGGCGTACTCGCTCTTCCGGCGGCAGGCCGTCGAGGCGGGCGCGCTGACCGAACGCATCCGCGTGGTGAGCAACCGTGCGGAGCCCGCCACGGTGGAGATCGCGCTGGAGGTGGACGCGGACTTCGCGGACCAGTTCGAACTGCGGGGCGACCACCGGCGCTACGACAAGGCCGACGGACGGCGCACCGCCGAGGACCGCCCGGACGGTGTCGCCTTCCGCTACCGGCGCGGCGAGGACTGGGACGCCCGCACCACGGTCACCGCCTCCCCCGCCCCCGCCGCCGTCCGCCCGCTGGAGCCGGCCGGCACCGCGCGCCTGCTGACCTGGCGGCTGCCACTGCCGGGCCACGGTGCGGCCGAGCTCGCCCTGAGCGTCCGGGCGGTGCCCCACGGCGCCGCGGAACCGCCCCCTCCCCCGGACCCGGAGTCGGTCCGCAACCGGCATGCCGCCGAGGAGGACGGCTTCGTCCATTCTCGGCCGCGGCCGCGTTCGCTGACCAACTGGGACGAGCTCGCGCGCGCCTGCGCGGCGGGCCTGGCCGACCTGGCCGGGCTCCGCGTCCCGGCGACCGGCCCGGCGGGCGAGCCGCTGCTGGTGCCCGCCGCCGGCATCCCCTGGTTCCTCACCCTCTTCGGCCGTGACTCCCTGCTGACCTCGTTGTTCGCTCTGCCGTACCGGCCGGAGCTGGCCGCGGACACGCTGCTCGCCCTCGCCGCGACCCAGGGCACCCGGCACGACGCGGCCCGCCTGGAGCAGCCGGGCCGGATCGTGCACGAGGTCCGGCACGGCGAACTCGCCCACTTCGGGCAGGTGCCGTACGGCCGCTACTACGGCAGCGCCGATGCCACGCCGCTGTTCCTGGTGCTGCTGGAGGCCCACAGCGCGGCGACCGGCGACCCGGGGCTCGCGCGGCGCCTGGAGCCGCACGCCCGTGCCGCCGTGGAGTGGATGTTCCGTGACGGCGGGCTGGGCGCGGGCGACTACCTCCGCTACACCTCCGACGCCGCGCGCGGCGGGCTGGCGCACCAGAACTGGAAGGACTCCGAAGGGGCCATCTGCTTCGCCGACGGCCGCCGCCCCGAGGGCGCGCTCGCCGTCGCAGAGGTGCAGGGCTACGCCTACGACGCCCTGGTCCGCACCGCCCGCCTGGCCCGTACCGTCTGGGGCGACGCCGGGGAGGCGGACCGGCTGGAGAAGGCCGCGGCGGACCTGCGGGAGCGGTTCCGCCGGGACTTCTGGATGAGCGGCCGGGACTTCCCCGCGCTCGCCCTGGACGGCGAGGGCCGGCAGGTGGACGCCCTCGCCTCGGACGCCGGGCACCTGCTGTGGTCCGGCATCCTCGACCCGGCCGACGCGCGGACGGTGGGCCGGCGGCTGCTGCAGCCCGACTTCTTCTCCGGCTGGGGGGTGCGCACGCTCGCGGCGGGCCAGGCCCCGTACCACCCGCTGTCGTACCACCGCGGCAGCATCTGGCCGCACGACAACGCGGTCGTCGTGCTCGGGCTCGCGCGCAGCGGTCTGGCGGAGGAGGCCTCGCGGATCGCCCACGGGCTGGTGCAGGCGGCCGCCGCGCACGACTGGCGTCTGCCGGAGGTGATGGCCGGGTACGGACGGGACGAGCACCCGGTACCCGTGCCGTACCCGCACTCCTGCTCGCCCCAGGCCTGGGCCGCGGCCACTCCCCTGGCGCTGCTCACCGCGCTCAACGGCGGCCCCGAGGCGTTGCGCTGAGGAGGGCGGCCCGCGGCGCGCAGAGGGTCCCGGGTCCCCCGCCACGCAGGCGGGGGA
>NZ_JBHYMQ010000076.1:0-39924 GCF_042742985.1 Streptomyces sp. NPDC058864 | reverse complement strand
GTCTGCCTGTTATGGGCGCCGCTGCTTGGGTTTTTTGTGCTTTACTGGGTCTTGGCTGCGGCGCTTGATCGTGCCCCAACTCACCCAACCCGCCCTGGGGTTCGCGCTGACGTAAGCCGCCGGCCCCCGGGGGGGGGGGGCCCCGCGGCCGGCGGGGCGGCCCCCCCCCGGGGAGGGGGTCCCGGTCAGTCGACGAAGTACGAGTCGTGCTTGTCCAGGAACGCGGCGCGCTCCTCCGCCGTCGCGTTGCCCATCTGCGACAGCTTCTCGAAGTACTCCTCACGCGGGGCGCCCGGTGTGAAGAGCAGCAGCATCTCGGCCGGGGCGTCGGAGTCGTTGCGGAAGGCGTGCAGCCCGCCCTGCGGGACGTGCAGGAAGTCGCCCTCCCGGGCGTCGACCCACTTCTCGCCGTCGTAGAGGCGGACGGTTCCGCCGAGGATGAAGAAGGACTCCGAGATGGTCCGGTGGAAGTGCGTCCTGGGCCCGCCCGCGTTCGCCCTCATCATGACGCGGTACAGCCCGTACTCGCCCCGCGTCATGTCCGTGGTCGCCAGGTAGTGGATGCCGTCTCCGGCCTGGCCGACGTTCGGCGGGGTGCTCGCCGGGCGGAAGTTCGCGTTGATCTCGCCGGTGTCCCCGAAGTACACCTGCTGTGGGTACGACATGCCTACCATCCCTTGCTCGCGTCGCGTGCGCCGCGGGGCGCACCGGCGGGGCGGATGCCGGCCACTCCGGCCGCCCGTGACCACGCCCCTCCCAGGGGAGACCGGGGTCCCCGGGCGTGTGTGACAGCACGTGTGACGGCCCGTTGACCGTCAGGAGACGGCGACGACGCCCACCGCCGCCAGGCCGTCCGCCGCGCGCAGGAGGATGTCGTACAGGTAGGTGTCGCCCGCGCGGGGCGTCAGGACCTGCCGGCCCCCAGAGGGCAGGGTGCGCGACACGCTCTCGTGCCTCTCACCGGGCTCCGATCCGCTGACGGCCACGAGCCTGACCGGCGTTCTGCCGATGTTCTCCAGCGTAACGGAGCGGGTCTTCGGGCACGCACCGCTGAGCTCGTCGGCGCAGTGGAAGCGCACGTCGCCGAAGTCGGTCAGCCCGCAGGAGACGTCGGTGGCGAAGCTGAAGTGCGCCGAGCAGACCGCCCCCACGCGCAGGTCCGTCGCGGGCGGCGGCGAGTCGTGAACGTCCTCGGGCGAAGGGGTGTCCGTGCACGCCGTGGCGAACGGCGCGAGTGCGACGGTGCTGACGAGTACGGCGGACAGGAGCGCTGTGCGCACGGGGGCTCCAGGGGAAGGAGGCGGAGGCAGCCGGATGCCGCACCGGGTGGGCGCGGTCGGGCGTGCGGGGTGGGGGGTGGGGTGGGACGGGTGCGGGCGCGCGAAGTCGCCGAGGACGTCGGTCAGCCCGTGCCGGCCCGAAGTCGAGTCCTCCGGAACGTAGCAGACAGTGTTGTTCCTCTCGGCGGGCGGAGGGGGTGCGCACGGCCCTTCAGATGGAC
This sequence comes from Streptomyces sp. NPDC058864, assembly GCF_042742985.1. Lineage (NCBI taxonomy): Bacteria > Bacillati > Actinomycetota > Actinomycetes > Kitasatosporales > Streptomycetaceae > Streptomyces > Streptomyces sp. NPDC058864. The sequence goes on along the minus strand of NZ_JBHYMQ010000076.1, from coordinate 38,423 downwards.
CCTTCGACCAGATATCTCCGTATATGTACGCCCTGTGATCACAGCGTTCGCCACTGAACGGGCATGCCCTGTCACACCGACAGGGGCTGCACGGTCTACCTGGTGACGGAGAGAAACAGAGGGAACCATGCGCGAGATCCTGATCGTCGGCGGCGGCTACGCGGGCTTCTACACGGCCTGGGGCCTGGAGAAGACGCTTCGGCCCGGGGAAGCACGGGTCACCGTCGTCGACCCGCGTCCCTACATGACCTACCAGCCGTTCCTGCCGGAAGTCACCGCCGGTTCGGTGGAGGCACGTCACGCCGCGGTGTCGCTGCGGCGCCACCTGCACAAGACGCGGCTGATCGCGGGAAGCGTGACCGGCATCCGCCACGCCGACCGCACGGTGACCGTCCGGCCCGTGAACGGGGAGGATTACGAACTCCGTTACGACACGCTGGTCGTCACCGCCGGTGCCGTGACCCGCACCTTCCCCATCCCGGGCCTGGCCCAGAACGCCATCGGGCTCAAGCACGTCGAGGAGGCGGTCGCCATCCGCGACCGGCTGCTGACGGCGTTCGACCAGGCGGCCTCGCTGCCCCCCGGGCCCGAACGGCGGAAGCTGCTCACCGTCACCTTCGTGGGCGGCGGGTTCTCCGGTGTCGAGGGCTTCGGCGAGCTGCTCGCGCTGGCGACCGCGATGCTCAAGTCCTATCCCGAACTGAGCCTGGGTGAGCTGTCGTTCCACCTGATCGAGGCGCGGGGCCGGATCCTGCCCGAGGTGAGCGACAAGCCCGGCGCCTGGGTCGTGCGCCACTTGGAGCGGCGCGGCGCCCATGTCCACCTGAACACCCAGCTGGTCTCCGCCGAGGACGGACACGTCGTGCTGTCCAGCGGGGAGGAGTTCGACTCGGAACTCATCGTCTGGACCGCGGGCAACGCCTCGAACCCCGTCGTGCACAACCACACCGACCTGCCGGTCGACGAGCGCGGACTGCTCGTCGTGCGCCCCGACCTCCGGGTGGGTACGGACGGCGAGCCGGTGCCGGACGTGTGGGCGGCCGGGGACGACGCCGCGGTGCCCGACCTGGCCTCCCCCGTGCCGGGGGCGCACACGGTGCCGAACGCCCAGCACGCGGTCCGGCAGGGCAAGCGGCTGGCCAGGAACATCCGCGCGAGCCTGCGCGGCGGCAGGGTCAGGGACTACCGCCACAGCAGCCTCGGCGTGGTCGCCACGCTGGGCCTGGGCCGCGGCATCTTCCAGTACAAGGCCATCGTCATCAAGGGCTTCCCGGCCTGGCTGATGCACCGTGGCTACCACGTGCTCGCCGTGCCGACCTGGGAGCGGAAGGTCCGGGTGCTCACCGTGTGGCTCACCGCGGCCCTGTTCGGCCGGGACCTCGTCTCGCTCGCCTCGGTGCAGCACCCGCGGGACGCCTTCGTCACCAGCGCCGCTCCCCGGCGGCGTGCCGAGCAGCGGACGGGCGACCACGCCGCGGTGTGAGTGCCGGGAACATGATGACGACCGGGCGGTGGAGGGCCCTCGACCGGCTCCACCGCCGCGTCGAGAACCGTGTCGAGCGGGTGCTGCACCGGGAACTGGGCGTGAGCGCACGCGAGTTCCACGCCCTGACCGCCCTCCAGGACGGCGCCCGCGAGGCCGAGGGCCAGCTCCACTTCGACGAGCTGGCCGACGGGATCGGGCTGAGCCAGTCGGCGACCAGCCGGCTGGTGACCCGGCTGCGCGACCGCGGGCTGATCACGACGAGCACGTCCGTGTACGACCGGCGGAGCGTGGAAGTCCGACTGACCCCGCTCGCCCACGACGTGCTGCGGGTCGGCGCTCCTCTGCTGGAGCGGGCCGTCCACGACGCCGTCGAGGCGCTCGGCGCCGGGGACACGGACGGCGACCTGATCCGCTACCTCCAGGGGCCCGCGTAGCCCCTGGAGGCAGGCCGCGTTTCTGGAGACCGGCCCCTCCGATGCGGTTCGTCACTTTCCGTCACACCGGTGTTCCTGGCTGCGGAACTTCAACCACGAATGAATAACGTGTCACTGCATTTTGGAACAGCATGGGATCGCGGCTGTGCGATTTCTAACGAAGTGCCGGAAGCCATATCCATTTTGCTCCTTTTGTCCAGCGTATGCTGTGAGTCGACGGTGGGTCGTGGGCTCCTGGCACACACCGTGCGCTCGCCCAAGGCTTGTTGTTGCGGTAGTCGTCGACGAATTTCTCCCGCCTCGTCTGTCACATGACCGGGTCTCCACCGGTCTATTCAGCGGATGTGATGGGAGAAATCGTGACGCTCGGTGATCAGGTCCCATGGAGTGGGTGCCCATATCGCACATCGTGTGACACCTTCGATTCGCGTGGCTGGGGGCTGCCCGTAAATGACCTCTGACCGGATGGGTGACGTCGCCGGCCGGCCGCCCGGCGACCGTGGGGCCGTGCAGGCAGACGGAACCCCGGGGAAGGCGGACGGCGACCCGTCCCCCGCCTCACAGGGTCTCGACGAGGCCGCCTCTGTCTTCATGGAGCTCCAGCCCCGTCTGTTCGGTATCGCGTACCGCGTACTCGGCAGCGCGGTCGAGGCCGAGGACGTCGTCCAGGAGGTCTGGCTGCGCTGGCAGAAGACCGACCGCACCGCGGTGCTCAGTCCGGCCGCCTTCCTCTCCACCACGACGACCCGTCTGGCGATCAACGTCGCCCAGTCGGCCCGGGTGCGCCGGGAGACCTACATCGGGCCCTGGCTGCCCGAGCCCGTCGACACCAGCGCGGACCCCGAGACGGGCGCGCAGCGGGCCGAGGCCGTGGAACTCGCCCTGCTGCTGTTGCTGGAGCGGCTGACCCCCACGGAACGCGCGGCCTACGTGCTGCGCGAGGCGTTCGACTACGCCTATCCCGAGATCGCCGAGATACTGCAGGTCAGCCTGGTCAACGTGCGCAAGATCGTCAGCCGGGCCCGCAAGCACGTGATGGGTGAACGCCGTGGGACGGTGGACACCGGGGAGCACCGCCGCCTTCTCGAGACCTTCGTCTCGGCGGCCCGGACCGGGGACCTCGCCCCGCTGGAAGCCCTGCTCGCCCCGGAGGTCGCGGGCCGCCTGCGCGAACGCGGGGGCCTGTCGGGCGGGGAGACGGCCCGCGCGGTTCCCGGCGCCGCCTCCGGCACCGGTCCGTCGCGGACGACGGATGCCTACGCATGAAGCGCCGCCCGGGCGCGCGACCGCCCCGTCAGGAACCGACCGCGGGGCGGGCCGGACGGGCCGGGTCGTTCCAGGGCCGGAGCTTGTCGGGGTTGAGGACGATCCACGCCTGCGAGACACGCTGGTCGGCCACGTCCAGGCTGATCACCGCCGCCACCTGGCCCTCGTAGCGGGCCACCAGGCCGGTGCGGCCGTTGACGGACTGGGCGGAGAGCGACACCCGCTGGTGGTGGGCGAGCAGCGTCAGCAGATTGCGCGCTACCGGCTCGGCGCCGTGCACCGGGCGGACCAGCGCCCGCAGCTTCCCGCCGCCGTCGAAGAACGCCGTGGCGTCCGGACACATCAGCCGGGACAACCGTGCGGCGTCCTCGCTCAGGCACGCCGTGTGCACCGCGCGCGCCACGGCGTCGTGCTCCTCCGGCGTCACGGCGTGCGACCGGCAGGCGCGGATCGAGCGTCGCGCACGATCGGCGAGCTCGGCGCACTCCGGCTCCGACCGGCCCACCACGTCCGCGACCGTGCCCAACGTCATCCCGAAGCATCCGTTGAGCACGAACGCCGCCCGCTCCGCGGGCGAGAGCGCGTCCAGGGCCGTCAGCAGGACCTCACCGATCTCCTGCTCCAGCTCGACCCCCACCTGCGGACGCGCCGGGTCCGCCACGACCGGTCCGGGGCTCCCGGCGGAATCGGCCAGGCGGGCCAGGCAGATCCCGCCCACCGTCCTCACCAGCCACGCACCGGGCTCGTCGACCGCCGCGCGGGCCGCCTCCGGCAACTCGAACCACCGCCGGTAGGCCTCGTCCACGACCGCCTCGGCCTCCGCCGAGCCGCCCACCATCCACAGCGCCACGTCCAGCAAGTGCCACCGCTCGTCCAGCAGCTCCGCGATCGGCACCGCGTCATCGGAGAAATCCATGGCCCCTGACCTCCCTCACCTACCGCACACGGACACGGCACCGTTCTTCCTGTCCTGCTGGTGAGACCAAGCGGGCCCGGACCTTGTGACATTGCGCCCTGCGCCGGCGACGACCCGCGCCCGGTGCACGTCACAAATTCACCGCCTGGCCAGTCATATCAGTGGAAGGTGCACGAGAGTGCCGACCTGCGACCCGCCATGGGTGGAACATGAATGGTGACAGCGACATGGGCAGCGGCAGCCGGCCAACCGAATCACAGCGGGCGGGCGCCGGCTCGAAGGTCGCGGAATGGTTCCGCGGACGAACGGGCGCCGAAAGCGCATCCGGTCCGTCCTTCAGACAGAAGGTCTTCCCCGGCCACTGGTCCTTCATGCTGGGGGAGATATCCCTCTACAGCTTCTTCGTCCTCGTCCTCACGGGAATCTACCTGTCGTTGTACTTCCACCCGTCCATGACGCCGGTGGAGTACCACGGCAGTTACGCGCCCTTGCAGGGCCGGACGGTGTCCGAGGCCTTCGACTCGACGATGCGCATCTCCTTCGAGGTGCGCGGCGGCCTGCTGATCCGCCAGGCCCACCACTGGGCGGCGCTGATCTTCGTCGCCAGCATGTTCGTCCACATGCTGCGGGTGTTCTTCACCGGCGCGTTCCGCAAGCCGCGCGAGCTCAACTGGGTGCTCGGCTTCTCGCTGCTGGTCCTGGGCATGTTCGAGGGCCTGACGGGCTACGACCTCCCGGACGACCTGCTGTCCGGGACCGGGCTGATGGTGGTGAACGGGACCATCCTCTCCATCCCTGTCGTCGGGACCTATCTGTCGATGTTCCTCTTCGGCGGTGAGTACCCGGGCAAGGACCTGATCGCGCACTTCAACACGCTGCACGTCGTGGTGATCCCCGCCCTGATGGCCGGCATCCTCGTCGCGCACCTGGTCGTGGCGCGACGTCACCGGCACACCCAGTACCCGGGGCCCGGGCGCACCGAGAGGAACCTCGTCGGCCTGCCCTTCCGCGTGTACGCCGTGAAGTCGGGGGCGTACTTCCTCCTCGTCACCGGCATCGTCTTCATCATCGCCTCGATCGCGCAGATCAACCCCATCTGGCTGTACGGCCCCTACCGGCCCGACCAGGTCACCGCGGGATCACAGCCCGACTGGTACATGGGCGTCCTCGACGGACTGCTGCGCGTGATGCCCGGCTGGGAGGTCACCTTCCAGGGACACACCCTGGCCCTGGACAACCTCGTGCCGCTGCTGGCCGGTGCCGGGCTCTTCCTCGCCCTGGGCGCCTACCCGTTCCTCGAGGCCTGGCTGACCAAGGACGGCAGGCGCGACCACCACCTCCTCGACCGGCCGCGCAACCGGCCCGTGCGCACCGCCCTGGGCGCGGCCTGGGTGAGCGTGTACGCGGTGGCCCTGGTGGGGGCCGCCAACGATCTGATCGCCGTCCGGCTGCACACCTCGGTCAACGGTGTCACGTGGGCCGTCCGGATCGGCCTGTTCGTCGTGCCCTTCGCCGTCTTCGTCGTCACCAAGCGATGGGCGCTCGCCCTCCAGCGCGCCGACCGCGACGAGGTGCTGCACGGCCGCGAGACCGGGATCATCAAGCGGATGCCGGACGGTGAGTACATCGAGGTGCACCGGCCGATCGGCCGGGAGAAGCTCCACGTCCTCACGCAGCACGAGCAGTACGCGCCCGTCCGCCTCTCCACGGACGGCAGGGCCGGCCGTGCCGAGCGACTGCGGGCCCTGCTCAGCCGCGGCCTGTACGGGAAGGGGACGCAGATTCCCAAGCCCACCGTGCGGGAATACGAGGAGATCACCCACGGCCACGAGGACGACGGCGTTTTCCGCTGAGGTGTCACATATTCCCCGGCTCCCTTGTCGAAAGGGTGAAGGAAAACGCACGAGAGTGCCGAACTTGGGAGTTCGACAAATGAGCAAGCCCGTTCTCGAGCCCGCGGCCCAGGGGATAGCGGACGCCACGGCGAATCCGCCTTTCCTCTACGAACTGGGCCCGGAGGGTGCCCGCAAGGTCCTCGACGACATCCAGGCGGCGCCGGTCGAGAAGTACGACGTCCAGGAGAAGTGGCTCACCGTGCCGGCCGAGGTGGGCGACGTACGGGTGCGCATCGTCAAGCCCGCGGGCGCGGACGAGGTCCTGCCGGTCGTGCTGTACGTGCACGGCGGCGGCTGGGTGCTCGGCAACGCGGGCACCCATGACCGCCTCGTGCGCGAACTCGCCGTCCTGGCGCACGCCGCGGTGGTGTTCGTGGAGTACGACCGCTCGCCCGAGGTCCGCTACCCGGTCGCGATCGAGCAGGCGTACGCCGCGGCCCGCTGGGTCACCGCCAAGGGAGCGGACGAGGGCCTGGACGCCTCCCGCCTGGCCGTCGCCGGCGACTCCGTCGGCGGCAACATGACCGCGGCCCTGACCATCATGGCCAAGCAGCGCGGCGACGTGACCTTCGTCCACCAGTCGCTCTACTACCCCGTGACCGACGCGGCCCAGGACACCGGCAGCTACCGGGAGTTCGGAGACGGCCCGTACCTGACCGCGAAGGCGATGGCCTGGTTCTGGGACTGCTATACCACCGACCCGGCGGAGCGGGCGCAGATCACCGCCTCGCCGCTGCGGGCGAGCCTGGCCGACCTCGAGGGGCTGCCGCCGGCGCTGGTCATCACCGATGAGAACGACGTGCTGCGTGACGAGGGCGAGGCCTACGCGCGCAAGCTGACCCTGGCCGGCGTCCCCACCGTCAGCGTCCGCTACAACGGCACGCTGCACGACTTCATGATGCTCAACCCCGTCCGTTCCACGCAGGCGACCAGCGCCGCGATGGAGCAGGCGACCCGCGCGCTGCACACCGCGCTGCACACCGACTGACCCCACCACCGGACCGTGGGGCGGGGCCGCCGCGCCGGCCCGCTCCCCGGGCGCCCGCGTGAAACGCCGCCCGCACCGGTGATCCCAGGTGGCACGGAACCGTACGTCCTCGTGCGGCGGCCGTGAGCCACCTCCTCAAGACGTACGGCAGTCACGCCGTACCCACCGCCGGCCTCCGTCCCGGGGCCGGCCGGCACAACCAACACCTGCCTCGAAAGGGCCAACCCCCGTGAACCGTCATGCCCGTTACCGGACCATCCGCACCCCGCTCACCGTCATGGCGACGGTGACCGTCGCCGCCGGTCTGCTCGCCGCGACCATCGGTCCCGCCAGCGCCACCAAGGGCGGCGGCGCGCCCGCGTCGCAGCACCGCAAGCCGACCGTCGTCCTCGTGCACGGTGCGTTCGCCGACTCCTCCAGCTGGAACGACGTCGTCAAGAAGCTGAAGCACGACGGGTACCCCGTGGTGGCCGCGTCCAACCCGCTGCGCGGGCTGAGCAGCGACGCCGCCTACGTCCGGGAACTGGTGGACAGCATCGAGGGCCCCGTGGTCCTCGCCGGCCACTCCTACGGCGGCGCCGTGATCTCCAACGCCGCCCGCGGCTCCGACAAGGTCAAGGCCCTGGTCTACCTGGCGGCCTTCATGCCCGACAAGGGCGAGAACGCCTTCGACCTGTCGCTGAAGTTCGAGGGCAGCACGCTCGGCGACGCGCTGAAGCAGGTGCCGGTCACGATGCCCGACGGGTCCAAGGGCGTCGACCTCTACATCGACCAGGCCAAGTTCCACCACCAGTTCGCCGCGGACGTCCCGGCGCACACCGCGGAGATCATGGGGGCCACCCAGCGCCCCGTGGCCGGCGGCGCGCTCTACGAGCCCTCCGGCGAGCCCGCGTGGAAGACCATCCCCTCCTGGACCCTGGTGGCCTCGAAGGACCTCAACATCCCCCGTGAGCTCCAGGTCTTCATGGCCAAGCGCGCCAAGTCCCACGTGGAGGAGGTGCGGTCCTCGCACGCGGTGAGCGTGTCCCACCCGAAGGAGAGCGCCCGCATCATCGAGGAAGCGGCGCGTTCCGTTCGCTGAGCGACGCCTCCGATGACCCCCGGGCGGGGCGGCGCACCACGCGCCGCCCCGCCCGTCCGTCGCCGGGCGCTCCGCCCGCGGGCCCTCAGCCGGACACGGCGCGGACGCCGGCCGCCCGCTCGGCGCGGTCGATCAGTGCCGTGAGGCCGACGGACGGGCCGGACGCCAGCGCGTCACCCGCGAGCGTTCCCACGTCGACCGCCGCGGTCCCCGGCGCCGCCGGCCGCGGGAACCCGGTGACGACCCAGCGGCCGCCCGCGGGCGAGGACGAGTCCTCCAGCCACGCCCAGCGCGCGCCGTGCACGCTGATCAGGTACTCCCCGACGCAGGCGGTCAGCAGCGTGTGCAGCCGGGTCCACTCCTCCCCGTCCAGGAGGGCGGGGATCTCCCGGCCCAGGCTCTCGCCGAGCACGCGGGCCGCGGTGCCGGGATCCGTCCGCAGCAGGCCGGGAGCGTGCCCGAGACCGGCCAGGAGGTCCCCGGTGCGGCCGCGGCACGCGGCGGCCCACTCGGTGACGTCCAGGGCGGGGGCGGTGTCGGCACTCATACCGGCAGGAATATCAGAGCCGGTCCGACGGGCCGCACGCCGCCCCCACCACCGCTGTCGCTGTCGCTGCCGGGCGATATTGCGTTGTCGGCCTCCGCGGCGCCGCGAGAGCATCCGCAGATGGACGAGCCCGCCGAGATCCTCCGCTCCGACCGGGTCGAGCTGCGCCGCTGGCACACCGGCGACCTCGACGCCCTGGACCGCGCCATCAGCGAGTCCCTGGACCATCTGGTGCCCTGGATGCCCTGGGCCGCAGCCCATGGCAGACATCACACCGCCGGCTTCCTGGCCCGCAGCCACGACGAGTGGGGGAGCGGCGAGGCCTTCGCGTACGCGATCACCTCGCGGGGCACCGTGATCGGCGGTTGCGGGCTCCACCGGCGCATCGGCGCCGGCGGCCTGGAGATCGGGTACTGGCTCCACGCCCGGTGGACGGGCCGCGGCCTCGCCACGGCGGCCGTGGCCGCCCTCGTCGGCGAGGGATTCAGGCTGTCCGGCATCGACCGGCTGGAGATCCACCACGACGCCGCCAACGCGGCGAGCGGCGCCGTCGCCCGGCGCCTCGGCTTCACGGAGGTCGCACGTCTTCCCGATCCGGAGGGGCCCTCCGCTCCCGGCGAGGCGGGGATCGAGGTCGTCCGGCGGATGACCGCCGACCGGTGGCGGCCGCCCGCGCCGGACCCCGCGCGCTGAGGGGCGGCGGGATCGGTCAGGAATGGAGAAGCCCCCGCGAGCGGGCCGCGGCTAGCGTGACGGCCATGGACATCACCATTCACTGGACCTTCCTCCCGCACACCGACCCCGAGGCCTCGCTGGCCTTCTACCGCGACGCCCTCGGCTTCAAGGTCCGCAACGACGTCGGCTACGGCGACATGCGCTGGATCACCGTCGGCCCCGCCGACCAGCCCGGCACGTCGATCGTGCTGGAGCCGCCCGCCGCCGACCCGGGCATCACCGATGAGGAGCGCAGCACCATCACCGGGATGATGGCCAAGGGCACCTACGCACGCGTCGTCCTGGCCACGCCCGACCTCGACGGGGTTTTCGAGCGGCTGGTGGCGGGCGGCGCCGAGGTCGTCCAGGAGCCGACCGAGCAGCCGTACGGGATCCGCGACTGCGCCTTCCGCGACCCCGCGGGCAACACGATCCGCTTCAACGAGGTCCGCTGACCACCCCCTGATCCCCGCTCCTTGCACGGGCCCGCCTCCAGGACCGGGAACGCGTCCGCCGCCCGGTCCGTTCGACGGGGGCCGGTCCGAAGCGGGAGCGGGGCGGCCCGGCCGACGGCTACCGTGGCCGCGGCCGCACCGACGGAAGGCCGCCGGACATAATCGTCCGAAGCCGGTCGGATCATGCCAGGCGACGCCGCGGGGGACCGCACGGCGGTCCCGCACGCACCAGACGGATGGAGAGACGACACACATGGCCAAGAAGGCGGACGCGCAGTCGCCTGCGCCGCACGTTGCCGACAGCCACGATCTGATCCGCGTGCACGGCGCGCGCGAGAACAACCTCAAGGACGTCAGCATCGAGATCCCGAAGCGCCGGCTGACGGTCTTCACCGGCGTCTCCGGCTCGGGCAAGAGCTCCCTGGTGTTCAACACCATCGCCGCGGAGTCGCAGCGGCTGATCAACGAGACCTACAGCGCCTTCGTGCAGGGCTTCATGCCGACGCTGGCCCGGCCCGAGGTCGACGTCCTGGACGGGCTGACGACCGCGATCACCGTCGACCAGCAGCGGCTGGGGGCCGACCCCCGCTCCACGGTCGGCACGGTCACAGACGCCAACGCCATGCTGCGCATCCTCTTCAGCCGGCTCGGCACCCCGCACATCGGCCCGCCCAGCGCCTACGCCTTCAACGTCCCCTCCGTCCGCGCCAGCGGCGCGATCACCGTCGAGCGGGGAGCAGCCAAGGCGGAGAAGGTCGACTTCACCCGCACCGGAGGCATGTGCCCGCGCTGCGAGGGCCGCGGCACGGTCTCCGACATCGACCTGGCCCAGCTCTTCGACGACTCCAAGTCGATCAACGAAGGCGCCATCACCGTCCCCGGCTACAAGGGCGGCGGCTGGAACTCCCGGCTCTACGCCGAGTCCGGGTTCTTCGACCCGGACAAGCCGATCAGCAAGTTCACCAAGAAGGAACTGCACGACTTCCTGCACCGCGAGCCGACCCGGATGAAGATCGCGGGCATCAACATGACCTACGAGGGCCTGATCCCGCGGGTCCAGAAGTCGATGCTCTCCAAGGACAAGGAGGCGATGCAGCCGCACGTCCGCGAGTTCGTCGACCGCGCCGTCGCCTTCACCACCTGCCCCGAGTGCGACGGCACCCGGCTGAGCGAGGGCGCCCGCGAGTCGAAGATCGCCGGGACCAGCATCGCCGACGCCTGCGCGATGCAGATCAGCGACCTGGTCGAGTGGGTGCGCGGCCTCGACGAACCCTCGGTGGCGCCGCTGCTCACCAAGCTGCAGCACACCCTCGAGTCGTTCGTGGAGATCGGACTCGGCTACCTCTCCCTCGAGCGGCCCTCGGGCACCCTGTCGGGCGGCGAGGCGCAGCGCGTCAAGATGATCCGCCACCTCGGCTCCTCGCTCACCGACACCACGTACGTCTTCGACGAGCCCACCACCGGTCTGCACCCGCACGACATCCAGCGGATGAACGGCCTGCTGCTGCGGCTGCGCGACAAGGGCAACACGGTGCTCGTCGTGGAACACAAGCCGGAGACCATCGCCATCGCCGACCACGTCGTCGACCTCGGCCCCGGCGCCGGCACGGCCGGCGGCACCGTCTGCTTCGAGGGCGGCGTCGACGGGCTGCGCGCCAGCGGCACCATCACCGGCCGACACTTCGACGACCGCGCCTCCCTGAAGGAGTCGGTGCGCAAGCCCACCGGCCACCTGGAGATCCGCGGCGCCGCGGCGCACAATCTGCGCGACGTGGACGTCGACGTACCGCTCGGGGTGCTCACCGTCATCACCGGCGTCGCGGGCTCCGGCAAGAGCTCGCTCGTCCATGGGTCCATCCCCGCCGGTTCCGGCGTCGTGTCCGTCGACCAGAGCCCCATCCGCGGCTCCCGGCGCAGCAACCCGGCGACGTACACCGGACTGCTCGACCCGATCCGCAAGGCGTTCGCCAAGGCCAACGACGTCAAGCCCGCGCTGTTCAGCGCCAACTCCGAGGGCGCCTGCCCCACCTGCAACGGCGCCGGCGTGGTCTACACGGACCTGGCGATGATGGCCGGCGTCGCCAGCACCTGCGAGGAGTGCGAGGGCAAGCGGTTCCAGGCGTCCGTGCTCGAGTACCACCTCGGCGGTCGCGACATCAGCGAGGTGCTCGCGATGTCGGTCACCGACGCCGAGGAGTTCTTCGGCGCCGGCGAGGCGCACACCCCCGCCGCGCACCGCATCCTCGGCCGGCTCGCCGACGTCGGGCTGGGCTACCTCAGCCTCGGCCAGCCCCTCACCACGCTCTCCGGCGGTGAGCGGCAGAGGCTGAAGCTGGCCACGCACATGGCGGACAAGGGCGGCGTCTACGTCCTCGACGAGCCCACCGCCGGCCTCCACCTCGCCGACGTCGAGCAGTTGCTCGGCCTGCTGGACCGCCTCGTCGACTCCGGCAAGTCCGTCATCGTCGTCGAACACCACCAGGCGGTCATGGCGCACGCCGACTGGATCATCGACCTCGGCCCGGGAGCCGGCCACGACGGCGGCCGGATCGTCTTCGAGGGCACCCCGGCGGACCTCGTCGCGGACCGCGCCACCCTCACCGGACAGCACCTGGCCTCCTACGTGGGCGCCTGACGCGCGACTCGGCACGGCAACACGACAGCACGACGGCACGGGGGCCGGGGCGATCACGCCCCGGCCCCCGTGGCCTTCAGTAGCGGGCGCTGTGGGCCCGCAGGAGCGGAGAGGGCATGGACGGGCGGCCGTCGACGCTCGCCCCGGCGAACTGGAGCATCGGCGCCAGCGTCGCGTTGTTGTGGGCGGGGAAGTTCAGCGCGGGCGCGGACACCTCGTCCAACGCGTCGCGCTGGGCCTGGGTGAGGCTGAGGTCCAGAGCCCGCAGGTTGGCCTCGAACTGGTCCATGCGGCGCGCGCCGATCAGGGTGGACGTGACCCCGGGGCGGCCCTGCACCCAGGCCAGGGCCACGGCGGCGGGGTCTGCGCCCGCGTCGGCGGCGACGGCTCCCAGCACGTCGATGACCTTGTAGTCGGCCTCGCCGGGGACGCCGACGAGGTGCGTGCGGGTGGTGTCCACCGGCCCGGTGGAGGTGCTCGAGTACTTGCCGGAAAGGAAGCCGCTGCGCAGCGGCCCCCACGGCATTACGGCCATGCCGAGGGCCTGGGCCATCGGGATCAGCTCGCCCTCCGAGGTGCGTTCGAGCAGCGAGTACTCGAGCTGCAGCGCGACGACCGGGGCCCAGCCGCGGAAGCGCGCGATCGTGGCGGCCTCGGCCGTCGCCCACGCCGGCACGTCGGAGAACCCGACGTAGCGGACCTTGCCGTCGCGCACCAGGTCGTCGAGCGCGCGAAGCGTTTCCTCGACCGGTGTGGCCGGGTCGAAGTTGTGGAGCCAGTAGATGTCGACGTAGTCGGTGCGCAGGCGCCGCAGCGAGTTCTCCAGCTGTTGCACGATCGCCTTACGGCCGGGTCCGCCGCCGTTGGGATCGTTCTCGTAGAGGTTGCCGAAGAACTTGGTGCCGATCACGACCCGGTCGCGCAGCGCGGACCGGCCGGCGAAGTAGTCGCCGATGATCTTCTCGGAGTGTCCGTTGGTGTAGATGTTCGCGGTGTCGATCGAGTTGCCGCCGCGGTCCAGGTAGGCGGCGAGGATGTTCGCGGACTCCTCGGGACCGCAGCCCCATCCGTGATCCTCACCGAAGGTCATCGTGCCCAGGGTGAACGGGCTGACGCGCAGTCCCGAGCGGCCGAGCGTGACGTAGGAATCGAGCGACATGAAGGGGCTTCCTCACGGAGAACGGGGTCGGGGACGCCGCGCCGGCCGTCCCCTGGTGCTCCTCCATTCGATCCCGCCGCCCGGGGTTCCCCTAGACCGATCGGCGCGGATCGTTGCACGATCCGCTCAACCTCGCCCCGATCATGTGTGCACACCGGGTCGTTCCCGTGGTCCACTGGAGGGATGCGCAACCTGGAGGAGATCGGCGACCGGATCACACGCCTGGCCGCGGGGAGCCCGCAGCCGCGCTGGATCGAGGACATGGTGGTCTTCGCGAGCGGCCGCGTCACGGAACCGATGGGCACCGTCAACGCGCCGATGATGGCACTCACCGTCCAGGGCGCGAAGCGTTCCGTCCTCGGTGACCGGATCTTCGACTACCGGGCAGGGCAGTACCTGGTCGCGACCGTGGAGCTGCCGCTGACCTCGCAGATCAGCCGCGCCACGCCCACGGAGCCGTTCATCGGCTTCGGCCTTCCGCTGCGGTCGGCGGTCATCGCGCAGCTGCTGCTCGAGGCTGTCCCCGTCCCGGCACTCCCGTACGAGGGCCCGGGCCTGGCCACCAGCGACGCCGACGACCGGCTGCTGGACGCGGTCCTCCGGCTGCTGCGCCTGCTGGACGAGCCCCGTGACGTGCCCGTACTGGCTCCCGGGGTGCGACGCGAGATCCACTGGCGGCTGCTGAACGGGCCGCAGGGAGCGCTGATCCGGCAGATCGGACGCGCGGACAGCCGCATGTCGCTCGTGGCCCGCGCGATCGAGTGGATCAAGGCTCACCACGACCAGGTCATCAGGATCGACGAGGTCGCCCGCGAGGTCGGTATGAGCGTCTCGTCGCTGAACCGGCACTTCCGTGCCGTGACCGCCATGAGCCCGCTGCAGTTCCAGAAGCAGATCCGCCTGCAGAAGGCCCGCCTGCAACTGATCGCGGCACCGGACGATGTCGCCGCGGTCGGTCACGCCGTCGGGTACGACAGCCCCTCGCAGTTCAGCCGCGAGTACCGCCGCATGTTCGGAGCCCCGCCGGGCCGGGACGCGGCCCGACTGCAGACCGCGGCGGTCGTCCGGGAGTAGGGACCCCCGCCGGCCGCCTCACGTGTCGTAGAAGCGGTCCCTCGCGGACCGGATCCTGCCGTCCTCGAGATAGAGGACCGACACGATGTCGTACACCTCGAGCGGCCTCCCGTCGGCATCCAGCAGCTTGTCGGTCCTGCGCACGGACACGGCGTTCCCCTCGGTCCGGATGTCGCGCACCTCCATGCTGAGACCGCTCGCGCGGAAGGTCTCGAGGGCGCGGCGCAGATCCCCGAGGAGGGCGTCCAGGCCGTCCACGGGGTGGTCGTTGAAGATGACGGACTGCCAGTTGACGTCGGGATGCAGGAACCGCCGGCAGGCCGCCACGGCGTCGTCGTAGGCGGGCCCGAACTCCGCGTAGAAACTCCGGACCGTCTCCGCGGGCGAAGCATTGCTCATGTCCTGGATTCCTTCTCGGTGCGGATTCGTCCGGTGCGCCGAGTGTTTCAGAAAGGCGTCCGCTCGCTCCACGAGCCTGTACCTCCCAACTGGTAGGCACAGCCTCGGAGGTGGTGGACCGAGACGGCAGGCCGGGTCCGCGCGGGTCCGGGAGATCCGGTCACCGTCCTGGCAGGATGGCGTCATGGAACGTGTGCTTGGAATCGGCGGACACTTCGTGCGTGCGGCCGACCCGGCGGCCCTGGGTGCCTGGTACCGCGACTGCCTGGGTCTGGACGCCGATCGGAACGGCCTGTGGACCCAGGAGGCCGGGCCCACGGTCTTCGCGGCCTTCGAGTCCGGGACCGACTACTTCGGGTCCCGCACCCAGCAGACCATGCTCAACTTCCGGGTGCGCGACCTGGACGCGATGCTCGCGCAACTGCGCGCCAAGGGCGCGGACGTGGCCGCGGAGACCCAGGACATGGACGGTGTCGGCCGCTTCGGCTGGGTCACCGACCCGGAGGGCAACCGGATCGAGCTGTGGCAGCCCGCGTGACGGTACCTTCACCCGGGCACCGACCGCCGGCGCCCGGGTTCACGACGTCGGCGCTCAGCGGTCCTCGCCCGGGTCCTGCCCGGGGAGGAGACCGGAGGCGCGGAGGCCGTCGAGGGCCTCCGCGACCGAGGTCATGCGGTCGGCGACGTCGGCGAGTTCGCGGCGCAGCTCGATGACCCGCAGTTCCAGGGCGACGGCCTGGGCGGTGAGGGTCAGCGCGGCGGCCGAGACGTCGGGGCGGCGGTCGGCGGGTCGGGTCATGACAGGGCCTCCGGTCCGAGTTGCAGCGCGGAGACGCTGAGTTCGAGCCGCACCTTGTCGCTGAGCAGGACGCCGCCGCCCTTCAGGGGGACGTTCCAGTTCAGGCCCCAGTCGGAACGCCGGAAGGTGGCCGAGCCCTCGAAGCCGGTCCGCCGCCTACCGTCGGCGTGGCGGACGGTGCCGCCGTGGTCGAGGTCCAGATGCAGCGGCAGTTCGACGTCCTTGATCCTCAGGTTCCCCGTCATGCGGAAGGCGTCCCCGCCCAGGGGGACGACCGCGGTGGAGCGGAAGACCATGAGGGGAAAGGTCGCGGAGTCCAGGAAGTCGGGGCCGGAGACGTGGGAGTCCCGCTCCCGGACGCCCGTGTCGAGGCTTCCGGTCTGCACGCTGACATGGGCCTCGGAGCGGGCCGGCCGGAGCGCGTCGAGCCGCAGGAACCCCTCGAAGGCCGTGAATCTTCCCCGTACGTTGGTGACCATGGCGTGCCGGACGGAGAAGCCGACCGCGCTGTGGACCGGGTCGATGACGTACGCGCCGGTCAGTCCCTCCTGCGGACGGGCGCCTGGGACGGTGGTTTCCGCGCAATTCCTGGGCATGGCGGGTCGACCTCTTCGTACGGGTGGGTCTCGGGGGCTGCGGGTGGCCCCTGCCGGCGGGCAGGGGCCACCCGCGGGGCGTCACCGCTGCTGCGCGAACCAGTCGGCGAAGCGGGTCGCGGCCAGCTGCGCGCCGGGACCGGGGACGAGGGAGCCGTCCTCCAGCTCGGAGCCGTAGTAGCGGGCGTGCGGGTCCGCGACGACCTTGCGGGGGTCGTTCTGGGCGGTGAGCACGTCACGGATCAGCTCGTCGAAGCGGAACACGTCCGGGCCGGCGATCTCCACCACGCCGTTGAGGGGCGTGCCGACCGCGGTGCGGGCGACGGCCGTGGCCACGTCGTCGGAGTAGATGGGCTGGAACTTGACGGGCGGGATGCGCACCGTGTCGCCCTCGGTCCCCGCGTCCGCGATGCCGTTCGCGAACTCGAAGAACTGCGTGGCGTGGACGAGGGAGTAGGGCATGCCCGACGCCTTGATCAGCTCCTCCTGGGCCAGCTTCGCGCGGAAGTAGCCGTTGTCCGGGAGCCGGTCGGTGCCGACGATGGACAGCGCGACGTGGTGGGTGACACCGGCCTCGGCGTTCGCCTTCATGAGGTTGCCGGTGCAGGTGCGGAAGAAGTTCATCACGGCCTCGTCCTCCCACGAGGGCGAGTTGGAGACGTCGACCACGACCTGCGCGCCCTCCAGGGCCTCGGCGAGGCCCTCGCCGGTCAGGGTGTTGACGCCGGTGTTGGGGGAGGCCGCGACGGCCTCGTGCCCGTGCTCGTTGAGCTTGACTACGACCTTCGAGCCGATCAGCCCGGTTCCGCCGATGACTACGACCTTCATGATGGAGTCCTCTCGGGTGTTCTCGTGCGCGGGGCGCACGGTGCGGTGACTCGCCCACCGGCACCGGCAGGTACGCGTCCGCCGGTATTGACCGGGCGGCGGGGCGGTTTGTGACAGGGGCCCGGCGTGGCGGGCCCCGGTTCCTCACGAGGCGCGGAGGGCCGCTACTCGACGAGCTTGCCCTCGGTGGAGACGTCCTGCATCAGGGCGGCGATCTCCTCGGGGACGGCCGGGATGCTCTCGCGGGTGACGCCGGTCGTGGGGGACCAGACGAGGTTGACCCGCAGCGCGGGGTCCGTCCCGGGGTGGTCGCTGCGGTTGTGGCAGCCGCGTGTCTCGCGCCGCTCCAGCGCCGACTCCAGCGTGGCGCGCGCCGCCAGGGCGGCGGACTTGAGGTCGAAGGCGTGTGCGAGGTCCTGGTAGCCGGCGATGTCGGGGTGGATACCGACCGACTCCATCCGCTTCTCGATGGCGTCGAGCTCCGCCAGGCCCGCGCGCAGGCCCTCCTCGTCGCGTACGACGCCCGCGTGCTCGGTCATGGTGTTGCGGATGGCGCGCTGCAGGGCGCGGACGTTCTCCGGCCCGTCCGCCGCGAGCAGGTCGTCGACCTCCGCGCGGGCCCGCGCGATCGCCGCGGCGGAGCGCGGCAGCGAGGTCAGCCCCAGCGAGTAGGCGGCGGCCGCCTGAGCCGTGATGCGGCCGAAGACCAGCAGCTCGATGAGGCTGTTGCCGCCCAGGCGGTTCGCGCCGTGCAGGCCGCTGGACGCCTCGCCGATGGCGTACAGGCCGCGGACGTCGGTGCTGTGGTCCTCGGGCCGTACCCAGACGCCGCCCATCGAGTAGTGCGCGGTGGGCGCGATCTCGATCGGGTCGCGGGTGATGTCCAGCATCTGCAGGTCCAGCAGCGTCTGGTAGACCCGGGGGAGCCGGTTCATGATCGTCTGCCGCGGGAGGTGGGAGACGTCGAGCCACACGGCGCCCTTGGGGGTGCCGCGGCCCTCCTTGATCTCCGTGTACGAGGCGAGGGCGACGCGGTCGCGGGTGGACAGCTCCATCCGCTCGGGGTCGTAGCGGCTCATGAAGCGTTCGCCGAGCGCGTTGCGCAGGATGCCGCCCTCACCGCGGGCCGCCTCGCTGACGAGCGTGCCTGCCGCGTTCTCCGGCTCGATGATGCCGGAGGGGTGGAACTGGACGAGCTCGGCGTCGCGCAGCCGGGCGCCGGCCTCCACGGCCAGGCGGAACGAGTCACCGGTGTTCTCGTCGCGCCGGGAGGAGGTGCGCCGCCAGATCCGGGTGTGACCGCCGGCCGCGAGGATGACGGCGTCGGCGTGGATGAGGTAGCGCGTGCCGTCGGTGAGGTCGAAGCCGTACGCGCCGAACACGGCGCCGTCGTGCTCGAGGATGCGGGTGATGTAGACGCCTTCGAGCACCGGGATGCCGAGCTGCTCGGCCCGCCGGACGAGGGTGCGCTGGATCTCCAGGCCGGTGTAGTCGCCGGCGAAGGCGGTGCGGCGGTACTTGTGCGCGCCGAAGAAGCGCTGCGAGATCCGGCCGTCCTCCTCCCTGGCGAAGGCCATGCCGTACCGCTCGAGGTCGTCGATGCCCCGGGCCGCGCCCCGGGTGACGATCTCCACGGTGCGGGGGTCGGCCAGGAGGTAGCTCTCCTTGAGCGTGTCCGCGGCGTGCTGCTGCCAGCTGTCCTCGGGGTCCATGGTGGCGAGCGCGGCGTTGATGCCCCCGGCCGCCAGGGCGGTGTGGGCGTCGTCCTTGGGGCGCTTGCCGACCGCCAGGACGTCGACTCCGGCCTCCGCCAGTTCGATCGACGCTCGCAGTCCTGCTCCTCCGGTACCGATCACCAGCACCATGGTGGAAATGTGTTGTTCAGTGAGGGCCACGGTCCGCTCCGATCGCCTGGGTTGTCACTCAGTACGACCGGGCGGTCGCGCCATCTGTGACACCGTCCCCAGCCCTCCGCCGAACGGGTGAAAGGGCACGCGAACGGGCGTGGGACGGCCGGGTCGCCCGGTCGTCCCACGCCCGTGCGGCGGGGCAGGGCCCTCAGGCGGTGACGCCGTCCAGCGGCACCTTCGGGTCGGCGAGGCGCGCGTCGTCGACGGCGGCGCGCGAGGTGATCAGATCGCGGACCGGCTCGACGACGTCCCACACGTTGACGTTCATACCGGCCAGGACGCGGTTCCCCGACATCCAGAAGGCGACGAACTCCCGCGCCGCCTTGTCTCCGCGGAAGACGACGCGGTCGTAGCCGCCGGGCTCCACGTAGCCGGTGTACTCCATGCCGAGGTCGTACTGGTCGGTGTAGAAGTACGGCAGCCGGTCGTAGACGGCGTCCTTGCCCAGCATGCCCAGCGCGGCCGTGGCCGGCTGGTTCAGCGCGTTCGCCCAGTGCTCGACGCGGATGTGGCGGTCGAGGAACGGGTGGTAGGCGTTGGCGACGTCGCCCGCGGCGAAGACGTCCGGCGCCGAGGTGCGCAGGTGCGCGTCGGTGACGACGCCGTTCCGCACCTCCAGCCCGGCTGCCTCGGCGAGCTGGACGTTGGGCGTGATGCCGACGCCCACGACCACGGCGTCCGCGGGGAGCCGGGTGCCGTCGGCGAGCTGCACCCCGTCGGCGCGGCCACCGCTGCCGGTGATGCGTTCCACCTGCACGCCGTGCCGGAGCACCACGCCGTGGTCGGTGTGCAGGCCCGCGAAGACCTCGGCCGCCTCGCGCCCGAGCACCCTGAGCAGCGGCAGCTCCTCGGCCTCCAGCACCGTCACCTCCGCCCCGGCCTGCTTGGCGGCCGCGGCGGTCTCCAGACCGATCCACCCGCCGCCGATGACGACGATCCGCGCGCCCGCGGTGAAGGCCGCCTTCAGCCGCTCGCTGTCGCCCACGCGGCGCAGGTAGAGCACGCCGTCCAGGTCCGCCCCGGGGACGGGCAGACGGCGCGGGGTCGAACCGGTGGCCACGAGCAGCTTGGAGTAGGGCATGCGCTGCCCGCCGTCGAGCTCCACCTCCTTGGCCCCCGCGTCGAGCCCGGTCACCGTCGTACCGAGGCGCAGGTCGACGTCGTGCTTGTCGTACCAGTCGTCGGGGTGGACGAAGATCGAGTCGCGGGTCTCCTTGCCCAGGAGGTAGCCCTTCGAGAGCGGCGGACGGATGTAGGGCTTGTCCCGTTCGTCGCCGATGAGGACGAGCCGGCCGTCGTGACCGTTCTCCCGGAGCGCCTCCACCGCCTTGCCCGCGGCCAGACCGCCTCCGACGATCACGAAAGTGTTCTCAGGGGACACGATGCACCTCATCTCGGATGTCGCATGCTGCGAACCATGTACGGAGAGTCAACCACCAGACCGCTCGGCGTCCCGTTGTGTGACACAGCCGTCGTGTCGCCGGGCCGCCCGGCGGGCGTCCTTGTCACAACGTCGGGCGGGTTCCGGTCATACGGCTGATCGAAAGACGCCCGGGGCGGCCGGCCCGCCGGTGGTCGTCCCCGCCGCGACCAAGGAGCAGAAGGTGACCTACGTCATCGCGCAGCCCTGCATCGACGTCAAGGACCGGGCCTGCGTCGCCGAGTGCCCGGTGGACTGCATCTACGAGGGCGGCCGGACGCTCTACATCAACCCCGTCGAATGCGTGGACTGCCGGGCCTGCGAGCCCGTGTGCCCGGTCGAGGCGATCTTCCACGAGGACGACCTTCCGCTGGAGTGGGCGCGGTACAGGGACGTCAACGCCGAGTACTTTGAGTCCATTTCGGGTTCCGGCGGGCACGGCAGACCGCTGGTGGGCGACGGCGACCACCCCTACGTGGCGCAACTGCCGCCGCAGGGATCCCGGAAGAAGGACATCGCCGTCTTCGCGATCGGCAAGGAGGAGGCCGAGGAGGCCGACCTGTGGTTCCCGCTGTGACGGCCAGTGGGGACGCGAGCGGGGTCCGGCGGTGATCCCCTCCGGCTGTACACGGCCGCGGAGCGGACTGCCCCCGCGGCACGGGCACCGCGTGGTCGAACTCGGCCCGCGGGACCTCGAACGCGCCGTCGCCATGCACCTCAGGTGCTCGACCGGAACCCTGTGGAGCCGCTACCACCGGGCGATGGGCGATCCCCGCACCTACCTGCGCACCCTGCTGGCCAGACCGGGGGCCGTGCACCTGGGCGTCCAGCAGCCGGCCGGTGACATCGTCGCCGTGGGACACCTGATGCCGGACCGCGGGAACGCGGAGGCGGCGCTGCTCGTCGAGGACGCCTGGCAGAACAGCGGGCTCGGCAGCCGGCTGCTGCGCCACCTCGGGCACCGCGCCGTCGGCGCCGGGTGGAAGGAGGTCTACGGGCTCGTCCTGCCCGGTGACGGGAAGATCTGCGCCATCCTGTCGCACACCTCCGTCCCGGTCCACACCGTGCACGAGGACGGCGTGACGACCGTCTGGGCGGAGACCGGCGAGATCGCGGCCGCCGAAGTCCCCGCCGACGTGTGGTGACGGGCGCGGCGCCGGACGTGCCGCTGTCACAGATCCGGACGCTGTCCGGTCTGATCCCGGAAGACGCAAATCGGGCATTCCGCCTGGCCGCCTGAGGACGAGACCCTGGGGACGCGACTCGATGACCTGCACAGACGTGGTGACGCTTGGTAAGCACGTGAACGCGCCCGGGATATCGGACTCGGCCTTCGCGGTCTTCGACGAGCTGGGGACGGTGGTCGCCTGGACGACGGCCGCCGAGCGCCTGGTCGGATACGCCGCCGGCGATGTGATCGGCCTGTCCGCCGCGCTCGTGCTGCCGTCCTTCGGGGAGGCTCCCTCGATGTCGGCGTTCACCCGGCAGTGCCGTGCCGACCACGGCTGGCCGGGTACGGCAGCGGTCACCCACCGGGACGGGCGGGTGGTCGACGTCAGCCTGCGGATCACGATGCTGCAGGGCCGGGGCGGGGCGACGCGCTGGCTCGCGACCCTGACCGACACCGGCGCCCTCTCCGGGGACGCGGCGAGCGGATCCGTGTGGGGGCCCCTGCTCGCCCGTGCGCCCATCGGAGTCGTCATCCGTGACCCGCAACTGCGCTGCGTCTTCGTCAACGACGTGATGGAGGAGCACGACGGCATCCCGGTCGGCCGGCGGCTCGGCCGGCGCTTCGTCGACGTCCTGGCCGGAGCCAAGGCCGGCGCCCTCGAAGCGGTGATGCGGCAGGTGCTGAAGAGCGGCACCACCAAGGTGCACGAGTACCGGACCTGGCTGCCGGTGAGCAAGGGCCGGGAGCATCCGTTCGCGGCGTCGTTCCACTGCCTCCAGGGCGCCGACGGGGAATCACTGGGGGTCTGCGTCATCAGCGCCGACGTCGTCGAGAGCCGGCTGGCCCGCGAGCGCCTCGCCGCCGTCGGCGAGGCCAGCGCGCGCCTCGGCAGCACGCTGGACGTGATGCAGACCAGCCAGGAACTCGCCGACCTCGCCGTACCGCTGCTCGCCGACTACGTCGCGGTGGACCTGGAACAGTCCGTGCCGTTCAGCGAGGGACCGCCCGCGCGGATCGATCCGACGGGCGAGCGCCTGCCCGTGCTGCGGCGTGCCGGTCTGGCCTCCATCCACGCCGGGGCCCCGGAATCCGTGTGGGTCCGCGGCGAACCGGTCCCCGTGCCGCCGCGCTCCCCCTTCGCCTCCGTGCTGAGCACGGGCACGTCGCACCTCGAGCCGATCCTGGACACCGCACCGGGGATCTGGATCGACCAGGACCCCGCCCTCGCCGCCCGGATCCGCACGAACGGCGTCCACTCGCTCATGGTCGTCCCCATCCGCGCCCGGCGCGCACTGCTGGGCCTGGTCCTGTTCATCCGCACCGCGGACCCGGAGCCGTTCCAGGACGTGGACCTGCTGCTGGCCGAGGAACTCGTGGGGCGCGCCGCGGTGGCACTGGACAACGCACGCCAGTACGCGCGCGAGCACACCGCGGCCCTCACCCTGCAACGCAACCTGCTCCCGCGCCGGTTGAGGGGCGGCATCGCGGTCGAGACCGCTTCGCGCTATCTGCCGGCCGACATGGACCACGGCGTCGGCGGCGACTGGTTCGACGTCATCCCGCTCTCCGGCGCCCGCGTCGCGCTCGTCGTCGGGGACGTGGTCGGCCACGGGCTCCACGCCGCCGCCACGATGGGCACGCTCCGCGCCGCCGTCCGCACCCTGGCCGACATGGAACTGCCACCCGCCGAACTGCTGCACCGGCTCGACGACACGCTCCAGCGACTCGTCGAGGAGGACGCCGACCCCACCGACCAGACGCCCGCAGTCGTCGGCGCCACCTGCCTGTACGCCGTCTACGACCCGGCCACCCGCGTGTGCACCATGGCCCGGGCCGGACACCCCCCACCCGCGATCATCGACCCTCAGGGCCGGGTCACCTTCCCCGACCTGCCCACCGGGGCGCCTTTGGGGATCGGCCTCGGGGACCCCTTCGAAGCCGTCGAAATGGAACTGCCCGAGGGAAGTCTGATCGCCCTCTACACCGACGGTCTGATCGAGAGCCGTGAGGGTGACATCGAGGAGGGGATGCACCGCCTCGGCACCACCCTCGCGGAACCGGGACGCTCCCTGGAGGAACTCTGCGCGCGTGCGACGGCCGGCCTCCCCGCCCAGGCACCCTCCGACGACGTCACCCTGCTCCTGGTCAGGACCCGGGCCCTCCGTCCGGGCCAGGTCGCCTCCTGGACCCTGCCCTGCGACGAGAGCGCCGTCCGCGACGCCCGGCGGCTGGCCGGCGCCCAACTGAGCGCGTGGGGCCTGGAAGGGCTCGAGCACTCCACGAAGCTGCTCGTCAGCGAGCTGGTCACCAACGCCGTGCGGCACGGCACCGGCCCGATCGGCCTGCGCCTGATCCGGCACCAGGCCCTGACCTGCGAGGTGTCCGACACCGACGTCTGCGTTCCGCGTCTGCGCAGCGCGCGCACCACGGACGAGAACGGCCGCGGGCTGTTCCTCGTCGGCCAGCTCTCCCGCCGCTGGGGATCCCGTTCGGCGCCCGACGGCAAGGTCGTCTGGGCCGAACTGGACCTGACCTCCGCCCTCGTGTAGCGACGGCCGTCCCACGGCGACGACCGGGCGGCGAACACCGCCGGGCGAGGCCCGCTCGCGTTGCCCTGCCCGTCGCGGCCGCCGCGCTCCCCCCGGCCCTGCACGTCGCCGTTCGCGCCCGCCTGGTCGCCGAGATGGTGCGCCGCCGGGACGACGCGAAGGCGGTCTCAACGACCGCGCTCAGGCCCTCAGGTAGGCCAGGACGGCAAGGACACGGCGGTGGGTGTCGTCGGCCGGGGGGAGGTCGAGCTTGGTCAGGATGCTGCCGATGTGCTTGCCCACGGCCGCCTCGGAGACCACCAGTTGACGGGCGATCGCGCCGTTCGACCTGCCCTCCGCGACCAGCGCCAGCACCTCCCGCTCGCGCGGGGTGAGCCGCTCCAGCGGATCGCGGCGGCGGCGCAGCAACTGCCGTACGACCTCGGGGTCGACGACCGTGCCGCCGGCCGCGACCTCGCACAGCGCCCCGACGAACTCCTCGACCTGGCCGACCCGGTCCTTCAGCAGGTACCCGAGGCCCGTTCCGTCGCCGGAGTCCAGCAGTTCGGCGGCGTAGGCGCGCTGCACGTATTGGCTCAGGACCAGGACGGGCAGGGCCGGCCGCTCCTGCCGCAGCCGCACCGCGGCCCGCAGGCCCTCGTCCTGGAAGCCGGGCGGCATGCGGACGTCCGTCACCACCACGTCGGGGGCGTGCTCGCCGACGGCGGCGACCAGCGCTTCGGCGTCGCCCACGGCGGCCACGACCCGGTGCCCGCACCGGTCGAGCAGACCGGTCAGCCCGTCCCGCAGCAGCACGCTGTCCTCGGCCAGCACTACGCGGAGAGCTCGGTCGACTCGCAAGGGATCTCCACACGCAGCAGGGTCGGTCCGCCCCGGGGGCTGGACAGGGAGAGTCTGCCATCCAGCACGGACACCCGGTCGGCGAGGCCGGTCAGGCCGCTTCCCGCGCCGGGGTCGGCGCCGCCCCGGCCGTCGTCGCGGACCTGGAGGACGAGCCGCCCGTCCCGGTGACCACCGCTCACCCGCGCGCGGCCGGCGGCGCTGTGCCGGTCCACGTTGGCGAGGGCCTCACGGACCACGAAGTACGCGGCGGCCTCCACCGCCCGGGGCAGCCGCCCGGACAGTTCCAGATCGACGTCGACGGGGACCGCGGAACGGTCGGCGGCGTCGGCGACGGCCGCCGCCAGGCCGTAGTCGGCCAGCACCCGGGGGTGGATGCCGTGGATGAGCTCGCGCAGTTCCTCCAGAGCCCGGCCCGCCTCCTCGTGGGCCTTGGCGAGCCGGTCGGCCAGCGGACCGGGCGGCGCGTCCAGGCGCGCCAGCCCCAGGGCCATGGTCAGTGCGACGAGGCGCTGCTGCGCCCCGTCGTGCAGGTCCCGCTCGATCCTGCGGCGCTCCGCCTCGAAGGCGTCCACCAGGCGCACACGGGAGCGGCTCAGTTCGACGATCCGGGCTCCCGGGTCGCGCTCGCGCGGTGCGACGAGGAGCCGGGTGAGCCCGGCCCGGGAGCCCGCGGCGACGCCCAGCACGTACGCGCCGAGCACGAGCAGCAGCAGCCCCAGCGCGGCCGTGGCCCACGCCGCGGGCCACGTGGTGACCGTCCACTGCTTGAGCACCTTCGCCTCGTTCCCCTCACCGACGGTGGCCATCAGCACCGGAGCGGCGACCAGGGAGAGCGGCGCCGCCAGCGCGAGAGTGACGACGAGGGCGTCCACCGGCCACAGCAGGCCTGCGAACAGCAGGGCGTGACCGAGCTCCCGCCAGGTCGCCCGCTCCCGCAGCCGGGTCGTCAGCCAGGCCCACAACCCTCCCGTGGCTGGCGGCAGATGGGCCCCCGGCGCGGGATCGCGGTCCACCAGGCGCAGCCGGGCCCGCTCCAGCACGGCGACGGGAAGGCCGGCGAGCGCGGTGAGGACGAGCAGCGGCAGGCCCACGAGGACGACGGCGAGGGCGGCCCCGGCGGCCGCCGCGGTCACGATCGCCACAAGGGTGACGGCGCCGGCGACCACCCCCGTCAGCAGGTACGCCAACGAGCGCCACGGCCACGCGGACAGCAGGAAACCGCGTCCGGACATCGCCTGCCACACATTCCCGGGTTGCATGCGGATCACCGTAGGACCCGGGCACGGGCCCGGACCATCCGCTCAGGGGGAGTCCCGGGGGTATGCCTGGCCCTACCGCGGTTCTCGCCCCTGCCGCAATGCGCCGCGCCCGCCCCGGGCGATTTCGTGGAGCCGTCCGTGAGGCGCACCGCGTCCCGGATCACTCCGCCCCCGCCGGGACGCGGGGGAGGAACGGCACCCGACCCAGTGGGGACAGATGAACGACCACGCCATCCGATTGCGCTCCGTCAGCAGGCGGTACGGCTCAGGCGACAGCGCCGTGACGGCCCTGGACGAGGTCTCCCTCGCCTTCCCCAAGGGCTCCTTTACCGCCGTCATGGGGCCCTCGGGCTCGGGCAAGTCCACCCTCCTGCAGTGCGCGGCGGGCCTGGACCGGCCCACCTCGGGATCGGTCCTGCTCGGCGACACCGACCTCACCGCTCTCGGCGAGACCCGGCTGACCCTGCTGCGCCGCGAACGCATCGGATTCGTCTTCCAGGCGTTCAACCTGCTGCCCTCGCTGACCGCCGAGCAGAACACCGCGCTTCCCCTGCGGCTGGCCGGCCGCCGGCCCTCCCGGGGCAGGGTGCGCGAAGTCCTCGGACAGGTCGGCCTCGGTGACCGCGCCGGACACCGGCCGTCGGAGATGTCCGGCGGACAGCAGCAACGCGTCGCCCTGGCCCGCGCGCTGATCACCCGCCCCGAGGTGCTGTTCTGCGACGAACCGACCGGCGCCCTGGACTCGCGGACCAGCCACGAGGTGCTGACCCTGCTGCGCGCCATGGCCGACCGCGACGGGCAGACCGTCGTGATGGTCACCCACGACCCGGTGGCCGCCTCCTGCGCCGACCGTGTCGTGTTCCTCGTCGACGGCCGCGTCAACGGCGAGCTGTCCGCGGCGGGCGCCGACGCCATCGCCGCGCGCATGACCGGGCTGGAGGCCGTCGAGTGCTGAGCGTCGCCCTGAACACCCTGCGCACCCGCTGGGTCACCTTCGCCGGCAGCTTCGTCGCGCTGTCGCTGGGGGTCGCGCTGCTCGCCGTGACGGGCCTGGTCCTCGCCTCCGCCCAGGATGCGCCCGAGCGCGGGCCGGAACGCTTCGCCGCCGCGCCCGTCGTTGTCCGCGGCCAGGACACCCTGCGGGTGCCCACGCCACGGGGCGAGCGGACGCAGCCGCTCGCGTCCCCGCGTGTCGTGCCCGCCGCGACGGTGGCCGCGCTGCGGGCCCTCGGCCGGGTCGTCGAGGACCGTGCCTTTCCCGTACGGACCCGCGGCGGCCCCGGCGACCTCGTCGGACATCCCTGGTCCACCGCCGCG
The DNA here is from genome assembly GCF_042742985.1 of Streptomyces sp. NPDC058864. Lineage (NCBI taxonomy): Bacteria > Bacillati > Actinomycetota > Actinomycetes > Kitasatosporales > Streptomycetaceae > Streptomyces > Streptomyces sp. NPDC058864. The sequence goes on along the minus strand of NZ_JBHYMQ010000076.1, from coordinate 10,682 downwards.
TTCGCCCCGTACCGGCTCACCGCGGGACGCGCGCCCCGCGCAACCGACGAGGTCGTCGTGACCGGCGACTGGGCCGCACCGGGCGAGCGCCTGCGCACCGACCGGGGGACCGTCCGCGTCGTGGGCACCGTGCCCGACCTCGGATTCGAGCACGCCATGTTCTGGACCGACGCCCGCGCCGCCCGACTGTGCCCCTTCAGCGCACAGTTGGTGGCCGCCACGGACGCCTCCGCGGCACGGGACGCGGTCCGCGGCAGCGGCGCCCGGGTCCTCACCGGGAACGACCGGCGGTACGCCGACGCCGACCCCGGGCGGGACGACGAGGCGGTGACCGCGATGAACGCCCTGTTCGGCACCGCCGGCGGCGTCACGGCCTTCGTGTCCGTGTTCGTCGTGGCGTCCACGTTCGCCTTCGCGGTCGCGCAGCGCCGCCGCGAGTTCGGTCTGCTGCGCACCGTGGGCGCCACCCCCGGGCAGCTACGCCGGATGGTGCTGGCGGAGTCCCTGCTGGTCGGCGTGGTCGCCTCGGGAGCGGGCTGCGTGCTCGGCGGGTACGCCGCCCCAGGGTTCGCCGCGGCCGTGGTCGAGGGCGGACCGGCACCGGGCTGGTTCACCATCGGCGACCACACCTGGCCCTACCACGCGGCCTTCTGGACGGGCCTGTCCGTCGCCCTGGGCGGAGCGGCCGCGGCCTCGTGGCGGGCCGGCCGCACCGGGCCCGCGCAGGCCTTGCGCGAAGCGTCCGTGGACACCGGGGCGATGACCTGGGGCCGTTGGCTCGGCGGCGCCGGGCTGCTGCTGACCGCCGCCGTCAGCCTCGGCGTCAGCCTCGCCGGCGACCCCGGTGACCTGCTGCACCGCAAGACGTACGTGAGCCGCCCGATGCTGCTGATCACCGCGACCGCGCTGCTCGCACCCGTTCTGCTGCGCCCGCTGACCCGGCTGCTCGCCCGGGTCCTCGGCCGGCTGCCCGGCGCGGCCGGCATGCTCGTGGGGGAGAACGCCGCCGCCGGCGTGCGGCGTACCGCGGCGGTCGCCTCGCCGGTGCTGGTGATGGTCGCCCTCACGGGCTCGCTGCTCGGCGCCCCCGCCACCCTCGACCGGGCCGGCGCCCGCGAGGCCCGCGCGAGCACCACCGCCGCCTTCGTGGTCACCGCACCGGGCGGCACGGGCTTCGGCGCCGGGACCCTGGAGCGCCTGCGAGGCATCCCCGGGACCACGGTGTCACCGACCGCGTCGAGCGCGGTGTACGTCATGGAGGACGGCCCGGCACTGATCAGGTCCCAGGCGCGTGCCGCCGACCCCGGAGCCCTCGCCGCCACCGCCCGGCTGCCGCTCGTCGCGGGAAGGGTCACCGACCTCGACGACGGGTCGATCGTCGTCAACGAGGAATGGGAACGGCACTCCGTCGGGCAGAGCGTCCGGGTGTGGCTGGGGAACGGTGCGGCCAGAACCCTGCGCATCGCGGCGGTGATGGCCACCGGCACGGGCGGCAACGGCGTCTACGTCACCCCCGCCAACGCCCCGGGCGCCCCCGTCGACCGCGTGGACGTCGCCCTGGCGGACGGCGCCGACGCCGGCGCGGTGACCGCCGCGCTGCGCGAGGCGGTGGCCCCGGACGGCGGCCGGGTGCTCACCCGCGACGAATGGCTCGCGGCCCTGCGACCGAAGCACGACCGCACGACCCGGCTCGGCTTCCTGCTCGTCCTCGGCATCGCCCTGCTGTACACCGCCATCTCCCTGGTCAACACCATGGTGATGGCCACTTCCGACCGGATCCGCGAACTGGCCGTGCTGCGGCTGGCCGGGGCCACGCGGCGTCAGCTGCTGCGGCTGGTTGCCGTCGAGTCCCTCGCGGTCGTCGCGCTCGGTGCGCTGCTGGGCCTGGCCGTCGCCGGGCTCAACCTCGCCGGCATGCGGTGCGCGCTGGCCCTGCTGTCGGTGGACAGCCCGGTCGAACCGCCGTGGGCGGCCGTCGGCGCTGCCGTGGCGGCCTGCGCGGTACTCGCCGTCGTCGCCGCGGCCGTCCCGGCGTGGGCGGCCCTGCGAGGCCGTGCGGCGGCACTCGCGGGGATGCGCGAGTGAACCCCGCCAGGAGCGAACCGTCAGGCGAGTGAATCACCACGCGAGTGAACCCTGCGCCGGGCCGTCACCCGGCGCAGGGGCGGGTCCTCGGCGACCCTCACACCGAGGACCCGCCGGGGACACGGAGACGACCGTGCCCCCGGCGGGCGCGTCAGGCCTGCCAGCCGTATCGGCCGCGGGCCTGCTCCACCGTCCGCGGGGTGACCGCTCCGGCGCGCGCCAACCGGTCCAGGGCCGCCACCACGATCGACCCCGCGTCCACCCGGAAGTAGCGGCGCGCCGCCTCCCGGGTGTCCGACAGGCCGAAGCCGTCCGTGCCGAGGGACGAGTAGTCCTGCTCGACCCACTGGCTGATCTGGTCGGGGACCTGCCGCATCCAGTCGCTGACCGCCAGGACGGGCCCGGGGGCCCCCGACAGCGCCGCCGTCACGTACGGGACGCGCTCCTCGCCGCCCAGCGCCTGCCGGTCGGCGTCGAGTGCGTCGCGGCGCAGCTCCGTCCAGGAGGTGACGGACCAGACGTCCGCCCGCACCCCCCACTCGGACGCGAGCAACTCCTGCGCCTCCAGCGCCCAGTGGATCGCCGTGCCGGATGCCAGCAGCTGGATCCGCGGCCCGTTGCCCGCCTCCGCCGCCTCCCGGAAGCGGTGGATGCCCCGCAGGATCCCCTCCTCGACCGACGGCCCCTCGGGCATGGGCGGCTGCCGCTTCGACTCGTTGTAGACCGTCAGGTAGTAGAAGACGTCCTCGGGCCGGTCGCCGTACATCCGGCGCAGCCCCTCCCTGACGATCACCGCGATCTCGAAGGCGAACGCGGGGTCGTAGCTCACGACGGCGGGGTTGGTGGACGCCAGCAGGTGGGAGTGCCCGTCGGCGTGCTGCAGACCCTCGCCCGTCATCGTCGTGCGCCCGGCGGTCGCGCCGACCACGAAGCCGCGCCCCAACTGGTCGGCCAGGGCCCAGAACTGGTCGCCCGTGCGCTGGAACCCGAACATCGCGTAGAAGATGTAGAGCGGGATCATGGGCTCGCCGTGCGTGGCGTACGCGGTCGCGGCGGCGGTGAACTCCGCCAGCGACCCGGCCTCGGTGATGCCCTCGTCGATCAGCTGCCCGTTCTCGGCCTCGTGGTAGTGCAGCAACTGGTCGGCGTCGACAGGCTCGTAGGTCTGACCGTCGGGCGAGTAGATGCCCGCCGACGGGAAGAGCGACTCCATGCCGAACGTCCGCGCCTCGTCCGGGACGATCGGCACCCAGCGCCGCCCCGTGTCCGGATCGCGCATCAGGTCCTTGACCAGCCGCACGAGGGCCATGGTGGTGGCCACCTCCTGCTTGCCGAAGCCCTTCCGCAGCGCCTCGAAGGGCGCCGCCGGAGGCTGCTTCAGCGGCTTGGCGACCACCTTCCGCGCCGGCGCGGGGCCACCGAGGGCGGCCCGCTTGCCCCGCAGGTACCGCACCTCCTCGGAGTTCTCGCCGGGGTGCCAGTACGGCACCTGGTCGCCGCTGAGCGCACTGTCGGGTATGGGCAGTTCCAGGGTGTCCCGCATCCGGCGGAACTGCGCCATCGTCAGCTTCTTCATCTGGTGGTTGGCGTTGCGGGACTCGAAGTCGGAGCCCAGGGTGTGTCCCTTGACGGTCTGGGCGAGGACGACGGACGGCGCGCCCCGGTGCTCCACGGCAGCGCGGTAGGCGGCGTACACCTTCAGGGGCTCGTGGCCGCCCCGCGACTCGGTGAACAGCTCGGTGATCCGGCTGTCGGTCAGGCCCGCCGCGATGCGCGACAGCGCCTCTCCGGTGAAGAAGTGCCCTCGTACGTACGCCGCGTCCCGTGCCGCGTACGTCTGCATCTGGGCGTCGGGCACCTCGCCGAGCCGCCGCACCAGGGCCCCGTCGGTGTCCTGGGCGAGCACCGTGTCCCAGGCCCCGCCCCACAGGGACTTCACCACGTTCCAGCCCGCGCCGCGGAACCGGCCCTCGAGTTCCCGCACGATGCTGGAGTTCGACCGCACCGGCCCGTCCAGGCGCTGCAGGTTGCAGTTGACGACGAAGGTCAGGTTGTCGAGGCCCTCACGCGCGGCGAGCGCCAGCGCGGCGAGCGACTCGGGCTCGTCCACCTCGCCGTCCCCGAGGAACGCCCACACGCGCGACCCGGAGGTGTCCTTGATGCCCCGGGCGTGGAGGTAGCGGTTGAACCTGGCTTGGTAGACGGCTGCGAGGGGGCCCAGCCCCATCGAGACCGTGGGGAACTCCCACAGCCACGGCAGGCGCCGGGGGTGCGGGTACGACGGCAGGCCGTGGCCGTCGGCCTCGCGGCGGTACCCGTCCAGCTGCTTCTCCGTCAGCCGGCCCTCCAGGAACGCCCGGGCGTAGATGCCGGGCGACGCGTGCCCCTGCACGTACAGCTGGTCGCCGGAACCGCCCCCGGGGAGCTCCTTGCCCTGGAAGAAGTGGTTGAAGCCGACCTCGTAGAGCCAGGCGGCCGACGCGTACGTGACGATGTGTCCGCCGAGGCCCAGGTGGGAGCCGCGAGTGACCATGGCCGCCGCGTTCCAGCGGTTCAGCGCGGTGATCCGGGCCTCCATGGCGAGGTCGCCGGGGAAGTCCGGCTGGGCGGCCGCGGGAATCGTGTTGACGGGTTCCGAGGAGAGCAGCCCCGGGACCGGAACCCCGGACGCGGACGCGTACTCGTGGACGCGCCGCAGCAGGTGGGCGGCGCGGTCGGGCCCGGCGTGCCGGATGACGGCGTCGAGCGACTCCCGCCATTCGGCGGTCTCCTCGGCGTCGGGGTCGGGCAGCCGGTCGAGCCGGCCGGCCGAGGGGAACTGCGCGGACTGCGCCGGATCACTCATGGGGGCCTTCCTGTCGGGAGGTGGGGAGGGGAGGACGGCGGCCGCGGACGGGACTCGCGGACGAGCGGTCGCCGGGGAAGGAGTGGCAGCGGTGCGGCGGACACGCGGACGGCGCCGCGGGCGTCATCGCCGTGCGAGCCACTCGCGGAACGTCGTGCGGCCCACGTGGGCGTGCGCTCCCGGGAGCAGCGACCGGCGCTGCAACTCGGCGCCGAAGAACCACGCGTGCTCGTCGGTGACGACCCGCCTGGCGTCGCCCGTGGCGGCCAGCAGATCGGCGGTGAGCTCGTCGAGACCGAACTCCTGCGGCCCGGCGACCTCCAGGGTGCCGAACAGCGGCACCCCCACCGCCACGTGCGCGACCGCCGCCGCGATGTCGTCCGCCGCCGCCGGTCGCACCAGGGCGGGCGCCACGTGCACCTCGCCGTCCTGGCGCGCGTCCTCCAGGGCCATCGCCTCGACGCACTCGAAGGACAGGGGGGCCCGGACGATCGAGTGGGGGATCGGGGAGTGCCGTACCTGATCCTCCAGCAGCAGTTTCGCGCGGAACCGGCCCGACAGCAGCCGCTCGGCCCCCACGAACGAGAGGACCACGTGGTGCTCGGCACCCGCGGACTCGGCGGCGGCCAGCAGGCCGGTGGTGGCGGTGCGGAGGAACTGCAGGCTGACCGGCTCCGCGGGCGAGGGCGCGTCGGTCACGTCGACCACGATGTCGGCACCGCGCAGGGCCCCGGCGAGGTCCCCGTCCGCGGTCGCGCCGAAGCGGTCGAGGTGGGGCAGGGGGACGACCTCCACCCCGTGGTCCCGCAGCCTGGCGACGGTCCTGGCGCCGACCAGACCGGTGGCCCCTGCGACAACGACTCTCATCCGGGTCCCTTTCGTCCGCGGGGCCGGCGACCCCCGGTGGTGTCCTCGTGACGGCGCAGCCGGCCGCTCCATCTGCTGTGACCAGGGCGGAGCCGTGGTTGTGACAGCACCGCGGGCAGGAGGAGGGGACGAGGCGGACGTCACAAAAGGGCCTGCCGTCCGGTCGTACGAGTGAGAGCGACGTCCACCCGGAAGGGATGACGGTGGCCACCGCCGGCCGATGTCGGTACATCGGCCCGGCACGATGGCGGAATACCATCATTTCCTCTCATTCCGGGCACAACCATGGAGGTGCAGCGCAGTGTCGGACACGAAGACACAGGGCAGCAGCAACGACCGGCCGCGGTCGGAGGTCTGGAAGACGGCGGTGACGATGCTGCAGGAAGCCGAGCCGCCCTTCATCCCCGAGGGCGCCTCGGGGATGACCATCGCCGTCGAGTGGCCGCCCGGTGACCCCGGGACCCCGCCGCACCGCCACTCGGGGCCGGCCTTCGGATACGTGGTCGAAGGCGCGGTCCGGTTCGAGCTCGAAGGCGAGCCCGAGCGGATCGTCAAGGCCGGCGAGACGTTCTGGGAGCCGGGCGGGGACGTGATCCACTACCAGGACGGCAACGCCCTGCCGGACGCGCGGACCCGGTTCGTCGTGACCATGCTGTGCGCGCCCGGACAGCCGATGCTCACCCTGGTCGAGGACGAGGAACTGGCCCGGCGCGCCCACCTGCGCGCGCCCCGCCCACCGCGGACCGGCGCGTGACCCTTCCCGCACAGAACGGTGGAACGCGCCAGGAGTGCGGGGCACCCTATGGAGGGCTGCGGGCCGACGCGGTGCGCAACCGCCGCAGGATCCGTACGGCCGCCGGCGACCTGCTCGCCGAACAGGGTGCGGGCGTCTCGCTGGACCGGATAGCCCGCCTGGCAGGCGTGAGCAACGCGACGCTCTACCGCCACTACGGAAGCCGTGAGGAACTGCTCGGCGATGTCGCCGAGGGGATCGCGGCCGTGGCCGCCGAGGCCGAGGCACGGCTGGCCGTGGACGACCCCGTGGCCGCGCTGCGCGGCTTCCTGGAGTCCCTGGCGGCAGCCCGGCCGGCCGCCCTGTACTGCCTTCCCGTGAGCCCCGGCGACGGTTCGGCGGCGGGTGCCGGACCCCGGGCCCGTGTGGTCGCCGCGACGGGCCGACTGCTGTCGCGCGCGCAGCGGGCGGGCCGGGTGCGTGACGACGTGACCGCCGAGGACGTCCTCGCCGTCGTGTCGCAACTCGGCCGCCCGCTCCCGGGAACCACCTGGCGGGCCACCGAGGAGAAGTGCCCGCGCCTCGTCCGGCAGTACGTGGACGGCCTGGTCGTGCCCGCCCTCCGGGTACCGCGCGAGCCGTACCACCTGCCCCGGCGGTGAACCGGGCGCGGAGGGCGCGTTCGCACCCTCCGCGCCCCGGGCGGCGACACGCACCTGCCACCGATGCCGTGTCCGGAGGGTGCCGCCGGGGTGTGTGGCCGTCAGGGCGACTCGCCGAGCGTGACGGGCCCCAGGCCGGGCGGCAGTTGGTGTACGGCCGGCGCCACAGCCTCACCGGCCGTGGCGCAGGCGCGGAGCGGCCGGTGCGACGCCTTGTGGCGTGCAGCTCACGCCCCGTCTCGTCGGTCCCCGCACGGGGGCGGGAGTGTGGCCCACCGCGCCCCACTCCCGGTGCACTTGGTGGCCCCGGCGACCCGTGCCGGACCGGCTTGCGCCCGGGTCAGTGCCGCGGCCCCGGCGGAACGGCGTGTTCCCGCACGAAGCCGGCCACCACCTCCGTGAAGCGCCCAGGCCGTTCGACGTGGGCCAGGTGGCCCGTCTCCTCCAGGACGGCGAGCCGCGCACCGGGGATTCCTTCGTGGAGCATCCGCGCCCAGCGCGGGCCGCAGATGAAGTCGTCGGCGCCGACGAACACCAGGGTGGGCGCGGTGATGCCGGACAGCCGCTCGCGGACGTCGAAGGCCGGCCCCACGCCGAGCGAGGGTTCGGCGAACATGCGCAGCGAGCCGCGCGCGGGCCCGAACTCCTCCTCGCGCCCCCAGTAGTCGACGACGTACGCGGGCATGATCGCGCGCAGGCAGCCGGTGGCACCGTCGTCGTCGAGCAGGCCGAGCGGTGTCGTCAGCGTCTCGACGTAGCCGGCCACTTCGGGGTGCTCCGCGGCATGACGGCGGGCGAAGCCCGCCATGTTGGCCACGGCGGATGCCCAGAACTCCTCGCCGGTCACCGGGGACGTGTCGTACAGGACCAGCGAGCCGAGGCGCTCCGGGTGCTCCAGCGCGTACTGCTGGGCGACGAAGCCTCCGTGCGAATGGCCGAGCAGCGTCACCGCGGGCTGTGCGAGGTGCTCGATCACACCGTTCAGGAAGTGCGTGTACGTCGCCATGGTGTAGTCACGCGGATCGGGCAGGCGTCCGGACCCGCCGGTGCCGACCGGTTCGACGTACACCACCGTGAACTCGCGCTCCAGGAGCGGCATGCGCAGGTACTCCCAGCCGATGCCGGGGCCGCCCGAGTGGGCGACGCACACCGGGCCCCCGGACCCGGCGACGTGGTACCGCTGCGCGACGGGGGTGCCCTTGTGGTCGACGGTGACCGTGTGCGTACCCGGCGCGAGCGGCCCGGCGCCGTCGGCGGCACGGGGGAGGAGGGCGGGCGCGGCGGATGCGTTCACACTTTTCACATGTTGTGTCACAGTGTCAGTCTACTGAAGAAGGATCCACGTCCTTCATGCCGTTGATCACGTCCGGCCCCGCGGGAGCGAGTCCGGGCAGGCCGCGGAGGGCGTCGTGCACGGCGTCCAGCCGGGTGTCCACCGCGGAGATCTCCTCGCGCAGCCGGCGGACGTACGCGTCCAGGGAAGCGGCCTCGGCGGCCAGTGACATGACGATCGCCCGTACGTCGGGGGCGCCATCGGTGTTGGGGAGCATCGTTGCCCTTCCAGGCGGTTCGGCCGGTCGAGACGGGAGCGGCCGGAGGCGGGGGGCAGGGGAACCCCCTCCTCCGGCCGCTCACCCGGCGCGGAGCGCCGGTCAAGCACACTCTCGACAGTCCAGCCGCCCGGAACGTGACAACGACCCGGGCCGGTGCCCCGGAGCGTCAGACGGCGGCCCGGTACAGGCCGCGTCCGGCCCGCTGGACCCTGGACGCGCCGACCAGCCGGTCGAGCGTGCTGCGCACCGCGTTGATGCTGCCGGCGTTCTCGTCCCGGCCGAGGGCGGCCGCGACGTCACGGGCCCGCACCTCCGACCCGCTCGTGGTGGCCAGGTACTCCAGGATCTGCTCGGTGAGCCTGCCGTAGCCGCCCGCCGCGGAAACGGCGGCGGTCTGCTCCGCCGTGCCGTCCTCGGCGCCGGCCTCCTCCTCCGGGTGCCCGGTCTCCTCGGCCACGCCGTCCTCGGCGAGGAGGGGCTGCCGCTCGTCGGCCCGGGTGCCCGCGGCCGCGACGACGGGACCGTTCACCGAGAGGTGACTGAGGGCGCTCAGGGCCCTGCGCACCGAACCCAGGTGGGCGACGACCGCCGCCAACTCCCGTTCGAGTGCCTGCCTCTGCGACTCGAGGCGCTGCAGTTCTCCCTGCAGGGCTCCGGCCGTGACCTGGAGATCCTCGGTCGTGTGCGCTGCTGAGACCATGTGTCCTCTCATTCCCGGCCCCTGGGGGCCAACGTCCGCGCACACAGATTAGTACGGCGAACACACGCGGTGACCACGTTGGACACCATCGGCGGTGTCCGGCCCTAGCGCTCGTCCACGGTGACCTCGCCGACGTCCTCGGCATCGGCCGCCGCGAGCAGGGCGCGGGTCAGATCGGGGAACCGTTCGTCGAGCTCGGCGCGACGGAGCGTGACGTAGCAACGCGTTCCCTCCTGGCGGGTCCGGGTGATGCCGGCCTCGCGCAGGATCTTCAGGTGGTGGCTCAACGTGGACTTGGCGACCGGCGCGCGCAACTGCCCCCACCCGCGTTCCCTGCCGTCGGCCAGCACGCGCACGATCCCGATCCGCGTCGGATCGCTCAGCGCGGCAAGGACGCGCGGCAGGCTCATCTCGCTCGCCTCGTGGGAATGCTGGTCCGCCATACGGCCACGATAACCCGAAGGTTCGAAGAATGTGGAACCCCGGATTCGGGGAGAAGCCGGAACCGCCGCGCGGCAGCCCCGGCGAGGTCGTCAGGGCCGCCGGGCCCGGTACAGGCCGCGGCCCGCGCGATCGACGCGGGAGGCGCCCACGAGGCGGTCCAGTGTGCTCCGGACGGCGTTGATGCTGCCACTGTCGCCGTCGCGGCCGAGGGCGGCGGCGACGTCACGGGCGCGCACCTCCGCGTCACCGGCCCGCTCGAAGAAGGCCACGATCTGCTCGGTGAGCTTCCCGTACGTCCTGCCGGCGTCGGCGGGGGCCGTGGCGTCCGCCGCCGCGGGTGCGGGTGCGGGTGCGGCGGGCGCGGCGTGGGCGGACGCCGGGGGGCGCATGACCGCCTGGAGGGCGCCGAGGGCCCGCTGCACCGAACCGAGGTGCGCCACGACCGCGGCGAGCTCCCTCTCCAGGGCCTGCCTCTGGGCCTCGAGGCGGATCAGATCATCCTGGAGGCTCTCCGCGGTGTGCTCGACGCTCCGCGCCTTCCGGGTCACCGAGGCCATGCGATCCCCTCACCTCCGCGCGTTCCGTGTTCACACGGATCGGCACCGTTCGCATCCCAATTTACGCGCCGAGGGGCGTGATGGCCGCACTCTTCACAGGAAGCCCGGGGTCAGTCGGTGGTGGTGATGTGGCCGTCGCGGAGTTCCAGGACGCGGTCGGCGAGGGCGATGAGCTGGGGGTCGTGGGTGGCGACGAGGGCGGTGACGCCTTCGCTGTGGACGACGGCGCGCAGGAG
>NZ_JBHYMQ010000075.1:32751-40600 GCF_042742985.1 Streptomyces sp. NPDC058864 | reverse complement strand
TCCGGCCGGCCCCCCACCGCCGGCCGGAGGCCCCTTGCGTTCCCCGGGTGGCGCAACAGGACGGGCATCGACCACTTCGCCTTCCCGCGAAGCCGTCCGCGGTCCCGGGGCGGAGCGCCGTGCCCGGGGGCCGCTCCGTAGGATGAGGGCATGCGGAGCGCCGCTCCGGCTGAAGGAAGAAGACGACGCTGTGCTCCGACGGCCGACGGCCGACGGGGCAGAGCTCCCGTTCATACGAGGTGCCGACGTGCCGCAGACGACTCGCGCCGACGCGCGCAGGAACCGTGACGCACTCCTGACGACGGCGGCCCAGGTCGTCGCGGAACACGGCACGAATGCCTCGCTCCGCGACATCGCCCGCCGTGCCGGAGTCGGCATCGGCACGCTCTACCGCCACTTCCCCACGCGGGAGGCCCTGCTCGAGGCACTGCTCGACGCCAACTTCGAGGCACTGCGCAGCCGCGCCGACAGCCTGTTCACCTCGCCGGACCCGAGTGACGCACTCCTGACCTGGCTGCGCGAACTCGCCTCCGGATCGGCCACGTACCAGGGCCTGCCGGAGTCGATCATGGATGCCCTGGCCAACGAGGGATCAGCCCTGCACGCGTCCTGCGCCGGGATGAACGCGGCCGGCGGGCGGCTGCTCGAACGCGCGCAGCAGGCCGGCGGCATCCGCTCCGGCCTGACCATCCGCGCCGTCATCGCGGTCGCGCTTGGCCTCGCCTGGGCGGCCCAGCGGTCGGACGACGTGGCGGGCCAGATCGACGGTCTCCTGTCCGCGGCAATCGGACTCCCCGTCAGGGAGTGAGGACCCACCGACCCCTGCCGCCCTCACGGAACGCCCGGTAGGTTCAGCGGCGGCCGGCGCCGTCGAGCAGCGCCACGAGCATGGCCCTGCCCTCCCGCGCCAGCCACGTCTCGAAGTCCATCAACTCCGGTCGTCGCGCCCGCAGGGCCGCGATGTCCGCCTGCCAGCCGTTGAAGGAGAACGTCGGCTTCCTCGCCCCGGCGGCGGTCCTACGGCTGCCGGATTGCCGGTGGCCGCCGGGACGCGGCACGGGGCGGCCGGTCGCCCGCGTGATGGCCGAGACCATCTGGTCGACGGTCAGTTCGTCACCGGCGAGCTCGATCGCCCGGCCCACGTACTGCTCGGGGCGGGCGAAGGCGAGCGCGGCGAACGCACCGATGTCGCTGACGGCGACGAGCTGGACGGTCGCGTCGGAGGGGATCACGCGGATGAGCGCGTGATCCCCCGTCACGCCGTACGTCGGGTCCGCGTGATTCTCCATGAACATGACGGGCCGGAGAACGGTGGACGGGACGCCCAGTGCCCGGATGTGCTGCTCGACCTGCCGCTTGATCTCCCAGTGCGGGACACCGGTGCTCCGGTCGGCACCGGCCACGGACGCGTACACGAGGTGCTCCGCACCGGCCGCACGGGCGGCCTCCGCCACATCGATCCCCCGTTGCAACTCGTTCTCCGCGAAATCGGGCGGGATGAAGGCGGGTTGCACGCTGAACACCCCGTACGCGCCCTGGACAGCGGCGTCCAGGGACCCGCGGTCGTCCATGTCGCCGCGCACCGGCTCCGCGCCGAGCCGGGCGAGCGCCCCGGCCCTGGGACCGGCCGGGTCACGGACCAGCGCCCTCACCCGCCATCCGTCCCTCAGCAGGTGCCGGACGGTGGCGCCGCCCTGCTGTCCGGTGGCTCCCGTCACGAGGATGCTCTTGGCTGCCTTCGGCTTCATGCGCTTCTCCAGGGTGGGGGCGGCTCAATCGGAGCAGCGCTCCGGTTGGGTCGCCGCCAATATACGGAGCACCGCTCCGGTGGGGCAACCAGAGCGGCGAATGTATTTGCGCGGCGAAACAAAACAAGAAATACTTGACGCAGCAAGCAGTGCGCTCGTCGACTCCGCGAGGCCGTCACCGCACGTCCACGTCCGGCCGACCAGATTCGAAGGCGAGACCATGGCGAAGATCCTTGTCACCACGACCCCTCACATCGGCCACGTGACGCCCCTCGCGGCGATCGCGGCCGACCTGACGCGACGCGGTCACGAGGTGCTCTTCTACACGGGCTCCCGGTTCGAGGAGCAGGTCCGCGGGACGGGAGCCCGCTTCGCCCCCTACCCGCCTGAGGTCGACCACGCGGACTTCACCGCCGCGTTCCCCGAGCGCGACACCCTCGGGCCCTTCGACCGCATGGTCTTCGACATAAAGCACGTGCTGTCCGATCCCGTGCCGGTGCACGACGCGCATCTGAGGCACCTGCTCGCGGAGTTCCCCGCGACCGCGGTCATCAGCGAGGTCACCTCGTACTACGTACTGCCCATGGCCCTGCGCGCCCCCCGGGGCCGGCGGCCCCTCATGGTGCACGTCGGTATCGCGCCGCCCACGTTCGACAGCGTGGACACCGCCCCCTTCGGCCCGGGGCTGCCCCCGCCCGCCACAGACGCGGAGCGCGCCCGCTACGACGAGATGCGCACCCGGACGAGGGAGACGTTCGCCGACGCCCAGCGGCACGTGGAGGACGTGTTCGCCTCGACGGGCGTCACCTTCCCGGACTTCCTCTTCAACGCCATCGGAACCGTCCCCGACCTCGTGCTCCAACTCACCGCCCCGGCCTTCGAGTACCCGCGCAGTGACGCACCGCCGGGCTTCCGCTTCATCGGCCCCCTCCCGCCCGCACCGGCGGACGGGTTCGAGCGGCCCGAATGGTGGGCGGACCTGTCCTCCGGCCGCCCGGTGGTCGTCGTCACCCAGGGCACCTTGGGCAACGCCGATCTGTCCGAGCTCGTCGTACCCACCCTTCGCGCCCTGGCGGACGCGGACGTCACCGTCGTCGCCGCGACGGCCCGGCCCGACGGACCCGAGGCGGTGCGTGCCGCGATGGACGGGGCCGTGCCGGACAACGCGCGCCTCGCCGGATTCGTGCCCTTCGACGAGCTGCTGCCGCTCGCCGACGTCCTCGTCACCAACGCGGGCTACGGCGGCGTCCACACGGCGCTGCACCACGGTGTCCCGCTCGTCGTCGGCGGCGACACCGAGGACAAACCGGAGGTGGCGGCCCGGGTCGAATGGTCCGGCACCGGCGTCGACCTGCGCACCGGGCGCCCCCGGCCGGAGGCGGTGCGCACCGCCGTCCGGACCGTGCTGGGCGAGCCGCGCTACCGCGAGCGCGTGGACGAGATCCGGCGCCAGTTCGCGGAGTACCGCCCCTTCGACGTCATCGACGAGATCGTCAGGTCGGCCTGACCGGGGCGGCGGCCCGATCCACTCGCGTTCGGCGCGGGCCTCGACCTGCGCCGCGGCGGCCCCACCGGGGGTGCGGGTCAGATCGCGGTGGCGCCGGCGTCCGCGGCGACCGTGGCGCCGGTGAGGTAGGCGGAACGGGAGTCGTCGGTGAGGAGGAGGACGACCTCGGCGATCTCCCGCGGCTGGGCGATCCGGCCGTTCCGGCCTGCCGGGCACAGGACGACGTCCTCGATCCGGTTGAGATTTCATTGCCACGTCAAGCAGTCGCCGGACCTGTGGCCCTGTCCCCCGGCCGAGTGGTCGCACGGCCCCCACCGCCGGACACTGGACTGGAGGTTCCGCCTGAGGTTCCGCCCTCCTCCAGGCGCACATCGGACAAGGCGGATGACACCGTGGCTTCCTTTTCACCCGGATTCCGCGGCAGGGCTCACCCCCTGTCGGATCGACTGCCGCCCGGCCAGTACCCGACCGAGTCCTTCCCCGTGCTCTCGGCCGGCCCCACTCCCCGGATTCCGGCCGAGGAGTGGACCTTCACCCTCACCACGGAACAGGGCGAACAGCGGTCCTGGACGTGGGCGGAGATGATGGCACTGCCGCAGGAGGACATCACGACCGACATCCACTGCGTGACCCGCTGGTCGAAGTTCGACACACGGTGGCGCGGGGTGCCGGTCGAGGCGTTCCTCGAGAACGTGGACACGACCGGGCACCATGCGAGAGCGCACAGCTACGGCGGCTACAGCACGAACTTCCCGCTGGAGGACCTCCTCAACGCGTGGGTCGTGCACACCTACGACGGCTATGCGCTGTCACCGGAGCACGGCGGTCCGGCCCGCCTGCTGATGCCGCACCTGTACTTCTGGAAGTCGGCCAAGTGGGTGCGCGGCCTGGAGCTGACCTGCCATGACGAGCCTGGCTTCTGGGAATCCGGCGGGTACCACAACTACGGCGACCCGTGGCGCGAGCAGCGCAGATGGAATGACCCACCGTAGCCTCCGCACGGGCGCCGTTCTCAACCGCGCTCCGTGAGGGCTTCCGTCACCGGCCTGGTCGTCACCGGACGCGTGCAGCCGACCTCCGGGACCTTGGCCATGCGCGTGCGGATGTGCAGGACGTCGCCGATGAAGAGGTCGTAG
This sequence comes from Streptomyces sp. NPDC058864, assembly GCF_042742985.1. Lineage (NCBI taxonomy): Bacteria > Bacillati > Actinomycetota > Actinomycetes > Kitasatosporales > Streptomycetaceae > Streptomyces > Streptomyces sp. NPDC058864. Next base: position 36,209 of record NZ_JBHYMQ010000075.1, on the reverse strand, counting down.
ACCAGGACCCCGATCACGCCGCCGATGAGGGGCCCCACGATGGGGACCCAGAAGTAGTCACTGAAGGCGCCCGGTTGCGAGCCCGGCAGGGCGAGTTCCCCCCAGCCCATGGCCCAGGCGAAGAGCCGCGGGCCGAAGTCGCGGGCGGGGTTGATGGCGTAGCCCGCGTTCGCGCCGTACGAGAGGCCGATGGCGGCGACGGCCAGGCCGATGACGATCGGGCCCAGGTAGACCCGTACGGCGGGGTTGCGCATGTCGATCACGGCCATGATGAAGATCAGCATGAACGCCGCGCCGACGATCTGGTCCACGAGCGGGCCCCACAGGCTCCCGTGGAAGTACGAGGCCGGCACCGTGCCGAAGATCGAGAAGCTGGCGAGGGTGTGCCCGTCCGTCTTCGGCCCCTTCATCGCCTCGTCCAAGGCGCTGATCGCGTCGTGGTACACCGCGTACACCAGCACGGCTGCGGCGAACGCGCCGACCAGCTGCGCGAACACGTAAGGGACGACCTTCACCCACGGGAACCGGCGGCGCACGGCGAAGGCGAGCGTCACCGCCGGGTTGAGGTGCGCGCCGCTGACGCCGCCGGCGACGTACACGCCGAAGGTCACGGCCAGGCCCCAGCCGAGCACGGGCATGACCCAGTCGCCCGCGCCCACGAAGCTCGTGGTGGCCCCGGCGGTACGGCCCGAACCGGGCAGCGCCGCGACCGCCATGGCCGCCACGCCGCATCCGAAGGAGACGAGGACGAACATCCCCAGGAACTCCGCGAGGCACTCCCCGAGCAGTCCGCCTCGGCTCCGCAGGCGCGAGGACTTCACCAGGGGCGGGATCTCAACAGTCATGGGGCCTCCCCAGGGATCGGCGCCGGCGGACGTCTACGCGTCGGCGTGGTACTGGAACCGGGTGACCCAGTGCGGGAGGTCCCGCTCGAGGTCGCCGCGCTGCTGGAGCCCGGCCTCGAACAGGTGCTGTGCGACGTGCTGCTGCGCAGGACGGTTCACCGCGGCCCAGAAGGCGTCCATCTGGTCCTTGAACTCCCCGTCGGGCCGCAGGGTCGCGACATTGACGAAGTGTTTGATGTCCTTGATCGTCTGCAGGTCGAAGGAGGCGATGCGGGAGGCCAGTTCGTCGACGAAGCCGTCGAGCTCGGCGTCGGGGAAGGACCGGTTCAGGTACCCGTACCGCTCCGCGAGGTCCCCGTCCATGTCGAGGCCGCCGAAGAGGATCTCGAAGGTCCGGCCCCGGCCGACCAGGGCGGGCAGCCGCGTGGCGGGTCCGCCGCCGGGGATGGCGCTCATGCCGATCTCGAACTGGCCGATGACGGCCTTCTCACGGCTGCCGAAGCGCATGTCGGTGGCGAGCAGGAACTCGCTGCCCGCGCCGCGCGCGATGCCCCGGATGGAGGCGATGGTCGCCATGGGGAGCTTGCTCAGGCGAGTGAGGAGCGCCGTGTAGGGGTGCACCTCCTCCGGGTGGGCCAGGACGTGCTCCAGCTCCTCCTTGGCGGAGAGGTCGTAGTGGGCGATGAAGAACTCGGGGTCGGCGCTGTCGAAGACGACGACCGCGACACCGGCCTGCTCGGCGCGGGTGAAGACGGCGTCCAGCTCGCTCGTCAGCGTCGAGTCGACGAGGTTGACGGGAGGGTTGTCGAACGTCACGCGCCAGTAGGTGGGCGAGTGCTCGGTCAGCGTGAACCGCGTCGGTGAGTCCATGGGACCGACGCTAGTGTCCGGCGGACGAGCGGCAACCCGGCCGCGTCCGGCCGGGGCGTGCGTGGCCCGCGGGGCCCGCGTGGCCCGGGATCGGCCTCCGGGCCCCGCGGGCCACGGGGTCACACTCTGGTGCGGACGAGGTCTATCAGCTTGGCCTCGGACTTCTTGTCGGTGTCCCGCTTGAGGGTGACGACCTGCAGGGTGCAGAGGCGGTCGTCGACGGTGAACGCGGTCATCATCGACTCGGCGCCGTCGGCCTCCGAGCCGGCCGTCCTCGGGGAGCCGATGCTCAGCGTGACGGAGTGGTAGGTGTCGGGGTTCTCCCAGCTGCAGACGCTCTCACCCACGCCGGCGTCGGGGTGCCCGCCGTCGTTCTCGCCGATGATCGGCGTGATCTCCCCGGGCTTGAGCAGGGTGCAGGCGTCGATCTTCTTTCCGTCCTCCGACGGACCTCCGTCCGGGCCCGCTCCCTTCTCCTCGGCGGCGGAGGAGGGGGCCGACTTCGTGGGGGCCGACTTCGCGCCGGTGTCCGACGAGCCGCAGGCCGTCGCCGTCGCGGCGAGGAGCACCAGGCCGACGATTGCCAGAGGTGAACGCATCACTGTTGGGTCCTCCGATGGTGGTGCGAGGGGCGGAGCGGCACTCCTGCCTCGTGTCTCGGACCCAGAAGACGTCACCCCACGCGTGGCGAGTTGCGGTCTCCTGTCACAGGGCGGCAACCGAATGTCACCGCAGCGCGACAGGGGGCGTGCGGCCCCCTGCCACCCCTTGGGCACCGGGACCTGAGGCTGCCTCATCCCATGGGGCACGGCGCTCGACCAGCGACCCGTCGGGCCCGAACGTGTAGAAGCGCGGTGGTCCCATGGCCGCGACCGCCCTTCGCATCTCCGCCTTCTCCTCCCCGCGATCGCGCCCGTCCGGGTCCCGCGCGAGGAAGCCGTGGAGCCCGATGTCCATCGCGTCGACGTCGTCGGCACGGGGCCTGCCCTCGATGACGAACCCGCAGAGCGCGCGCAGCGCTTGCTCGCCGAACTCCAGGGGGTGGAAGGGCAGTGGGTACGGCTCGTCCTCCTCGCCCGGCCAGGGGACGATCTCGGCCGGCCGCTCCCCGGCCCAGTACGGACGCTCGAAGGGCAGCGGCTCGCCGATGTCCTCGATGATCCCGTCCTCCGGCGACAGGCTCAGCGAGCGGACGAGGTGCCCGTCCTCCCAGACCGCGAAGGCGCACCAGCCGACGACGCTGTGCATGGCGTGCAGGACGAGCCGCCGCCCGGCGCCGGCCGCGACGAGGTGCTCCGGCAGCCGCGACGGGAAGTCGACCATCACCTCCCGGTCGCAGACGACCTCCACGCCCGGCCAGGCGCCCGCGTACACCGTGCCGTCCGGGGGATACACGCCCTCGCACAGGTTCAGGCCCTCGGTCTCCTCGAACTCCCGGCCCGGATAGAGGCGCGCCATCATCGCGGAGGTGCGCCGCGGGTCCGCGGTGTCCACCTGCCGCAGCAGGTCCGGCACATCGCCGTCCGCGTACACCAGCAGACCGGTCTTGGCTCCCACAGCCCCTCCCCGAGCGGACGTTCCTTGCCCTCTTGGCATCGGCACACTATCCGCCGCCTCTGACACGGGCGGTTCGGATGCGGGGCGGCCGGGGGGGGGCGGGCGCGGGGGCCGCGCCCCCCCCCCCCCCGCGGCGGGGGCCGGTCACCCCCCCCCGGGGGGGTCGCCGCGGGGGGCCCCCGGGGC
>NZ_JBHYMQ010000075.1:0-32741 GCF_042742985.1 Streptomyces sp. NPDC058864 | reverse complement strand
CCCCCCCCCACCCCCCCCCCCCCCCCCCCCCCCCCCCCCCCCCCCCCCGCGGTGCGGTTGCCGGGGGGCCGGGTGCCCCGGGCCGCGGCCCCGCCCCCCCCGACCGCCCTGCGGCTGCGCCGTGTCACACGGCCTCGGGTGCCTCCGCGGGATGCGCCGGCGGGGCGATGAGGGACGCCACGGGGTTCGTCACCGTGCGGCAGCGGGTCCAGCCGGCGGCCTCGACGTCGCCGGGCGAGGCGATCTCCACGGGTTCCGCGGCCGGGGCGGTGCCGAGCAGCCCGCGGTCACGGCAGTAGTCGTCGTCGTAGACCGTGGACAGGTAGCGCTGCGGGCCGTCGGGGAACACGGCGACGATGCGTGCCCCGGAGGAGTAGGTGCGGGCGGCCCATCCGGCGACGAGGGCTACGGCGCCGACGCTCCAGCCTCCCGACGCGTAGTGGGAACGGGCCAGCGCCCGGCAGGTGTGCACGGCTTCGGCCGGAGCGACCCAGTGCACCTCGGTGAACTGCTCGTACGCCACGTTGCGGGAGTGGATGCTGCTGCCGATGCCCCGTACGAGGCGGGGCCTGACGGGCTGGCCGAAGGTGATCGAGCCGAGCGTGTCCACGCCGATGACGTGCAGGTCGGGGTTGACGGCGCGCAGCGTCCGGCTGACGCCCGCCGAGTGACCGCCGGTGCCGACGCTGGTGACCAGGACGTCGACCCGGCCCAACTGCTCGATCAGCTCCCCGGCCAGGGGCGCGTAGGCGTCCGCGTTGTCGGGGTTGTCGTACGGATCCGCGCACCACGACCCCGGCTCGGCCGCCAGCAGTTCGCCCACGCGCCTGCGGCAGGCCTCCTGCCAGCCCCGGTAGGGGTGGGCGTCGCGGACGATGTCGAGGCGGGCGCCGCGTGCGCGCAGCAGGCGCTTCATGTCCGGCTCCAGGTCCGGGTCGGTCACCAGTGTGACGGGGTGGCCGAAGACCCGTCCGGCGAGCACCAGTCCGAGGCCGAAGGCGCCGCTGGTCGACGCCAGGACGGTCCCGCCGGGGAGGAGGTCGCCGCGCTCGCGGGCGCGGCCGACCATGTGGACGGCTGAGCGGTCCTCGATGCCGCCGGGGTTGGCGCCCTCGAGTTTCGCCCAGAAGCCGCGTCCGGGCGAGGTGAGGGGGTGGGAGATCCACAGCAGGGGCGTGTTGCCGACCGCGGAGGCGAGGTCGCGGCCGGTGGTGGGCTCGTTCATGGTGTCCGCCTTCTGGTATCGGGAAGAGTGCCGTGCGCGGCTCGCCCGCCACCCGTGTGCGTACGGGCGGGGGGTGAGGGACCGTCAGCCGGTCCGGGCGGGCGTCTTCTAGATGCGCCAGAGGCAGAGGACGGACGGCTCCGCGGTCGCTATGCGGGCGTCGGGGGCCGGGTCGCTCCCCCGCGTGTTGCGCGAGGCGGGCAGCTGTCCGGGCGCCGTTCGGGCGGTACCGGTCTGCGCGGGGCCGGTTCCGTGCTCGCGCGGTCCGGTGCGCGACCCCGGCAGTTCGGAGGAGCCGGGTGAGCAGTCCTCGCCGGGGTGGTGCGGAGCGACGGGGTGGGGCCGCTCCTCCGCGTTCGTCAGATGGACGTGCGGGGGGAGTCCGTAGTGGACGTGCGCGGGCGAGCCGGCCACGGTGAAGCAGAATGCGGCCAGCAGCGCGACGAGGAACGTCGGGCACGTTCCGCGGTGGCGGCCTCGCACAGGCCGCACATTACGCCATGAAGCGTCCCGGAACGGTCTCAGGCGTGCGGTGGTTTGCCGCTCAGATGGTGATCCGCGAGGTTGAGCACCTCGTCGACGAGCCTGCGCAGATGGCCGTCGGAGAGTTCGTAGATGACCCGGCGGCCCTCCTTGTGGGGGGAGACCAGGCCTGCGATCCGAAGTTTGGCCAGGTGCTGGCTGACGGCGGGACGCGCGGCGCCGACCCGCGCGGTCAGCGTGGAGACGTCCGCCTCCCCCTCGGTCAGCGTGTGCAGCACGGCCAGGCGGGTGCGGTCCGCGAGCAGGCTCAGGATCTCCGCCCCGCGGGCGTAGTGCTCGGCGCCGGGTTCTCGCGGATGCGCACCATGCGCAGGTGATAGGTGCATGCGTGCGTTCATGTGCACATAATGGAGGGAAGACACGGCCCGTGTCCACCCGCGACTCCCCGGAAGGCGGTCCCATGAACGGCCGGCACACGCACAGCCACGACCACGGTCACGGTCACGGTCACGGTCACGGTCACGGTCACGGCGAGGGTCACGCCCCCCGAGGCCGGGCACGCCTGCGGCACCGGCTGGGACACCTCCTGCGCCCGCACTCACACGAGTCCGCCGACAAGGTGGACCGGGCCCTGGAGTCCTCCGCCGAAGGCATGCGGGCCCTGTGGGTCTCGCTCGCCGTCCTCGGCGTCACCGCGGCCGCCCAGGCCGTGGTCGTCGTCCTGTCCGGCTCGGTCGCCCTGCTCGGAGACACCGTGCACAACGCGGCCGACGCCCTCACCGCGCTGCCGCTCGGCGTCGCCTTCGTCCTCGGGCGGCGGGCCGCGACACGACGCTTCACCTACGGCTACGGCCGCGCCGAGGACCTCGCCGGAATCGTCATCGTCCTCACGATCACCGCGTCGGCCGGCTTCGCCGCCTGGACCGCCGTGGACCGGCTCCTGCACCCGCGGGACGTCGCCTACCTGCCCGCGGTGGCCGTCGCGGCGGTGATCGGCTTCATCGGCAACGAATGGGTGGCCCGCTACCGCATCCGGGTCGGACGGAAGATCGGCTCGGCCGCGCTCGTCGCCGACGGCCTCCACGCCCGCACCGACGGCTTCACCTCACTGGCCGTGCTGCTCGGCGCCGCGGGCGCGGCGATGGGATGGCGCCTGGCGGACCCGGTCGTCGGGCTCGCCATCACCGCGGCCATCCTGCTGGTGCTCCGCGACGCCGCGCGCGAGGTCTTCCGGCGCCTCATGGACGCCGTGGACCCGGCGCTGGTCGACGAGGCGGAGCGTGCCCTGCGTGCGGTGCCGGAGGTCCGGGAGGTGGCCGAGCTGCGCCTGCGCTGGATCGGGCACCGGCTGCGCGCCGAGGTCGCCGTGGTCGTCGACGGCGACCTCAGCGTGCGCCAGGCCCACCATGTCGCCGTCGCGGCCGAGCACGCGCTCCTGCACGCGGTGCCCCGCCTGACCGCCGCCCTGGTCCACGCCGACCCCGCACCCGCCCCGGGCATGGCCGACCCCCACGCCGCGCTGGCCCACCACGCGGCGTGAGGCCCGGGCCGCCGCCCCCACCCGGCGCACCGCCACGCAGGGCGCCCTCGGGGGCGTATGGCGCCGCCCGACACCACGTCAGCCCACGGGCCGGGCACGTCGAGGAGGTCCGGAAATGCCGGTAGTGCGCGCGCATCCACCGAGACTTGACTGGGCATATCTTCCGATATGCACCAGATTCGGCACCTTCGACTCGTTCCTCCGCCCCGTGCGCCCGAGCACCCTGGCGGCTGTCACTGGGTGAGGTGGGCCCGTGGGCACAGTGGGGATGACCCTGACCATCGTGATCCTCGTGCTCGCTGGAGTCGGGCGGCGGCTCCACCGATACCCCGGCGGCTGGAGATTCGCGTTCTCCGGCCGTCATGACGCCGACAGGGACGCCTTGGACCGCGCCCGGCGGACCGTCCGCACGCTGCGGCGCGGCGCGCGGCGCGAACTGGCCGGGGCACGGGCGCGGGTGGCCCGGGCCGACCGCGCGCACCGGCGGCGCGTCGGCGACGCCGAGCGGCACCTCGCGCGGCTGCGCCGGCCCGGCAAGGGTGCCTTCGTCGCGGCGCTCGGCAAAGTGTCCCTGCACGAACACGTGATGGTGATATCCGGGCCGAAGACGAAGGTCCTGCCCCTGGACGGACTGCAGGTCCGGTTCGAGCACAGCGCGGTCGGCAACCACATCTACCTCAGGCGGCCGGACGCGGTCCACCTGCAGTCCTACCCGCCCGGTGAGCACGCCGAGGACAGCGTGCGCGGCTTCGGCGTCCGGATAGAGAACGCGGTCGCCACGGAGAGCACGTTCCTCATCGGGCTCGCCACGTCGGTCAAGAAGGCGGAGGACGCCCTCAAGGCGGCCCACGCGGACACCGGCCGCGCCCGGGAAGCCCGCAGGCAGCTGGTCCTGGTGACCGCCCGCCGGCGCCGCGACCCCGCGCTCGCCGAAGCGCTCGCGGACCTCGAAGCCGCCCGCGACCGGTGGCAGGGGCTCACCGGACGACGTCCTCCCCGCTGATGGGCCGCCACTCGACACGACCGCTCACCGTGCCCGGGATGCGCTCCCGTCGGCCGCGCTCTCCACGGCTTCGGCCCGGTCGACCAGGCGCAGCGCGGTCTCGGTGGCGGCGACGAGGGAGGGATTTCCCTCGGCCCGCCGCTGACGCAGCGCCATCTCCAGCAGGGCTCGGGCCTCCGCGGTCCTTCCCTGGTCCAGGCGTTGTTTGCCCAGGTGCTGGAAGCAGAAGGAGAGCAATTCCGGGGCATGGGCTTCGGAGAGGTCAAGCGCCCGCTGATAGTGGGGTTCCGCGGCGTCCGGCTCACCGCAGTAACGGTGGGCGTCGCCCAGATTGATGTGGACGGCGATGGCGAGCCTGTCGTCCGCGTGCGCCAAGGCCCGCTCCAGCAGGTCGACGGCCTCCTCGCGGCGGCCCAGCACGAGGAGTCCCACACCTGCCCGGCGCAGCAGCGCCGGCTGGTCGAGTGGGCCGTCGAGCAGTCCGGCGACCGTCCGGGCCGGCGTCTCTTGGTCGGTGGGGACCATGCGGCCGTTCTCGTCCAGGGCGATCAGGTGCTCCACGTGGTCCCGTCCTCCGTCTGCCGGAGGGGAATGATGACGTACCTCGCCGCTCCGCGCGACATCGGAATCACGCCTGCTTCCGCGGCGAGTCGGACGACGTGAAGGCGTCCCAGTCGGCGCGGCCGCCGGCCCCCATGACGCCGGTGGCGGTGCCGAGTTCGGCGTCGGAGCGTGCGTGCAGCTCGCGTCGGGCCATCCAGGAGACCACCGGGGGGAACAGCGGTCGCAGGGGCTGGCACCAGCGCAGCCAGGCCGGTGCGTAGACGTGGTGGGCACGGCGGGCGATACCGGCGGCGAGCCGGTCGGCGACCTGGGCGGGCGGGTGGACGCGGCGCGCGAACGGTGGCTGGTTCCGCCGCAGGGCGTTCAGCACGGGGTGGTCGTCGAGGCCGGTGATCATGTCGGTGCCGGTCCAGTGGAGGTAGGCGATGCCCACGGTGACGCCGTCGGGCTCGACCTCGCCGCGCAGGGCCTGGGCGAAGGACTCGGCACCGGCTTTGGAGGCGCAGTAGGCGCTCATCAGCGGGGCGGCCGAGAAGGCGGCGGTCGAGGCGATCTGCAGGAAGTAGCCGCGGGTGCGCGTCAACTGCGGGAGGAAGGCCCTGGCCGTGTTCGCGGCGCCGATCAGGTTGACGTCGACGACCCGTTGCCAGAGGTCGGCGTCGGTCCGGGCGAAGGGTCCGCCGGCGGCGATCCCGGCGTTGGCCACCACCACGCTGGCGGGGCCGAGTTCGGCCTCCACCCGGTCGGCGGCGGTGTCGAGCGCGGTGCGGTCGGTGACGTCGGCCTCGACGAAGATGTTCGGGTTGGGCAGTGAGGAGGCCGCTTCGCTCAGGGTCGTCTCCTCGCGGCCCAGCAGTGCGACCCGCATGCCGAGTTCCGAAAGCTGCCGCGCGAGTGCCTCGCCCACTCCTCGGGCCGCGCCGGTGACGACGGCCACGCGCCCTTCCAGCGGGGCCGTGGCGCCGCGGCTGCGCGCGCTGGTACCGGTCATCCTCACTGGCACACCGTTCGATCCGGGTACGAAACTGCGTGGGCACCACCGAGTGAAGCCGAGATCCCGGCGCGGAGCCGCGTGCCGCGTCGGCGGCCACGGGGCGGCCACTCGAACGGAGGCCCGCGGCGGACGGGACGAGGGAGACGGCGATGGGCACCCTGCGGGCCGGGCAGACGGCGGTGCGCCGCGATGTGCACTGCGGCGGCCGCGTGTGGAGCGAGCACGCTCTCCGCGTCCTCTCCGACACCGGCACGGCCCTGGTGACCGCCTGCGCTCCCGGCGCGGAGACCCGTCTGCCCGTACCGTACGCGCGGGCCCGCGCCGCCGGGGCGGGCCCGGGACGCGCCAGCGCGATGGACGCCCTCGGCTCGGGGCGGTGGGAGCTCACGCGGGGGCGGTGGCGGGAGACCGAGCTGCGGATGTGGAAGCCGCCGACCGCCTGGTTCAGCGTCAACGCCTTCTACGACGAGGCCGGTCTGCGGAACTGGTACGTCAACTTCGAGCGCCCCATGATCCGGAACACCGGCGGGTTCGACACTTTCGACCTCTTCGTGGACCTGGTCGTCACCCCCGATCTGACCGGCCAGCGGTGGAAGGACGAGGACGAATACGCCCACGCCCGCAGGCTCGGCGTCGTCACGGACGCCGAACACCGTGCCGTCGAGGCCGCACGCGAAGAGGTGCCGGCGATGGTGGAGCAGCGTTCCGGGCCCTTCGGCGACGCCGCCTTGTGGTCGGCCTGGCGGTGGGAGCCGGACTGGCCGGCACCGCGCCTGCCGCTCGCCGCGGGGTGAGGCGCGTGTCCGGTGGGATCAGCCCCGCGGGCCGGCGGAGCGGTCCCGGGAGGCGTCCGCGCCCCAGCTCGCCAGCAGGCGCAGCGCCTCCTCCGACGCCGAACCGGGTTCGGCGTGGTACGTGGACAGCGACTGCTCCGGGTCGCCGGGGAGCGCGAGGGTCTCGTAGCGGAGGCTGAGCGCGCCCGCCAGCGGGTGCAGCAGCCGCATGGTGCCGTGCGACTTCCGCCTGACGTCGTGGGCCGCCCACAGCGTCCGGAAGTCATCGCTCTTCATAAACAGTTCCCCGATCAGTGCCGCGAGCAGCGGATCGTCGACGTGCTGACCGGCGTCCATCCTCAACTGGCCGACCACGTCGGCGGCCTTGGCCTCCCAGTCGGCGAACAGCCGTCGTGCCGCGGGGTCGAGGAAGGTGATCCGGGCCCAGTTGCGTTCCTCCGGGGCGCGCTCGGCCCAGTCGCCGAAGAGCGCGGACGCCGTGCTGTTCCATGCCAGTACGTCGCTGCGCCGGCCCCACACGTACGCGGGCACGCCCTCCAGCGCCGACAGCAGTTCGCGCACCGCGGGCCGCACCGGCCCGCGCCGGGCCGCCGCGGGCCGGCGCCCGCGCCGCCCGGGCCGGGCCAGGTGCAGCAGGTGGGCGTGTTCCGTCTCGGAGAGCCGGAGCGCCCGGGAGATCGCGTCCAGCACCTCCTCGGACACGTTGTGGACGTTGCCCTGCTCCAGGCGCGTGTAGTACGCCACGGACACCCCGGCGAGCTGCGCCAGCTCTTCCCGCCTCAGGCCCGGTACCCGGCGCCGGCCGTACTCGGCGAGCCCCACGTCGGCCGGCTTGAGCCGGGCCCTGCGGGTGCGCAGGAACTCGTTGAGCTCCGCGCGCGCGTCGAGGTCGCGCCGGGGGCGGGGTCCCGGACCGGGATCCGGCACGCCTTCCGGCACGGCTTCCGGATCGGTGCGGAACTCGGGACGGACGGCCATGCGCCCCAGTATCGCGCCGCAGCCCGGACGGAGCCTGTCCCTGCCGGTGGTAGGCACACGGGACGTAGGCGGAGCGGGGCTCTGGGTAGCACCGTGCGGCCGGAGCAGCCTGGACGGACCCCCGGGGACGACCGCCCGGGGCCACGCGATCCGCCGCGGCGGATCGCGTGCCGTCCGGACCCGTCCGCCCGTGTGTCGGCGGGTCACCCACAGCACATGGACCAGGAAGAATGACGGAAACGACCACCACAGCTCCGTCCACCGCAGCACGCGGACGGAACGGCCTTCCCGGGAGGGCCCTCTTCGGCCTCTTCCTCAGCGGGTTCGTCGGCATCCTCACCGAATGCCTGCCCGCCGGCCTGCTGCCGGAGATCAGCGGCACGCTCCGCACGAGCGTGTCGCTCACCGGCCAGACCGTGACGGTCTACGCCCTCGCCACCGCGATCGGTGCGATCCCCCTGACCCGGTTGACGGCCAAGTGGCCCCGCAAGAACGTGCTGCAGCTCGCGCTCGGCACCGTCGCCGTCACCAACGCGCTCACGGCGCTGTCCGGCGACTACGCGCTCACCCTCGTGATCCGGTTCGTGGCGGGCCTGGGCACCGGGCTGGTCTGGCCCCTCCTCGGTGGCTATGCCGCCCGGCTCGCCCCCGAGGGACGGCAGGGCCGGGCCATCGCCATCACCCTGGCCGGAACCCCGGTGTCGCTGGCGCTGGGCGTCCCGCTGGGCACCTGGCTGGGCGGGCTCGGCGGTTGGCAGCTCGCCTTCCACGCCTCCGCCGTACTGACCGCGCTGACCATGGTGTGGATCCTGGCGACGCTGCCGAACCTGCCGGGCCGGTCGGCGGACGAGCGCTTCACCGTCCCGCAGGTCCTGCGCGTACCGGGGCTGCGCACCATCCTGTTCGCGCTCGCGACGTACATGGTCGCCCACAACATCCTGTACACCTACGTCACCGATCTGCTCGGGTACCTGGGCATGGGCGCGCGGACGGGCTGGGTGCTGTTCGACTTCGGCGTCACGTCGATCCTGAGCGTCCTGATCGTCGGCACCCACATCGACCGGCACCTGCGCAGGCTCGTCGTGGGCAGCACCGCCCTGTTGGCGCTGGCCGTGCTCGTGCTCGCCGTGTCCTCCGGTGTGCCCGCGCTGGTCTACGTCGCCGTCGCGGCCTGGGGCTTCGCCTTCGGCAGTTCCCCCAGCCTGTTCATCGGCGCCGCCATCAACGCGACGGGGGCGGCCGCCGACGTCGCTCAGTCGATCACCATCACGGTCTTCTCCTCGTCCATCGCCCTGGGCGGCCTCGCCGGCGGCCTCCTGGTCGCGGACCTGGGGACGGCGTCCATCACCTGGGCCTCGCTGGCCCTGCTGGTCGCCGCCGCGGCGGCCGTGACCGGCGGCAGGAAGCACGCCTTCCCCGCGGGCGCCTGAGGCGGACCGGGGCAGCCGTGGCCGGGCACCCCGCTGGGCCCGCGCCGAAGGCGGGCCCAGCGGGGCGTACCGCGTACGCCCCGACGGACGGCGACCGGGTCAGGCCCCGACGCGGGGCGGGGTCGGCGTCCCGTACACGCGCTTGGCGTGCGAGGCGTACAGGCGCGGGGCCAGGAGCGGCATGATCAGCCGGGGCACCAGCGGGGCGTGCGAGAGGACCGCCTTGATCACCGCGGGGTCGCCCTCGTACATCACCATGCCGAAGGCCAGCGGCAGGTCCTTCTTCGGGCTGTTGGCCATGCCGTGCTCGCCGAGCCCGGCCCACTCGGCCGCGGTGATGTACTCCTCGGCCAGCGGAAGGATCTCCTTCTCCTCCAGGGCCATGTGCTCCAGGAGCCGGTCGAGCAGCACCTCGAGGGCCGCGGCGAGGGTCTCGCCGTCCCGTGCGGTGGTGCGCCACCCCGCGAGGAGGCCGGTGACCTCGGTGAGCGCGGCGTCGATGCCGTGGTGCTGCTCCTCCATCGTCGGGACGATGGCGGCGGTCCGCGCACCGCTCCGCTCCAGGAGACGCGGCCACAGCACCTCGTCCTCGCCCTCGTGATGGAGGTGCAGGACGAGGCACAGCTTGTCGGCGTGGTCCGCCACGACCCCGGCGCGCCCGACGTCGCCCGCTTCCACCTCCCGGACGAGTTGCGGGAGAAGGCGGAACTCCCGGCGCATCATCGTGTGCGCCATGTACATGTCGCGCACATCGGCCATGGGCTCGCTGACTGTCCGTACCACTGCTGAAGCCTCGATTGTAATGGGAGATGAAGATCGCGCAAGAGCTCTTCGCATGCTCCCAGCGGCGGGGCTTCGAGGGCATCGGGAGAAATCCGTATCCTGCCGCGGAGTCCGGCCCGCGCCACCGCCCGGCCGGAGCCGGCGGACGATCAAGAGTTCTCCCGATGCGCGGACGGCCCCGCTCCGCCAGCATCGGAGGCGCTCCGCCCCGGCCGTTCCGTCGGAGCCGCCGCTTCGCGGGGACCCCCGCCCGCGAACGCAGCGCCCCGTGGCCGAGCCAGTCGGGGGGGCTCGCCACGGGGGTCGCCCAGCTCTCCCGGACGGGCAGGAACCACGGCTTGTTACCCTTCGGCGAGAATTGTCCGCACGACCACGACCGGGACGCCGCCCCCGGCACCCGGTGGTCACCACCCACAGGTCCCCACAGGTCTCCCCAGATGAGCGCCCCCACCTCGGCACGCCAGCGCGTCAGCCCCGTCTTCGTGGGCCGGCGGGCCGAGCTCGCCGAGCTGCTGCGGGCCGCCGAGACGGCGGACGGCGGTGAACCGCAGGCCGTACTCGTCCGGGGCGAGGCCGGGGTCGGCAAGACACGGCTGGTCGGGGAACTGCTGCGGTCCCTGGAGACGAGGGCGGCCGTCGCGGCGGTCGGCGGCTGCGTCGAGCTCGGCGGCGACGGCCTGCCGTTCGCGCCGTTCTCCGAGGCCCTGCGCGTCCTGTGGCAGCGACTGCCCGACGAGGTGCGGGCGGCGAGCGCGGGCCACGAGGACCTGCTCGCCCGGATCCTGCCCGACCCCGGCGGCGAGCCGCCCGCCGACCAGCGGGACGACGACGTGACCCGGCTCTTCGAGCTGACCACCCGCGTCCTGGAACGCCTCGCCGCCGACCGCCTGGTCGTGCTCGTCATCGAGGACCTGCACTGGGCGGACGCCTCCACCCGCAAGCTGCTGAGCTACCTGTTCCGCACCCGGCGGCGCGGCAGGCTGCTGCTCCTCGGGACCTACCGGTCCGACGACATCGACCGCCGGCACCCGCTGCGCCCGCTGCTCGCGGAGCTGGGCAGGCTCAGGTCCGTACGCCGTGTCGCGCTCCCCCGGTTCACCCGCGGGGAGGTCGGCGGACAGCTGACCGGAATCCTCGGGACGCCACCGGACCCGGCCGTCCTCGACGACGTCTTCGCCCGCTCCGACGGCAACGCCTTCTTCGTCGAGGAACTCGCCGCAGGCGGCCGGGACCGCCCGGGCCCGGGGCTCCACGACCTCCACGACCTCCGCGACGTGCTGCTGACCCGCCTGGAGTCGCTGCCGGAGACCAGCCAGCGCATCCTCCGCACGGCCGCCGAGGGCGGATCGGTGACCGGGTACACGCTGCTGCGGGAGGTGGCGGGCCTGCCCGAGGACGAGCTGATCGAGGGACTGCGCGCCGCCGTCCTCGCCCAGGTCCTCGTCCCCGAACCGGGCGGCTCCGACTACCGGTTCCGGCACTCGCTCGTGCGCGAGACCGTCAGCGAGACCCTGCTGCCGGGCGAGCGCGCGCTGATCAACCGCCGGTACGCGCACGCCCTGGAGGCCGAGCCCACACTCGTGCCCGCCGTGGAGCTGTCCTGCCGCCTGGCCCGGCACTGGCACGCGGCGCACGACTCCGTGAAGGCCCTGCGCATGAGCGTCACGGCCGCCGAGGAGGCACGTCACTGCTACGCCTACACCGAGCAGCTGTGGCACCTGGAGCGCGCGCTCCAGCTGTGGGACCGGGTCCCGGACGAGGCCCGCGCGGCGCTGCCCGCCCCGCGCTGCCCGCAGACGTACCCGCGCGGCGGCCCCGGCAACGCGGACGACACGACCGGGCCCGCGCGCCTGGACCTGCTCGCGACCGCAGTCGTCGCCGCGCACCACAACGGCAGCCTCGACAAGGCCCTGCGCCTGACCGACACCGCGCTGGCCGGCCCGCCGCCGGAGGACGAGCCGCACCGGCTGCGCGCCGCGTGGTTCCGGACCCAGCGTTCGCGGCTGATCCAGGGACTGAACCGCGGCGACGGATGGCAGGACCTCGAGACCGCGCGGAAACTCGTCGAGGGCCTGACCCCTTCGCCGGTCCACGCCGACGTCCTGGTCCACATCGCCAACTGGAGCGCCGTCCACCGCCCCGGTCCGGACAACCGGGCCGCCACCGACGAGGCCGTCCGGTACGCGGCCGCCGTGGGCGCCGAGGCACTGGAACTGCACGCCCGGATCACCAGGTGCCTGCTGGAATCCGAGACGGACGGCGACGGCGCCGGCATCGGCGAGCTGTACGAGGTCAGACGGCGGGCGGAGGAACTGGGCGAGCTCGGCATCGCCGGGCGGGCCAACCAGAACCTGCCGTCGATCCTGGAGGGCATGGGCCGTTCCGAGGAGGCCGTCGCGGCCGCCGACCACGGCATCGCGCTCTGCCGCTCGCTCGGCCTGGCCGACCACGAGGCGTGGGTGCACTCCAACCGGTCGATCAGCCTCTTCTCCCTGGGCCGCTGGGCGGAGTCCGACGCGGCCCTCGACGAGGCCGCCGCGGTCGCCCGCTCGCACCTGCCGCGCTGGACCTTCGCGGCCCGCCGCGCGTACCACCTGCTCCACCGCGGGGACGCCGACGGCGCCGCCCGGCAGTTGGCGCTCGCCGACGAACTGCGCGGCACCGAGCGGCTCCGGGCCCAGCTCCTCGTCGCACTCAGCCACTGCACGATGGGGATCGCGGCGGGTCAGGGCCGTCTGGCGGACGCCCGGGCCGAGTTCCTGCGGGCCGACGCGGCGGGCCTGACCACCGGACCCGTCCGCTGGTCGCTGCCGCTGCTGCGCACCGCGGCGGCGGTCGAGGCCGAGGCCCGCCGTTGCGACTCCCTGGACGGGCCCTCGCCCGACGTCCTCGCCGCGATACGCCGCGCAGCCGGCCGGCTCGACGTCGTCTTCCCCGTCTGGGCGGGGTACGAGCGGCTGCTGCAGGCGGAGTTGGGGCGTGCCGAGGGGGACGACGACCCGGCCCTGTGGTCCCGTGCCGTGGCCGCCTTCGCGGCCCTGGACCGTCCCTACGAGTCGGCCGCGGCACTCCTCGGCGAGGGCCGCGCCCTCCTCGCCGGCCACCAGCGCCGAGCCGCGGCGCTCGACCGGCTGGGCCGGGCCCGGCGGATCGCCGGCGACCTCGGGGCGGGCCTGCTCCTCGCAGACGTCGAAGCGCTGCTGCGCCGGGCCGGCACGGACCCGGCGGAGGATCATGAGCCGCCCGCGAGCGCCACGGCCGACGAACCGGCGCCCTTCGGGCTCACCCCGCGCGAGTCGGAGGTGCTGGGGCTGGTCGCGAAGGGCCACAGCAACCGCCGGATCTCCGAGGAGCTCTACATCTCGCAGAAGACGACGAGCACCCACGTATCCAACATCCTGGCCAAGCTCGGTGCCTCCAGCCGCACCGAGGCCGCGGCGATGGCGCACCGTCACGGGCTCCCGCGCTCCCCCGGGGGTGCTGACGGGCGGCCTTGACCCGGGCCGGACCGCAACCGCGGAGACGGCACGGCCGCCCGCCGGACGCCGGTCCTCACGGCTCGAGGACGCCGAGGCGGTCGGCCTCCTCGATCACCTCACCGAGCAGCCCGAGCCATCGGTCCACGTCGGCGGCCTGCAGACCCACGTCGAGCCCGAGGCCCTGGCCGGCGGCGAGGTACACCTGGGTCGCACCGGTCTCACGGGCGGCCACCAGGTCCTCGGCGATCTGCCGGGGTGATCCGCCGAGGAAGGGCCGGCCCTCCCCGAGCGGCTCACGGGTGACCGGGGTCGGCCAGGGCACCTGGTTGACCACCATGAGGTCCGCGGGGTCGCGGCCCGCCTCCCGGGCGGCCTCGTGGAACGCGGAGACGATGCCGCGCAGTTCCCGCGCCGAGGTGGTGATGGGAATGAGGCCGTCCGCGATCCGGGCGGCTCGCCTGACGGCGGCCGGCCCGTTCGCGGCCAGCAGCACCGGAACGCGGGCCTGGACCGGCTTGGGATTCACCTGCGACGGTGCGATCCGGTAGAACTCGCCCTCGTGCCGGACCGGGTCGGGGCCCCACGCGGCCCGCATCGCCGTGATGAATTCCTCCGTGCGGGCGCCCCTGCGGCTGGTCGGCACGTTCGCCGTCTCGAACTCGTTGTGCTGCCACCCCTGTCCCAGGCCGGCGATGACCCGGCCGCCGCTGAACCGGTCCAGGGTGGCGAGCCGGCGGGCCAGCATCACGGGCACGTGCAGCGGAGCCACCAGGATCGCGGTGCCCAGCTTGATCCGCTCGGTCACGGCGGCGATGTGGCTCAGCGTCTCCAGCGGTTCGTACGTCGAGCCGTAGAACTCCGGCAGCATCGCGGGTTCACCCCCCGTCCACAGCACGACCTTCTCGAGCGGGCGGAGCAGGCGTTCGAACGTCCACAGGGCGGAGTAGCCGAGCCGTTCGGCCTCCTCGGCGACCTTGACGATGGTCTCCGGCGAGGTCTGCGGCCCGGCGGTGGGCAGCGCGAGACCGATTTCCATGGGTCCTCCAACAGGTGCGATTCACGAACGGGCGGTCAGGGACCGGCAGTCCCGGGGCCGTGGAACCCGCGTCGGCGCACGACGGTGCGGATGCCGCGGACGGCGTTCGCGGGTTCGCGGGTTCGCCGAGGTACGCGGCGTGCCGTGCGGGCCTCCTTTCTTATATATTAGAAGATGTGTCCAACATAGTAGATCCTCTGGTCATGCAGATCGCGGCCCGCATCCGCAGTGAACGGGAACGGCGCCGATGGACCCTGGCGCAGGTCGCGGACGCCTCCGGTGTGTCCCGCGCGATGATCAACCGGATCGAGCGCGCCGAGAGCAGCCCCACCGCCGTCGTGCTCGGCAAGCTGGCCGCCGCCTTCCAGGTCCCCCTCTCCGCCCTGCTCACCCCGGCCGAGGAGACCGGGGTGCACCGGGTGGCCGACGCCACGGAGTGGCACGATCCCGCCACGGGATACCGCCGGCGCCAGATCACCGGGCCGCGTTTCCCCGCGGACATCGCCGAGGTCCACCTGCCGCCAGGGGCGCGTGTGCCGTATCCGGCGGCGTCCCTGGCCTTCCAACGGGTGGCCGTCTGGGTGCTCGAAGGCCGGCTGACCTTCCACGAAGGCGATGCGGTCCACGAGCTCGACGCGGGCGACTCGATCGAGATCGACGAACCCGTCGCGCACGTCTTCGCCAACACCAGCGATGCCGAGTGCCGCTACGCGATCATCCTCGCCCGCGTCGGAAGGCCGTGACCCCGGGCCGGCGGGGGGCCATGGGATTCGGGAATCCTCCCGATGCCCCGGACGACGCGGCGCTGCCACCATCGTGCTTCCCGGGCGCCTCCGATGACCACGGCGGGCCCGGCCACATCACCAGCACGACATGCTTCGGCCAGGAGTCCCCACGTGAGGCACGACCACGACCCGCCCCGCAGGGAGCGGGTCGACGCCGCGCGCAACCGCGCCGCGATACTCAAGGCCGCCGCACTCCTCTTCGCCGAACACGGCGCGGACGGCGTCTCCATGGACCGGGTCGCCGCCGCGGCGGGCGTCGGCAAGGGCACGGTCTACCGGCGCTTCGGCGACCGGTCCGGACTGGCCGCCGCACTCCTGGCCGCCCGCGAACGCGAACTGCGCGAAGCGGCACTCGGCGGACCGCCCCCGCTGGGCCCCGGGGCGCCGGCCGCGGACCGTCTCGCGGCGTTCGTCGGCGCCTACCGCGACCACGTGGCCCGGCACCTGGACCTCCTGCGCGCCTCCGAGACCGCGCACCCGGGCGCGCGATACCGCACCGCCGCCTACCGCTTCTGGCACGGCCACCTGACGTCCCTGCTCGGCACCGCCCCCGACCCGCAGGCCACCGCCCACAACCTCCTCGCCGTCCTGTCCGCGGAACACGTCGGCGCCCTCCTCCCCGAACTCGGGGCGCCCAGGCTGCGCACGGACCTGCTGGGCCTGGCCCGTGCGCTCGCCCTCACGGCGCCATCGGCGTGACGGGTCCCGCGCGCGCGTGCGCCCGGATTGTGTTCCCGCAGGTCAACGGCGTGCTATTGGTGTTGACAACGGTCACCGGTGCAGCCTTTGCGGACCGGCGCACCGGTGTGTTTCCCTTCGGTTCCGGCACCGGGAAAAGGGGATGACGTCCGTCATGAGCGCATACAGCCACGACCACGGCCATCAGCACGGCGCCGGCGGCCACGACGGCCACTCGCACGGCGTGTCCCAGGACGCCGACCGCCGCTGGCTCGGCATCGCGCTGGGCCTGATCGCCGGGTTCATGACCATCGAGGTCGTCATCGGCCTGGTCGCGCGGTCGCTGGCGCTGCTCTCCGACGCCGCGCACATGCTCACCGACGCCGCGTCCATCGTGCTGGCCCTGGTCGCCATGCGCCTGGCGGCCCGTCCGGCGCGGGGCGGCTTCACCTACGGCCTCAAGCGCGCCGAGATCCTCTCCGCCCAGGCGAACGGCATCACCCTCCTGCTGCTGGCCGCGTGGCTGGCCTACGAGGCCGTGCGGCGGCTCGTCTCACCCCCGGACGTGGAGGGCGGCCTGGTCCTGGTCACCGCGCTGGCCGGTATCGCCGTCAACATCGCCGCGGCCTGGTGCCTGTCACGGGCCAACCGCACCTCCCTCAATGTCGAAGGGGCCTTCCAGCACGTCCTGAACGACCTGTACGCCTTCATCGGCACGGCCGTGGCGGGCCTCGTCGTCCTGCTCACCGGCTTCGCCCGCATCGACGCCATCGCGACGCTCGTCGTCGTCGGGCTCATGGTCAAGGCGGGCTACGGACTGGTCCGGGAGTCCGGCCGCATCTTCCTGGAAGCCGCGCCCTCCGGCCTCGACCCGGACGAGGTCGGCGACAAGCTGGCCGCGCACGAAGCCGTCACCGAGGTCCACGACCTGCACATCTGGACCATCACCTCCGGACAGCCCGCGCTGTCCGCGCACGTCCTGGTCCGGCAGGGCGGCGACTGCCACGCCGTTCGCCACGACCTGGAGGGCCTGCTCGACGCCGACTACGGCCTCACGCACACCACCCTGCAGGTCGACCACGCACCCGCCGAGCTCCTCACCGTCGGCGAACGCCGGGACGGCACCACGACAGCGCACTGCGAC
This sequence comes from Streptomyces sp. NPDC058864, assembly GCF_042742985.1. Classification (NCBI taxonomy): domain Bacteria; kingdom Bacillati; phylum Actinomycetota; class Actinomycetes; order Kitasatosporales; family Streptomycetaceae; genus Streptomyces; species Streptomyces sp. NPDC058864. The sequence continues at coordinate 15,825 of NZ_JBHYMQ010000075.1, read as the reverse complement.
GACGCCCATGGCCCCGTCCACCGCGGAAACGGCCCCGCCGGGAACACGTCCACCTCTCGTGAAGTTGCACAAACCAATACATAAGGCAGCCCACACCGAGGCGATGCTCATGCCGGCGGAACACCATCTCCTGACACCAGACGCGGACATCGCCTTCTGGGACGAGGGGGACGGCGAGCCGGTGCTGCTCGTCCACGCCTCCTTCGGCGCCGACTGGTTCGCGCCGCTCGCCGGGCTGCTGCCCGGCTTCCGGGTCGTGCGGACCCACCGCGCCGGGTACGGACGGAGCCGGGACCTGAGCGGCGAACTGAGCGTCGCCGACCACACCCGGCACCTCGCGGAAGTCCTCGACGCGCGGGGGACCGGGCCGGCCCACGTGGTGGGCCACTCCACCGGGGGCACCCTCGCCCTGCAACTGGCCGCCGCGCACCCGCAGCTCGTGCGGTCGATGGTGCTGCTGGAACCGGCCTTGCCGTACGCCCCCGACGAGCCGGAGAGCGACGCCATGCGACGGGCCGTCGCCGCCGCGGAGGAGGGCGACCTGGCGCGGGCCTACGGCCACTTCCCGGGGAGGGTGTGTGCCCCCGGCTACCTGGACGTCATGACCCGCGCGCTCGGCTCGGACGGCTTCCGCAGGTCGGTCCTCAGCGGCCGGTACTTCTTCGATCACGAGCGAGCGGCCTTCGCCGCATGGGACGCGGACGCCGCCGGACTCGAGGCCGTGCGCCAGCCCGCGCTCCTGGTGGCGGGCGGCGAAGGGGAGCGCCTGGGGAGTCCCTACCGGGCACGGAACCGCGCGCTGGCCGGGCGTCTGGCCCGCGCCGAGCAGGTGACGCTGCCGGGCGTCAGCCACGCGATGCCCCTGGAGGATCCCGCCCTCGTCGCGTGGACCGTCCTCGACTTCGTACGGCGACACCCCGTCGAAGCCGCCTGACGTCCCCGCTGGCGCCGTCGGCCGTCAGGGTGACGCTCCGCCCGCGCGACGCGTCGCAGTGGCGGCACCGCGAGGGCGGACGCTTGCATCAGAACATGGCGACCGTACCCATCCCCCTGCGCACCCGGTTCACCGATCTCGTCGGCTGCGACGTGCCGATCCAGCTGGCCGGCATGGGCTGGGTGAGCGGGCTCGACCTCGCCGACGCGGTGTCCGCCGCGGGGGCCCTCGGCATGGTCGGCTACCCGATGGTGCCCGCTCCCGTGCTCACCGAACTGCTCGACGCGGTACGGCGGCGCACGTCCCGCCCGGTGGGGGTCAACTTCATCCTTCCGCTGCTCGATGACGAGGCGTGCGTCGACGTCGCCGCGGAGCTGATGCCGGTCGTCGAGTTCTTCTACGCGGATCCCGTCCCGCGCCTGGTCACGCGGGCCAAACGCGGCGGGGCGCTGGCCGCGTGGCAGGTGGGCTCGGTCGAGGAGGCGCGCGCCGCGGCCGACGCGGGGTGCGACTTCGTCGTCGTCCAGGGCAGGGAGGCGGGCGGTCACGTGCGCGGGGTGCGGCCCCTGCTGCCGCTCCTCGACGACGTGCTCGACGCGGTGGACGTCCCCGTCGTCGCGGCGGGCGGCATCGGCACCGCGCGGTCGGTCGCCGCGGTGCTGGCCGCCGGGGCGCACGCGGCCCGCATCGGCACGCGGTTCGTGGCCACGCACGAGTCCGACGCGCACCCGGAGTACAAGGAGGCCCTGATCAGGGCGGGCGCCGGCGACACCGAACTGACGACGCAGTTCTCGGCCGGATGGCCGGACGCACCGCACCGCGTCCTGACCGGCTGTGCCGAACGCGCCCGCAACCTGGACTCCGACATCGCGGGCGAGGCGGTGCTGGGCGGCGTGCCCGTGCCCATCCCCGCGTCCAGCCCGGTCTGCCCCCTGCGGACCACGACCGGACACCTGGACGCGATGGCCCTCTACGCGGGCGAGGCGGTCGGCACGGTGACCCGCGTCGAGTCCGCCCTCGACGTCGTCCGGGAACTCGCCGACGGCGCCGCCCGCCTGCTGTGCAAGGCCTCCGGCGGCATCGGCAAGGAGCCCGCGTGAGGCCCCGTACCCTGTGGGTGTGCGCTACTTGGCGGAGTCCTTCGCTGTCGGGGCCCTGAGAAGGGGCCGTTCGGTGGAACAGTTCCTCGGGCCGGTGGGAACGCCCGACCGCCCCGGCGTCCGATGCGTCGAGGTCCGGCCGACGATCCGCGGATCGCGTTGGCGATCGCCGAGAAGCTGACGGGCGCGCTCCGGGCGCGCTGGGTCAACGCGGGCATCGTCCAGGACGAGTACCGCGACTTCGTGACGGCGGGCCGGCCCAAAGGCGCGGGGCCGGACGGAAAGCCGTGGCCGGTCGGCGGGGGTGAGGTTTTCCACAGGCCGGTCGCCGCTCCGGGGCCCAATGTCAGACCCCTGCACCAGGATTCGGGACATGACGACAGTGATCGCTGCCCCGCTGATGTCCCGTGAGGACTACCGTTCCGCCGTGGACACGGCCCTGCATGCGTGCGCCGCCTACTACGCCGACGGGACGAGCCCGCTCGACGACGCCGCCTACGACCTGCTGGCCTCGCGCATCCGCGACTACGAGGTGGAGCACCCCGAGGACGTCCGGGAGGACTCCCCCACGGGCAAGGTGGGCGGCGGTGCCGCGCCGACGGGGGACGTCGCCCACACCGTTCCCATGCTGTCCCTCGACAATGTGTTCAGCCCAGGGGAACTGGCCAAGTGGGACGCGTCCGTCGCCCGTCGGCTCGGGGCGCCGGTGCGGGGCGGCTACGTCACCGAGCCCAAGCTGGACGGCGCTGCCATCGCCGCCCGGTACGTGAACGGGCGCCTGACGCAGCTCGTCACGCGGGGCGACGGCACCTTCGGCGAGGACGTCTCGCACGCGATCGGGTCGATCGTGGGCCTGCCCCGGGAGCTGAACACGCCCGCCACCTTCGAGGTGCGCGGGGAAGTCCTGCTCACCCGGCAGCAGTTCGAGGCGGCCAACGCCATACGCACGGCCCACGGGGCGAAGGTCTTCTCCAACCCGCGCAACGGCACGGCCGGCACGCTGCGCGCCAAGGACCGTCCCTACGTGATCGAGACGACCTTCTACGCGTACGGCGTCATCGGCCTGCCCGGTGACACGCACACGGCGATGATGGACGCCGTCGCCGCGACCGGGGTGCAGACCACAGCCGCGACGCCGGTGGGACCGCGTCTGTGCGCCACGGTGGAGGAGGTCCAGCGCCGCGTCGACGAGATCGCGGCGCTGCGCGCGGAACTGCCCTTCGGGATCGACGGCGTCGTCATCAAGGCCGACGCCGTCGCGGAGCAGGAGGAGGCCGGGTTCGCCACGCGCCATCCGCACTGGGCGACGGCCTACAAACTGCCCGCCGCCGTACGGCAGTCGAAGCTCCTCGCCGTCGAGTGGAACGTCGGCCGCACCGGCGTCATCGCGCCGCGCGCCGTGCTGGAGCCGGTCGAGGTCGACGGCAGCATCGTGCGGTACGCGACGCTCCACAACCCGAAGTTCATCCGCGACAGCGGCATGATGATCGGTGACACCGTCATGGTGTGGAAGGCCGGCGACATCATCCCGCGCATCGAGGCACCGGTCGTGGAACTGCGCACGGGCGACGAGAGCCCGGTCGTCCTCCCCGAGTCGTGCCCGACGTGCGGCGGTGAGATCGACACCTCCGGCGAACGCTGGGAGTGCGCGGGCGGCGCCGGCGGCGGATGCGGACTCCTCGCCGCGCTGCGCTACGCCGTGGGCCGCGACCAGCTCGACATCGACGGTCTCGGCGTCACCTACCTCGAGGCCCTGGTCGAGGGCGGCGCGGTCGCCGACGTGGCCGACCTGTTCGGTCTCACCCGAGAGCAACTGGTCGACGCGACCCGCAGCGAGAAGCGTGCCGACACCGTGGTGGCGCAGATCGAAGCGGCCAGGACCAAGCCCCTCAACCGGGTCTTCTGCGCGCTGGGCATCGTCCGCACCGGCCGCACCCTCTCCCGTGAGATAGCCCGTCACTTCGGCACGATGGACGCGATACGCGCCGCGGACGCCGACGCACTGGCCGCGGTGCACAAGCTACCGGCGGCGAACGCCCCCAAGATCGCGGCCCACATCGCGGCCATGAGCGCCGTCATCGACAAGCTCGTCGCCTCGGGCGTCACCATGACCGAGCCCGTGGTGGCCTCCGCCGGCACGCCCGGCGAGGCCAAGCCCCTGGACGGTCAGGTCGTCGTCATCACGGGCGGCATGAACGGGCTCCTTGCGGGCCGGAACCGCAACGAGATGAACGAGCTCGTCAGCAACGCGGGCGGCACCTCCTCCGGCAGCGTGTCGAAGAAGACCACCATCCTCGTCGCGGGACAGGGCGCCGGGTCAAAGCTCGCCAAGGCGCAGGAACTGGGCACGAGGGTGCTCACCGAGCAGGAGTTCGCGGACCTGGTCGCCGACTACCTCGCCTGAGGATCCGGGATCCGGGCGCCCGCCGGCTCACGTGGTCCGCGTCAGCCGAGGCGGGTGAGCTTCGAGCCGAACGACGGCGATGACAGGTGGCCGCCGAGGGCGACCGGCACCCTGACGGCGCTGCCGGCGTCGCCGACGGTGAGGGTGCCGACCGGGGCCCCGGCCGGCGCCGCGTGCGGGACGCCGTTTCGGGGGGCGACCAGGGAGATGTCCACCTTCAGGCCGCCCCAGCCGATCGCCCGGACGTCCTCGGTCGCGACGACCTCGGTCCGGCCGCCGAGGCCGTCGTCCACGTAGCCGACGGCCTCGCCCTTCCTGACGACCGTCTCCGAGGCGAGGGCCCCGAGCGCGGCCTGGAGCAGGGTGTCGCTGCGGCCCAGAACCGTGTCGAGGATGTCGGCCTTGTGCTGCCCGAGCATCGCGCCGATGACGAGCTGCTCCGTGCCGTCGAAGTCGCGGACTGCCGCGAAGAGGAGGTTGCCGCCCGCTTTGGTGCTGCTGCCCGTCTTGATGCCCACGACGCCTTCGGAGCCGAGCAGTTGGTTGACGTTCCGCTGGACGTCGCCGTTGAGGTCCGTGTAGCGGGTCTTGCCGGCGAGTTCGGCGAAGACCGGGTCCTTCATCGCCGCGTGCCCCAGCTTGACCTGGTCGCTCGCGGTGCTGACGGTGGTCGCCTCCAGGCCGCTCGGGTCGGTGTACGTGGTGTCGTCCATCCCGAGTTCCCGGGCGGTGGCGTTCATCTTCTTCACGAACGCCTCCTCCGAACCCGCGTCCCAACGGGCCAGCAGACGGGCGATGTTGTTGGCCGAGGGCAGCATGACGGCCTCCAGCGCCTCGTACTCGCTCAGCTTCTGCCCCGCGGTCACCTTGACGACGGACTCCCCCTCCGACTGCCCGGTGCCGAACTGGTCCTCGGCCTTGCGGTCGACCTCGACGGTCCTGCCCGTGCCGCCCTGCTCGATCGGGTGGTCGCGCAGGATGACGTACGCCGTCATCACCTTCGCGACGCTCGCGATCGGCACCGGCCGCTGCTCGCCGAACGCGCCGATCCGGCCCAGGCCCTCGGCCTCCAGCACCGCCTGGCCCTCGGCGGGCCACGGCAGTGCCGGCCGTTCGCCGCCGAAGCTGTACGAGGGTGCCGCGGTCAGCTTCAGTGCGGGCGCCGGGAGCGGGCGCAGCGCCTGGACCACGCAGAACACCAGCCCCAGCAGCAGGACGACCGGGAGCCAGGTCTTCGCCGGGCTCACCGGGGTGCGCTCCGGAGCCACCGGGGGCGGCGGCGGGGGTGGCGGAGGAGGGTTCGTCAGCTCGTCCAGCAGTGTCCGGCGCCCGCCGGTGAGCGCGGTGGGCTCCGCCCCGCTCCGCGCCTCGTTCGGCTCAGCCGTCTCGGTCGTCTCGGTCGTCTCCCCCGACGACTCCTGCTGATCCGCCCCGCGGGGGGACTCGCCCGTCACGCCGACCTCCTCGACGACATTCCGTTGCCGAACACCAGTTTCCGGACCATGGCGGCCACGGCACCGTGAGCGCGGCCAAAGGGGTGCCCCAGCCACCCGTACGGCGCCCCGTCGCGCTCCGGGCGGGGGCCGGCGGGGGCAGGGCCGCCCCAGGTGGTGGCGGCAACCCGGGCGATATACGTTCGAGGAGGGAGGACGACCACGGGCTGCGCGCAGCCCCGAGACGGGACGAGACCGCTCGCCGGGAAGGTGCCTCATGAAGGTCCAAGGGTCCGTCGCCCTCGTCACCGGAGCCAACCGCGGGCTCGGTGAGCAGTTCGTGCGGGCGCTCTTCGAGGCCGGCACGGCCAAGGTCTACGCCGGAGCCCGCGACCCCGCGAAGGTCTCCGTCCCCGATGCCGTCCCGATCGCGTTGGACATCACCGACCAGGAGTCGGTCCGTGCCGCGGCCGAGCAGGCCGGCGACGTGACGTTCCTGATCAACAACGCGGGTTCCACGACCCGGGCGGACATCCTCACCGCCGAGCTGGATTCGTTCCGTGCGGAGTTCGAGACGCACGTCCTCGGCACCCTCTCCGTGAGCAGGGCGTTCGCTCCCGTCCTCGGACGCAACGGGGGCGGCGCGATCGTCAACGTGCTCTCCGTGATGTCCTGGTTGGCCGTCCCGCGCACCGCCGGGTACGCCGCCGCCAAGTCCGCCGAGTGGTCGGTCACCAATGCCCTGCGCGTGGCGCTGGCCGGACAGGGGACGCAGGTCACGGCGCTCCACGTCGGCTACCTCGCGACGGAGATGGCCGCGGCCGTGACCGGTCCGAAGGAGGATCCCGCCACCGTGGCGCGCGCCACCCTCGACGCGGTGGCGGCCGGAGCGGACGAGGTGCTGGCCGACGACATCACCAAGCGGGTCCGGGCGGCGCTGTCCGAGGGCGTCGAGGCGCTGTACCCGCAGCTGCACGGCGGCGAGACGCTGGTCTGACCCCCACGACGGCGGCGGCAGCCACGACGGGACGGCAACCGGAGGTGCCCATGACGGGCGGCGACGCGCACCAGGAGCCCCCTGACCTCAGGGGCCAGACCGTCGTGGTGATCGGGGCCAGCGCGGGCATCGGGTTCGAGACCGCGCGCCGCGTGCGGGCCGGCGGCGGCGAGGTCGTCCTGGTCGGACGCAACCCCGAACGGCTGCGGCAGGCCGCGGACGAGCTCCGCGCGCTCAGCACGGCGGCCTTCGACGCCACCGACACCGACCGGCTCCGGGAGTTCTTCCAGGGCCTGCCCGGCACGGTCGACCACGTGCTGCTCACGGCCGGCGGCCCCTTCTACATGCCGCTGGCCGAGATGGACCTCGCCGCCGCCCGCCGCCACTTCGGCGAGCGCCTGGCCATGACCCTGGGAGTGGCGCTCTACAGCGCCGGCAAGGTGCGTCCCGGCGGCACCCTGCTGTTCATCGGCGGCACGGGCGCCCGCCGCCCGGGCATCGGCATGGCCGTCGCGTCGACGCTCACCGCGGCCCTGCCCGCCCTCACCGCGAACCTGGCGCTCGAACTGGCTCCGATCCGCGTCAACCTCATCGCCGCCGGCTACGTCGACACCTCCCTGTCGGCGTCGCTGCTGGGCGACCAGCTCGAGGCCCGACGCGAGGAACTGCGCGCCGAGCTGCCCATCCGGCGGGTCGTCGGCCCGGCGGACGTCGCCGCGCTCGCCACCCACATCATGTGCAACGACGCGCTCACCGGCGGGACGTACGACATCGACGGCGGCCAGAACCTCATCGCGCACTGACTCCCGGAGTGTGGCTGTCATGATCACTTGGTTCATCACCGGCGCGGCCCGCGGATTCGGCCTGGAGATCGCCCGTCAGGCGCTGGACCGCGGCGACCGTGTCGTGGCGACGGCACGCCACCCCCGCGACGTGGAGCGGGCGCTCTCCGCGTACGGCGACCGGGTGCTCGCGGTCCCGCTGGACGTGACCGACGAGGCGCAGGCCCGCGCGGCGGTCGACGCGGCCGTGTACGCCTTCGGCAGGATCGACGTCCTGGTCAACAACGCGGGACGCGGGGTGCTGGGCGCGGTGGAGGAGACCTCCGACGCGGCGTTCCGCGCGGTCTACGAGACGAACGTCTTCGGCCTGGCCAACGTCACCCGCGCGGTACTACCCGTGATGCGCCGGCAGCGATCGGGCCGCATCCTCAACCTCAGCTCCATCGGCGGCTTCCGCGGCGCGCCCGGCTTCGGCGTCTACTGCTCCACCAAGTTCGCGGTGGAGGGGCTCTCCGAAGCCCTGCACGACGAACTCGCCCCGCTGGGCATCCATGTCGTCATCGTCGAACCCGGCTACTTCCGCACCGACTTCCTCGACGCGTCCAGCCTCCACACCGAGGGCCGGGTGATCGACGACTACGCCGCCACCGCGGGCGCGGTGCGCGACGCCGTCCCCGGCCTCAACCACGACCAGCCCGGCGACCCGGTCAAGGGCGCCCGGGCCATGATCGAGCTCGCCGACTCCGGCCACCCGCCGATGCGCGCCCAGCTCGGCAGCGACTGCGCCGCCGCGATGGACGGCAAGATCGCCCAGCTCCGCAAGGAGGCCGACGCCTGGCGGCCCCTCGCGCTGTCCACCGACCACGACGCCACCGGCTCCGCGGCCTGACGCCAGGTGGCGCCGGGCCGGGCCGGGCCCGGCCGGGATGACGAGTGACAGTCACGGGGTGCGCCGCGCGCGGCTCACCCCCCGGCGATCGGAGGGATGATGGCCGGCACCGTACGGTCCCGTCGGGACTGGCTCGCCGGTGGCGCCCGGCTGAGTCTCCCGGGGTTCGGCCACGTCGTGTTCGTACGGCGGGACGGGCCGCACGGGGGACCTCCCGTGACGCTGCTGCACGGGTTCCCCTCCTCCTCGTACGACTGGGCGGCCGTCGTACCGCACCTGGCGGCGCGGGGCCACCGTGTGACCACGGTGGACTTCCTCGGACTCGGCAAAAACAACAAGCCCGACCCCCACGCCTACTCCGTGCTCGAACAGGCCGACCTCGTCGAGGCGCTCTGGGCGCTGGACGGCCTCACGGCCACCGCCCTGGTCGCCCACGACTACGGGGTCTCCGTCGCCCAGGAACTCCTGGCCCGCGGCCCGCACCGGATCACTTCGGTGACCTGGCTCAACGGCGGCATCTTCCCCGACCTCCACCACCCCACCCCCGAGCAGCAGGCGCTCCACGGCCCCCAGGGGCCGGACCTGGCCCGGCACTTGGACGAGACGAAGTTCACCGCCTCGGTGACACGCCTGACGGTACGCGCCCTGCCGGACGCGGTGCTGCACGACATGTGGGACGGAACGCGGACGCGCGACGGCCTCAGGGTCCTGCCCGCGCTCCTGCGGTACATGGACGAACGAAAGCTGCACGCCGCTCGATGGACGGAGGTGCTGCGCGCGTGTGAGGACGTGCAGCAGTTCGTCTGGGGCCCGGCGGATCCCGTCAGCGGGGCCCATGTGATCCCACGCATCGCGGAGTTCGTGCCGCGCTCCCGGCTGACCGTTCTCGACGACCCGCCGGCGGTGGGGCACTTCCCGCAGGTCGAGGCGCCCGAGCTGGTCGTCCCTCTCCTTGCCGAGTGGCTCGGCTCCGCTCCGGGCTGACCGGCCGGGGCGGAGCAGGCGGCCGGCGGCGGCCCGGTCAGGGCGGTGCGGCGAGGGCCACCAGCATTCCACCGGCCGTCCGGTGGGACGCCCGACCAGGCTGTTCACGGAGCCGCTGACGCCGACCACGACCCGCTGCCGTGACGGCCCTTCCATCGGCACTCCGTCCTCCTGGCCGGATCGACCTGTTCACGGAGACGACGACGCGTCGCCGGTGGGTGTGATGTAGCGGCGCTCACACGCACGCGGCCTGTGACGGCCGTCACCTCACGCCGTGCGGGAGTGCCTCGTCATTCCGGTGAGGCGCGCCCCCCAGAGCGCGCCGTCGCACTTGGCCTCGACGGAAGGAAAGAGATGCCCGACCCTCTTGACGCGGACCGCCGGTCCTCGGACGTCAGGATCGGCATGACCGTACGGCGGGGAGTCGGCCGATGACGACCCGGTTGCAACAGGCCACGCCCGTTCCCGGTGCCGCCCGTCGAAGCGGCCACCCGGGGATCGCGCTGTTCATCATCGCCGCGTGCCAGCTGATGATCGTGCTCGACAGCACCATCGTGAACGTCGCGCTGCCGAACATCCAGAGTTCGCTCGGCTTCTCCACCACCGACCTGTCCTGGGTCCTGAGCGCCTACACGCTGACCTTCGGCGGCATGCTGCTGCTCGGCGGCAGGGCGGGCGACATCCTCGGGCGCCGGCGCGTGTTCACCACCGGCATCGTCGTCTTCACCCTGGCGTCCCTGCTGGGCGGCCTCGCCCAGGAGCCCTGGCAGCTGCTCGCCGCACGCGCCCTCCAGGGCGTCGGCGGCGCCATCGCCTCCCCCACGTCGCTCGCGCTCATCACCACGAACTTCGCCGAGGGGCCCGAACGCAACCGGGCGATGGGCGTGTTCGCCGGTGTCTCCGGGGCGGGCGCGGCCGTCGGGCTGCTGGCCGGCGGCATGCTCACCGAGTGGCTCGACTGGCGGTGGGTGCTGTTCGTGAACGTCCCGATCGGGCTGCTCGTCGCGGTGCTCGCCCCCGTCTACATCAACGAGTCGCGCCGGCACCCCGGCCACTTCGACGTCGCCGGTGCCGCGACGTCGACCCTCGGGATGGCCTCGCTCGTCTACGGATTCATCCGGGCCTCCGAGGACGGCTGGAGCGACGCGCTGACCGTCACCGCCTTCGTGGCGTCCGCGGTGCTCCTCGCGGCGTTCGTGCTCGTCGAGTCCCGTGCCGCGCAGCCCATCATCCCGCTGCGCATGTTCGGCGACCGCAACCGGGTCGGCTCGTACGTCATCATCCTCTGCCTCGCGGGCGCGATGTACGGGATGTTCTTCTTCATCGTGCAGTTCTTCCAGATCGTGCTGGGCTACAGCCCGATCCGCTCCGGCCTGGCGTCGCTGACCTTCACGGCGGCGCTGGTCATCGCGGTCGGGATCACGCAGCGGCTGCTGCCCGTACTCGGCCCCAAGCCGTTCGTGGTCATCGGGTCGGCCCTGTCGGTCGTCGGGCTGGGCTGGCTGACGTTCATCAGCCCCGGCACCTCGTACGCGGGCGGCGTGATGGGGCCGCTGTTCGTCTTCGGCGCCGGCATCGGCCTCAACTTCGTGACACTGACGCTCACCAGCGTCTCGGGCGTCGCACAGCACGAGGCCGGAGCCGCCTCCGGGGTGCTCAACGCCTCGCAGCAGGTCGGGGGCTCGCTGGGGCTCTCCATCATGGTGACGGTCTTCGGAACGGCGAGCCGCAACGAGGCGGAGCACCAACTGCCCTCCTTCCTGGCGCGGGCCACCACCGCGGAGAAAGCGCAGCTGGGAAGGAGCGGGCAGCTGCCGGGCCGCTGGGGGCACGAGGTGCTGGCCCAGGGCATTTCCGCGGCGTTCGTGACCTCCGCGGCCATGGCGGCGGTCGCGCTGCTGGTCGCACTGCTGCTGATCCGGGTCCGCAGGAGCGACCTCGAGAACCTCAGCGGCAAGGCCGCGGCCGCGGGCCCGGGCCTGTAGTGGGAGGACCGCCCGGGACCGGCCGAACGGGGCCGGTCCCGGGCGAGGGTGTCGGCAGGCGTGGGGCCCTGGGCACGGGGCGGGTACGTTGTGACGGCCGCAGGAGCGAGGGCAGGGGGGCCATGACGAACTTCTCCGAGGTCTGGCTGCTCCTCCCGGACGTGTGACCGGGGTTGGTGGCCGGGGTTGGTGGCCGGGATCGCCGGCCGGGGTCAGCGGCCCGGAGCGAAGGCGCTTCGCGCCCAGTCGGCGAAGCCGGTCCAGGCGATCTCCGGATGGGCCGCATGCAGGGCCGGGATGTCGACGCCGTAACCAGGTCCGTTGAGGAAGGTCCACATCGCGTGCATGTCGGGGCTCCCGATGGTCTCCAGCGGCACACGCTCATGCCGGACGTCCCGCCCGAGGACCGCGCCCAGGGCCTCCGCCATCTGCGCCGGAGTGGGGGCGTCGCTTGCCAGCTCGATGCGCCGCCCCGCGTAAGGCGCGGGGTTGAGCAGCACCTCGGCCGCGAAGGCACCATGGTCCGCGCGGGCGAGCTGCTGCAACGGCCTGTCGGAGGGCAGCGGCAGGTCGAGCACCCCGTCGCGGATGCGCTCCGCTCCGCCGAGCGCGTTGTCGTAGAAGTACGTCGGCCCCAGGATCGTGTGGGGCACGTCGCCGGAGGTCAGCTCCGCCTCGATGCGGGCCTTGCTGTCGAAGTGCGGCACCCCGCTCTCCTTGCCGGCCCCGGCCACCGAACTGAAGACCAGATGCGGCACACGCGTCTCCCCGGCGGCGGCAAGGATGGCCCGGCCCTGGGCCACCTCGGCGTCCACGCCGGCCTCGAAGGGCGTGGTGAAGGCGAAGACGCCCGCGACCCCGTCCATGGCCGCGGCGAGGGAGGCACCGTCACCGAGGGAACCCGCCACCACGGCGACGCCCCGATCGGCCAGTCGGCGCGCGGACTCGCGCTGCGGGTCCCGGACCATCGCCCGGACCCTCGCCCCGCGGGCCAGCAGCGCTTCGGTCACGGCCCTGCCCTGTCCGCCGGTCGCGGCGAGCACCAGGATCGGCTCATCAACCATGGGAAAAGCTCCTTCACTTTCTGCTTCCTGACCGCACGACAAAGGACGTCATCCGCGGTGAAAAACGTATCCGGACAGGGCGTGCGCACCTGCGCGGCAACGCGGAGCGTTCGCGGCGCGATTTCCGGGGCTCCGCCGGGCCCCGGGAATGTCACCGCCGTCGGCAGGTGCGGCACGATGCGCGGCTGACGGGCCAATGGTCAGGCGACGTGCTGCGGAATGCCGTCCGCACGGTGGATCCCATCGTCGACGGTCGGCCTGTTCAAGGGTGGGTGTTCTCCGGGTTCGCACACTGCTTTCCCCCCTATGACCCACCGCCCGGGGAATGTGTGACACCCCTCGTGCCGGCTTCCGGGCGGCCTGTGCCCATCGAGATCGACAGTCCGTCCGTCAGCCACTTGTGCGCCACCGTCATGTTCAGCACGCGCCCACCGGTGACGGTGCCGACCAGGGCCCAGTAGCGTTCCAGACGGGGGTCGAAGCCGGACGACCTCGACACCAGCCCGTGCAGGTAGGCGCGGAAGGCGGGGGTGTCCGACTCCCGCCGGGCCCGGGCGTGAGCGGACACGAAGGCGTTCACCGCGTCCCCGGCACCGGGCGGCAGCCCCTGGGACAAGGCGGCGACCGTCAGTTGGGCGGCTTCGTCGATCTCCCCGTAGAAGGCCGGGGCGTCCCTCATCTCTTCGTCGTGGTCCTGGGTCCAGCGGGTGAAGCTGGGTGTGGAGATGAGCAGATGGAGCTCGGCGTAGGCCAGGACCGTCACGGGATCGGGGTCCTGCGGCGGTTCGGGGGACAGCATGGCGATCATGATGTCGAGCCGGTGCTTGGGCATGGCCGCGGGCAGTTCGCGATACCAGTGGTCGGTGAGGGTGCGATGCGCCTGCGGGAGGCGCTGCACGCGGGAGACGATCTCCAGGCGCCGGAGCCGTTCGTCGTCCGGGCAGTCGTCGAGGGACTTGAGCGTGGCCTGGCGCCACCGCAGTTCGGTCAGTCGTTCCTGTACGGCTTCGAGCTCGGTCGCCACCAGTTCGCCGAAGGAGCGCTCCCCGGTGACCATCTGCGTGATGGTCGCGATCGGAGTGTCCAGCGCCCGTAAGCGCCTGATGAGACGGATCCGCTCCCACGCCTCGGGACCGTAGCGCCGGTGACCGCCGGCGCTGCGTCCGGCCACGGGCAGCAGACCGCTGTCGGAGTAGTAGCGGAGGGTCTTCACCGGGACCCCCGTCCCGGCCGCGAGTTCACCGATGCTCCATGTGTCTTGCGTCACAGGCTCTTGAACCTCCAGCGCACGGGAGGTCCTAGCGTACTGAGCACCGACCGCGTCGGTCCGCACCGTTCCCCGCCCCGGCATCCCTCCGGCACGACCGGCCTCGTGCGGCCGCGTGCGGCCTCGTCCGATCCGGCCCGATCCCGTCCGTCCGACCGACCGAGAACGGTGGGTACACATGTCCACGACCATGACAGCACCGCGTCCAGCCCGAAGAGGCAGGCTCCGTGCGGTGCTCCTCGCCTTCCTCTGCGCGGTGGCACTGCTCGCCGCCACCGCCGTACCTGCGAGCGGCGCATCATCCGGCTCCCCGCCCTCCGAGAGGCAGAGCGGAACCGTCGTACGGACCGACCACGGCCTGGTACGCGGTGTGGCACACGGTTCGTACTCCACCTTCGAGGGCGTTCCCTACGCTGCGCCGCCGACCGGACCGCTGCGCTGGCGCGCCCCTGTGCCCGCCGCCCCATGGCGCGGTGTCCGGGACGCGACGAGGCCGGCCCCGCGCTGTGTGCAGATGCCGGCACCGGGTGCGGGCGCGACCCTCGGGACGGAGGACTGCCTCTACCTCAACGTCACGATGCCGACCCGGAATCCGGCCGGGCAGAAGCGGCCCGTGCTGGTGTGGCTGCACGGTGGTGCGTTCCTGGGCGGTTCCGGCGGGGACTACGGCACCGAACAGCTGGCGGTCCGGGGTGACACGGTGGTCGTCACGGTCAACTACCGGTTGGGGATCTTCGGTTACTTCGGCCACCCCGGGCTGGGCTCCGCCCCTCCGTTCGGCCTGGCGGACCAGCAGGCCGCGCTGCGCTGGGTACGGGCGAACGCGGAGCGCTTCGGCGGTGATCCGGGCAGGGTCACGCTGTTCGGTCAGTCCGCGGGCGCCCTCGGCATCTGTGCGCACCTCACCTCGCCGACGGCCGCCGGGCTCTTCCAGCGGGCCGTGCTCCAGAGCGGTTCCTGCTTCATGTCCTTCCCGCCCGGCGCCCTCGGGCCCGGAACACCGGCGTACGAGCCGTTCGCCGCACAGCGCGATGTCCAGGCGGCCGGTGCGGAGGCCGCCCGGCAACTGGGCTGCACAACGGGCGGCGGGGACGCGGTGCTGGCGTGCCTGCGCGGGCGGAGCACCGACCGCCTCGCCACCGCGCAGCTGATGCAGTCCTTCAACCGGCCCGCCTTCGGCAACGCGCTGCTGCCCGTGGCGCCGGACCGGGCGTTGGCGTCGGGGCGCTTCCACCGCGTGCCGGTCGTCCAGGGCACCAACCACGACGAGATGCGGATGTTCGTCGGCCTGTCGCTCGCCGCGTTCCCGATCACCACCGAGGACGACTACCGCACCCGCCTGGTGGAAGCCTTCGGTCCTGCGGCCCCGGCCGTCGAGGCACGGTACCCGGCGGCACAACACCCCACGCCCGCACGTGCCTGGGCGACGGTGCTGACCGACCGGTCCCTCACGTGCACCACGCTGGCCGCCGGCCGGGCCATCGCCGCTCACGCCCCCGGCCTCCCCCTCTACGGCTACGAGTTCAGCGATCCGGACTCTCCCGTCCTCGCCGGTCTGCCGGCGAACCCGGGCTTCCCCTACGGTGCGGCGCACGGCTTCGAGATGCCATACCTGTTCTCCTCCGTCCCCACCGAACGACCGCTGACCGACGAGCAGCGCGCCCTGTCGGACCGGATGGTCGGCTACTGGACGGACTTCGCGCACACCGGCGACCCGAACAGCCCCGGCGCCCCGCTCTGGCCTGTCCTGCGCCCCTCGTCGCCGGTCGCGCGGTCCGTGCAGTCGCTGGCTCCCGGACCGGGCGGCATCCACCCCGTCGACGCGTACGCCGCGCACCACTGCGCGTTCTGGGACCGGGCCGGCGAAGCGTCCCGGTCGGACGAGTAGCCGGCTAGTGGCTCGGCTCGGATGGTCGACCAGGTAATTGATCGGCCTTAGGTCTCCCGGCAGGGTGTCTCCAGGATCTGATCGTGGAGGTGGCTGTG
>NZ_JBHYMQ010000074.1:0-41620 GCF_042742985.1 Streptomyces sp. NPDC058864 | reverse complement strand
GCTGTGAAGCCACCCGCCGAGGCCGCGTCGTGGTGTGCGGCTGCCCTATCGCCCGCGGGCCACCCGGAAGGAGCGGATGACGGTCTGGTCGACGGTGCTGCCCGCGGTGTCCGCCCCGGTGAGGCGGACCGAGACGTAACCGCCGCCCGCGGGCGGCGTCAGCTTGACGAAGCCCAGGTCGCCCACGCGCCGGACCTCGAGGGTCCTCCAGTTCCGGCCGTCGTCGAAGGAGACCCGGACGCCCAGCGACCGGGTGGCCGCCTTGCCGCCGCGCTCGGCCGCCACGGTGAAGAGGTAGGTGCGGCCGCCCGTGACCGTGCGGGAGGGGCCCACCGGGCCGCCGAGCCGGACGTTCATGAGCGGGAGGTCGGCCGCTTCCGCCCCGGCCGGGCGTGCGGAGACGAAGGTCCAGGTGGCGGACGCCTTGCTGCCGAGGTCCGACCAGCCGACCTTTCGGGTGCCGGACGAGGTCAGGGTGTAGGTGCCCTTCTCGTGCGGGACCACCGTCTGCAGCCGGCCCAGGGACCCAAGGGAGGCGATCGGCACCCCGTCGCGGTACAGGGTCGACGAGCCCGTGGTGTCCCGGGCCTCGCCGGAGTGGGTCGCGGTGTCCTCGGCGGCCGTGGAGAACAGGCCCGGCGTGAGGGACATCCGGTCCTCCAGGCGCAGGGCGTCCACCGACCGGGCGCGCAGCGGTGCCTGGTTCCAGACCGAGTCCTTGG
The DNA here is from genome assembly GCF_042742985.1 of Streptomyces sp. NPDC058864. Classification (NCBI taxonomy): domain Bacteria; kingdom Bacillati; phylum Actinomycetota; class Actinomycetes; order Kitasatosporales; family Streptomycetaceae; genus Streptomyces; species Streptomyces sp. NPDC058864. The sequence goes on along the minus strand of NZ_JBHYMQ010000074.1, from coordinate 40,898 downwards.
TCACGAGCGACGAGAAAACCATATTTGATCAAGGTTGCCCAGCCGTCCGCACCACCGAGTGCGCGACGCCTTCCCTGGCCCCATGGGGTGACCCGAGGCGTTTGACCCGGCAGGCAGGCGCACCTTAGGGGTGTTTGACCCATGCACGGAACCCGGGCCGGCTGGCAGCGTGGCGGATGCAGGAGGGGCGGTCGGGCCCCCGCGGAACCCGTCGGCAGGACAGCCGGCCGGTGCCGCCCGAGCGCGGCTCTCCCGTCCCCCGGTGGGGCGTTCGCACGACCGGTGCGAACGCCGTGTCACTCGTTCACCCCGCACAAAAGGCGCAGCAGATGGAAACAGCAACAGGGGCCAACGGGCCGGACCGCGGGTCCGAGGGCCTGACCCGGCGGAGGTTCGTGGTCATGGCGGGTTCCGCCGCCGTGGCGGTCGGTGTCGGCGCGAGCACCGCCGCGGCGGCCACGGGGCCCGCCTCCGGGCCGAACGGCAAGGTCAAGGCGGCGGGCGGGATCTCCCCGCTCAACCGGGCCGAGGCGCCCAAGGGCATGTGGCTCGCGGGTGACACCCACGTCCACGACGACCACTCGTCGGACGGCAGCGGGCCCCGCCAGACGTCCCACCAGGCCCTCCCCGGCAACCTTCCGGTCGGCGACCAGATCGCGCAGGGCGAGAAGGCCGGTCTCGACTTCATGCCCCTGACCGACCACCGGACGTACGACCAGGTCTGGGACCCCCAGTGGAAGTCCTCCGAACTGCTTCTGATCCCGGGTGAGGAGGCGAACGGCTCGCCCCACGCCATCGTGCTGGGCAACGTGGACGTGATCGTGGACGGGGCCAACCCGCCCGGTTCCGCGGCCTTCCGGCACGTGCAGCAGTCGGTCTGGGACGCCCATGCGCAGGGTGCGGTGTGGTCGCAGGCCCACCCTGACGACGGTGAGTACACGCTGGCCGCCGGCCCGAACGCCAACGCCAGCGTCCAGGGCGCGGACCTCGTCGAGGTGCTCAACGTCTCCACCGGCCCGGACGAGCAGGTCGAGTACGCGGAGAACCGCTGGAACGCCGGTTTCCGTTTCGGGGTGGCGGCGGCGAGCGACTGCCATTTCCGCGAGCTGTGGGACATTGACGCACCCGGGACGCCCACCACCCACGTCTTCGCGGCCGAGCGCTCGGTCCTCGGCATCCTGGACGGGTTCCGCAGCGGGCGCACGACGGTCGCGCAGAACACCTCGGGGCCGTTCCTGACGATCGAGGCGGACGCCGACGGTGACGGCGTGTTCGAAGCCATCGGCGGCGACGAGGTGGTTCTGACCGACCGCAAGCCGCCGAAGAAGGCCACGCTGCGCGTCAGGGTGAAGGGCGGCAAGGGAACCACCGTCCACGTGTACGCGGCCCCCGGCCGTTCGGCGGGACCCCTCGCGAGCTACCGGCCGCAGCGGGCCGACGAGACGTACGAACTGCCGCTCGTGCTCAAGGGCACGGACCACGGCTGGTTCCGGGCCGAGGCCCGTTCCCCCGGCAGCCCGTCCGGTTCCGACGCCGACCCGAACCTGCCGGACCAGCTGCGGGGCGCCACCTCGCCGATCTTCGTCTCCGTCGGCGCTCCGGCCGCCCCCCGGCCCGAGATCCCGCTCCCGGCCGCCGACACCGCCGTCGACGGGGCGCAGCTCGTCACCGGCGATCCGGGCACGTTCACCGGCTTCTCCGATGTCGCGGTCGTCGGCGACATCACGCACGTCGTGGCGGAGGTGCACGAGGACCACGCGAGCAAGGTGGTCTACCGCCGTCTCAACGGCAAGGGCAAGGTCACCAAGTCCGTCACCCTTTCCGGCCGTTCGGCCACCGCGCGGTTCCCGCGCATAGCCGCCACGTCACGCGACGTATGGGTGGTCTGGCAGGACGAGCAGGGCAAGGAGCAGCCGCACCGTCCGGTGATCCTGCTGGCCCACAGTGCCAACGGCGGCAGCTCCTTCAAGGCCCCGGACAAGATCAGCAAGGGCAAGGGGCGCGCCGTCCACCCGGCGCTGGCAATCGTGGACGACACGCACCCCCTGGTCGCCTGGTCCGACAACAGCGGTGGCGCGTTCGACGTGTACGCCCGGATCGTCGGCATCGACAGGGCCGCGGTGAACATCTCCGCGGCGGGCAAGACGACCGATCCTGGTGTTCCCGGGGACGCGCGCTCCCCGCGCCACCCCGCCTCGCTGTTCCCGGCGATCGCCGTCCACGACGGCCGGCACGCCGTGATCACCTGGCAGGACGACCGCTTCGACCCGGACCCGCTGTGGACCGGTCACACCCCGCCCGCCGGTCAGCCGGCCGGCGGCGGCACGGATCCCGACAACTGGCAGGTCCTGGCGTCGGTGCGCAGGGCGCCGGGCCGTGCCTGGAGCAACCCGGTCCAGGTCAGCAGGGTCAGCGACCGCTCCGACCGGCACCCGGGCCTGACCGTGGACGAGGACGGCACCTTCGTCGCTATCTGGGAGAGCGGTGCGCTGCAGAGCTCCGGCGCCAACCTCCAGCTACGGGCCGGCCGCTCCACCGACGGCGGAACCACCTGGACGGCGTTCGAGAACGTGGCCCTCGACGCCGACGCGATGAGCCAGCGCGCCAGGCTCGGCGTCGACCCCGATGGCACGGTCCGGGCCGTCTGGTACGACTCCCGCTCGGCCGACTGGCGGTGGAAGGTCCTCACCGCCACCCTCGACCGCGCGAAGGGCTGGTCGCAGGCCACCCAGGTGAGCCATCGGGGCAACAACACCTGGCCCGCACTCCACCGCGGCGTCGTGGTGTTCACCAGCGACCGCGGTGCGACCCGTACTCAGCGCGACGAGACCCAGCAGATCTTCCGGGCGAAGCTCGTCTGAAAGAGCCGGCAACGTCCGGCACGCCCCACGCCTCACGCGCCCCGCACCCGGGACGGCCTGCTGGATGCGTGGGAACGCCCGCACAGCCGTCGGGCCCGCGCAGGCTCACATCCGGGATCTCAGGACGTCGACCTCGCAGCCCGGCGCGAACGGGTCGAAGCCGTGGTCGATCAGCCAGCGAACCACCAGCAGGCTCCGCACCGACCACCAAGCGTGGATCACTCCGAGGTCGACGTCGGTGCCGTAGCCGGCGATGACGTCGGCGAGGTGCTCCTCGTGTCCGAGCGTGAAGGTGGCGAGGTCGTACAGGGCGTCGCCCCGGCCCGCCTCGGACCAGTCGATGATGCCGGTCACTTCGTCGCCGTCGACGAAGACGTGCGCGATCTGCAGGTCGCCGTGCGTGAACGCCGGAGTCCACGGGCGGAGCGCGGCCTCGGCGACCTGGCGGTTGCGGGTGACCAGGTCGGCAGGGAGGACGCCACCGGCCACGAGCAACTCGCACTCCTCGTCGAGTTCCGCCGTCAGCGCGACGACGCTCCGCCCGGCCCGGCCGTGCCGGGGCGGCAGCGGCGCTTCGTGCAGCTTGCGGATGGCGGCGCCCGCCGCGGCCCACGCCGCCGGTGGCCCGGTCGACGGCCCGCCGAGGCGCCCGAGCGTCGCCCCCGGGACCGCGGCGATCGCGAGCACCGGCGGCTCGCGCCACAGGACCTCCGGCGTGGGGACCGGCGCGAGGGACATCGCCTCGATCTCGACGTCGATGCGGGCCTGATCGGCGTCCACCTTCAGGAACACGTCGCCGACGCGCAGCGTCGCGCGCTCGGAATGGGCGACGACGACCTCGACCTCATCCATGGGCGACCAGTATCCCGGGGATGATTGCGCACGTCGCCGGGTTTGCCGCGTGCGACCACGCGGCCGGCCACGTCCCGCTGCCCGGCGGCCTTGTGCACGAGATCGACCGCTGACGAGGTCAAGCCCGCCGTTTTCGTCAGGAGTTCCCACCCGACGGATCGTCGACCTTGAGCGCTTCGCCCGTGTTGCTGATGAAGACGACCAGCAACTGCGCCGGCTCCGTCCGGCTGGCGTTCTCCGACAGGACGTGGTGCGCGCCCGGCGGCTCGACCCAGTAGTCGCCCTGGCGATAGGTGTGAACCGGCTGGCCCGCGAGCTGGCTGCGCACGGTGCCCTTGAGTACGTAGGCGTAGACGAAGGCCTCCCCGTGCCGATGCGGGGGCGTACTGCCATCCGGCGGATAGTCGACGATCGCCGAGGTGAACGACTTGCCCTTGAGGTTCGGAAGCGCCTGCTCGAACTGGACGGACAGCTTGTCGGGCGGCCGGGTGGACGGCTGAGAGGAGACCGCGGCGGCCGGCGCCTCGCCGCCGGCGTCCTTTGCCGCGGGAGCGCACGCGGCGACCGCCGCCATGGTGAGGCCAAGAGCGAGAAGGCTTCGACGGAACGCCATTCGGGTCATGGCGGCGATCTCCTGTCCTGTTCGCGTTCTCCAAGGTGCGCCGCACAATGCGGCCGGAACGTCACGGAAGGCTTCCGGCCTGCGAATTCATCCCGCGACCGGACCCCTCGAGGATCCTAAAGCGGAATCGATCGGTCCGCTCGGGCTGCTGATGCCTGCGGGAAAGGCCCGTGCGCCGGCAAGGGCCTCTTTTGGCCCGCCGACCCCGCGGAGCGCGCCAAGACCACGTGGCGCCGCAGGCTCTAGCCGGTCAAGCCGTTGTCCCGCGCCCGGGCGGACACGGCCCGTTCGGAGCAGCCGGCCGGCGTCGCCCTGCTCGGACGGTGACATGGCAGCGTGACGCCGAGCCCCCGGCACGCACTGCCGACGTGGCCGGGTACACCGAACCCCCGGGGGTGGGCCCCGGGGGCTTGAGCGCGGCCTGTTCGCCGCCCCGCGTCAGACGGTGCTGACGACCTCGTCGTAGGCCAGCCGCGGGTTGCGGGCGAACCACGCGTCCGTCCCCGGGTTGCCGATGTTGACGACGGCGAGGACGGAGCGGTTGCCCTCAGGGAAGAACTCCTTGTTGATCGCGTCGGCGTCGAAGCCGGTCATCGGGCCCGCGGCGAGGCCGGCGGCGCGGACGCCGATGATGAAGTAGCCCACCTGAAGCGCGGCGTTGAGGGCGGCGGACCGCTCGCGGACGGTGCGGTCCGCGAAGAACATGTCCTTGGCCTGCGGGAAGTGCGGGAAGACGGCCGGCAGTTGCTCGTGGAACTCGTTGTCGGCCGCGAGCAGGGCGACCAGCGGCGCGGTCTCGGTCTTCTTCCTGTTGCCCTCGGACATGTGCTGCACCAGACGCGCGCGGGCCTCGTCGGAACGGACCAGGACCATCCGCAGCGGCTGCTGGTTCATCGAGGTCGGGCCGTACTTGACCAGGTCGTAGATCTCCTGGACCTGCTCGTCCGTGACCGGGGAGTCGGTGAAGGTGTTGGCGGTGCGTGCCTCACGGAAGAGCAGGTCCTGTGCGGCGGGGTCGAGCACGAGCGTCATGGCGGTTCCTCGGGTCGGTACGGTCGGTTCGGGTGAAGGGGGAGACGGGGGTGACGGGCGCCGGCCGGTCCCGGCCCACCGGAACTGGGCGCTCGCGCCGAGCAGGTACACCCCGGTGGCGGTGGCCCCCACCAGCGCCCACAGCAGGTGACCGGACAGGGCATGCGCCAGCAGCGCGCCGAGCACGGCGCCGAGGGCGGCCGTGGGCAGGTGAAGTGCCGCCCACACGGGCCCGGCCGGTGGTGCCGTGCGGGCCAGTGGCCGCCGCGGCCCGCCGTGGGCGGCGGCCCCGACCCCCACGTAGGTGAGCGTGGCGCCGGTGAGCAGCGCCAGCGCCTCCGTGGCGGACGGGGTGCCCCGTGCGGACACGGTGACGGCGGTCGCCGTCCACAGGGCCAGGGTGTAGCCGTGCGGTGCCGCGCCGGCCGCCACGAGGCCCTGGAGAGAGCCGCGGTATCCGCGTGCGGTCGTCATGGTCACCCACTCCCGGAACTGAGTGGGGCGGCCACCGGACCGGTGGCCTGCCCCCTCACCAGCATCGGCAGGGGGCCGTGGGCGGGCATCGCCCATTCAAGGGATCTCGGCGGCCCGCTTCGTCAGGCGCGACCGGTGCCGGCGCGGGTCCGTTCCATCACCAACCGGGTCAGTTCCACACGGGTGTTGATGCCGAGCTTGGTGAAGACGTGCTTCAGATGGGTGTTGACCGTGTGGACGGACACGTAGAGGCGGTCGGCTATGGCCCGGTTGGTGAGACCCTCCGCGACGAGCGGGACCACCTTCAGCTCGGACTCGGTCAGGCTCTCCCAGCCGGAGGTGGCGGCCGCGCGGCGGGGCGCGCCGGAGGCGCGCACTCCGAGGTCCCGCAGCAGACGGCGGACGCGCTCGTGGTCGTGGACGGCCCCGCTCGCGGCGGTGAGGCGTGCCGCTTCCTCCAGCGCCGCCACCGCCTCGTCGGTTCCACCGGTGCGATCCCGCGTCGCGGCGAGGACCGCGCCCAGGTCCTCGTGGGCCGCTGCCAGTGCCGGCAGGCGTCCCCCGAGTCGCCGCCCGGCGACGGCTGCCCGCAGTGCCGCGGGGTCGTCGTGGAGGAGCCCATCGATGTGGTCCCGTACGGCGAGGACGACATCCTGGCCGCCGTTGTCCTCGGCGACGGCGCGTACGACCTCGGCCACCGCCTCGGCCGTCGCCCGGTCCCCGCCGCGAAGTGCCGTGCGGGCCAGCGCCGGCCAGTGGCCGGGGGGCAGGGACAGCAGCCAGGCCTTGCGGTCGCCGGCGTGGAAGGTGCCGAGTGCCTCGGCCGCGGCCGCCCCGCGGCCCTGGGCGGTCAGCACGCGGGCGTGGGCGAGCGCCGTCCACGCGCCGTAGGGTGTGCCGCCGGGCGTGGCCGCCGCCGCTGCCCGCAGATGGGCCACGGCCTGGGTGACGTCGCCGCGGGCGGTGTCGACCAGTGCCAGGACGGCCCGGGCGAGGGGCACCGCGCGGGCCGTCTCCAGCTCCGCGGCGACGGTGAGGCATGCCTCGGCCTCCACGGCCGCGTCGTCTAGGGCGCCGCCCTCCAGCAATGCGACGGCCCGGCAGGCGTGCCAGTGGGGCAGTGACCAGCCGAGACCGAGGGACTCGGCGGCGCGCTGGCCCTCGCGCAGGACGCGCGCCGTCTCCTCCAGCCGGTCGGTGGACAGCAGGACGATGGCCAGCCACAGCGCGGGGATGCGCGGCGGCCGCAACCGCAGGCCGTCGGCGGTCGTGGCGGCCCGGCCGTCGGCGTGCTCGGCGAGTTCGAGGGCATGGGTCAGCCGCCCGCGGTAGAAGGCGGTCTGCGACCGGAAGACCATCGCGCTGACGACGACGGCCGGATCGGCGCTGCGGTAGGCCGCCTCGACCAGCCCGGTGTCGGTCTGCTCGGCGGCCGCGATCTCGCGGCGGTGGATGTGGGCCGTCGCCTTCGCCTTGAGCAGCCGTACGCGCAGGTCCTCGGGCAGGTCCGGCAATTCAAGTGCCCGCCCCAGATGGGTCATCGCCGCCGCGTCGTCGCCCGCCGCCTGGTGGATCTCGCCGCCGACCAGTCGCAGCGCGGCCTCCTGGGCGGGTGCCAGGCCGTCGGAGATGGTGGCGTCGACCAGCTCGAGCGCCTCGTGGACCCGTCGCGTCCAGCCGAGCAGTTCGGCTGCGTGGGTGAGCAGTTCGACGCGCCGCGGGTCATGGGCGGGGAGCAGGTCCGCCGCCTGGCGCGCGAGGTCGGCGGCCGACCCGGGAACGGTCCGCGACAGCTCCCGGACGGCGGTGGTCAGCGTGTGCACCGAGGCGTCGTCGATCGTCCCGCCGGCGAGTACGAGGTGCCAGGCGACCTCCGCCCGGTCCCCGCCGCCCTCGCGCAGCGCGTCCGCCGCCTCCCGGTGCAGGGCCACGCGGACGGGCAGCGGAAGGTCGTCGTGGACGGCCTGCCGGATGAGGTCGTGCCGGAAGGCGAACCGGCGGCCCTCGCCGACCAGCAGCTGCGCGCCCATGACGCTGTCCACGGCGGACAGCAGGGCGCCGACCGGCTTCCCGAGCATCCGCGCCACGGTGCCGAGGTCGAACGCGCGGCCCAGTACCGAGCCGATCCGCAGCAGCTGCCGGGCGTCCTCGGGAAGCCGGTCCAGCCGCTCCCGGACGCTGCGCCGGAAGCCGGCGGGCACCTCCTGGGTCAGCGGGGCCGCCGAACCGCCCTGGATCGCGACCGCGTCGGCGTCGCGCAGCGAGCGCAGGAGCTCGATCGCCAGGAAGGGGTTGCCCGCGCTGCCGTCCAGCAGCCGGGACATGGCGGGCGTCGGGGCCGCCCCGAGGACGTCCGCCGCCAACTGGCGCAGGGCCGCCGCCGGCAGCGGCCCGAGGGCCAGCGTGCGCGCCCCCCGATCACGCAGCGTCCGGCTCATCCGGGTCACTTCGGCCCGTTCGGCGCCGGAGCGTACGGCGATCGCCCACAGGACCCGGGACGCGGCCAGCCTCCCGGGCAGCGCCCGCAGGGCGAACAAGGTGGCCGGGTCCGCCCATTGGGCGTCGTCGACGAGGACCGCCACCGGGGCGCGCTGCGAGCGTTCCTCCAGGGCGTCGGTCATGCCGTCCAGCAGCCACAGCCGCCGGTCGCCCGCGGCGTCGGGGACCCGGCCGGCGGCGGTGCCGTGCCCGTGCACCGCGGAGTACAGCGCGGCCAGCGGGGCGTACTGGTCGAGCTCGTCGGCCCGCACCCACAGCACGTCGAAGCCGGCCGCGCCGGCCAGCTCTCCCAGGTGGGCCAGCAGTCCGCTTTTGCCGGTTCCGGACGCGCCCTCCACGAGCACGCACGTGCCCTCCCCGCGGAGCACCCCGTCCAGGGCCGCGCGCAGGGCGGTGATCTCGTCGTCGCGGCCCCGCAGGCGGGGGGAGCGCGTCGTCCGGGAGTCCGCATCGTGCATGCCGCAATCGTGCCGCACGGGCCCCGCCCCCTCAACGGCGGACCAGCTGTGACCGGCGGTTTCACCCGGGGTGAAGTCCCTCGGCGGGGCCCGCTCTCACCCCGTCGGGGCGCAGGCTCCGTCCCGTCCAGATCGCGTGTCCCGGAAAGGAGCACGACGTGCGTACAGGCAAGGAATACCTGGCGGCGCTCGACGACGGCCGGAAGCTGTGGGTGGGCGACGAACTCGTCGACAACGTCGCCACGCACCCGAAGACCAGGGCGTACGCCCGGCGGATCGCGGAGTTCTACGACCTCCACCACCGCCCGGACCTGCAGGACGCCATGACGTTCGTGGACGAGGACGGCGTCCGCCGGTCCATGACGTGGTTCCGGCACCGCAGCAAGGGCGACCTGAAGCGCAAGCGGCGCTACATCGAGACCGTCCTGCGCGAGCTCGGCGGCGGCGCCACCCCGCGCACCCCCGACGTCAACAACTACGTCCTGCTGACGTACGTCGACGACCCGGAGCCGTGGAGCAGCCAGGCCGTGGGCACCGGAGGCCGGGACCTCACCGAGGGGATCCGCGGCTTCTGGGAGCTGGTGCGGGACGGCGACCTCAACACGACGCCGGCGTTCGTGGACCCGCAGACCGACCGCTCCCGCGAGTCCGCGCAGGCGGACTCGCCCGCGCTGCGGGTCGTGGCCACCTCGGACGAGGGCATCACCGTGCGGGGCGTGAAGGCGATCGGCACCGGGGCGGCCTTCGGGGACTGGATCCACGTCGGCGTCTTCTACCGCCCGGGCATCCAGCCGGAGCAGGTCATCTTCGGCGCGGTCCCGCCCAACGCGCCCGGCGTCACCATCATCTGCCGGGAGAGCAACGTCCGCGACGGCGAGGACGTCGAGCACCCGCTCGCCTCGCAGGGCGACGAGCTGGACAGCGTCATCATCTTCGAGGACGTGCTGATCCCCTGGGACCGGGTGTTCCACATCGGCAACCCGCAGCACGCCGCGCTGTACCCGCAGCGCGTCTTCGACTGGCTGCACTACCAGGCGCTGGTACGGCAGATGGTGCGCGCCGAGCTGATGCTGGGGCTCACCCTGCTGATCACCGAGCACATCGGCACGTACCAGCTGCCCCCGGTGCAGGCGCGGATCTCGCAGTTCGCGGGGTTCCACCAGACGCTGAAGGCCCATGTGATCGCCTGCGAGGAGGAGGGCTTCACCACCCCGGGCGGCCTGTACAAGCCGAACGTCCTGATGTTCGACTACGGCCGGGCGTACTACCTGGAGAACATCGCCCGCATGGTCAACGAGGTGATCGACCTGGCCGGCCGCGCCTCCCTGATCTTCCCCACCGAGGGCCAGTGGCAGCGCCCGGAGCTGCGGCCCTGGCTGGAGGCACTGCAGACCGGCCCGGTCGGCAGGCCGCACGACCGGCTCAAGATCAGCCGGGTCATCCGCGACCTGTTCCTGTCCGACTGGGGCGACCGCATCAGCACCTTCGAGAACTTCAACGGCACACCGCTGCTGGCCATCCGCACGCTCACCATGAAGCGCGCCGAACTGTCCCCGAGCGGGCCGGTCGCCGATCTCGCCCGGAAGGTGTGCGGTATCGAGAACGCCGCCGAGGAGCAGGACACCGCGTACACGGCCCAGGCGGACTACGCCCGCCGGCAGGACGCCTCGTAGGCGGTGCCGGGCCCGGGACGCAGCATGCCGCACTCCCGGGCCCGGGCCACCGCGCCGCTGCGGCTGTGCGTGCCGAGCTTCCGGAAGACCGCACTGACCTGCGTCTTCACCGTGTTGCGGGACACGTGCAGTTCGGCGGCGATCTCCCGCAGCGTCAGCGGGCCGCACAGCGCGCGCAGGATGCGGCGTTCCCCGGGGGACAGGTCCTGCGCCCGCGGCTGCGTCGGCGGCAGCCGGTCGGCCGGGGCGGTCCGTTCCGTGCGCAGGCGCTCGAGCAGAGAGCCGAGCACCTCCGGAACGGCACCGCCTTCCTCCGGCGCGGGCAGGGACACGCTGCCGCACAGGCCGCGCGGCAGGCCCGAGGCGATGACGCCCGCCAGGGCCCGCAGGGGCGGTTCCCCGCCGTGGACGGTCGCCGCGAGCGCCCTCGTGGCGACGGACAGGGCCTCGGCGGCCCCGGTGCGGTCGAGGTCGTCCAACAGCAGTGCCGCCCGGCACAGATGGGCGGGTGCGGCGGCGAAGTGGCCGGTCAGCTGCTCGGCACGGGCTTCGTCCAGCGCCTGCTCCACCAGGGTGCGCGCCCGTCCCGTCCGCCCGGCCAGGTGGGCGCACCAGGCCCGTGAGCCCAGGGCGCGGACCAGCACCAGGGTGTGCCGCGCGCCGTGGGCGTCGCGGACGGCCTCGGCCAGGCGGGCGTCCGCCTCCTGCGTACGCCCCTGCCACAGCAGGGCGGTGCCCTGGGCGACACAGGCCAGCGCCCGCCAGGCGGTCAGCGCGGAAGGACCGTGGACGTCCTGGCCGTCGAGCGGGGCCGGGCCCTCCCCGCGCAGACAGCGGACGAGGGCATGGGCCACCGCCGCCGCCTGCGCGACCGTTCCCCCTTCCCCCACGGTGCCCGGCCACGACGGCCGGGCCTTCGCCACGTCGAGCCAGCGCTCCGCGGCCTCGGGGTCGCCCCCGCACAGCGCGGTCATCGCGGCCACGACGCACAGCCGGGCGTCGGCACGGACCGCGCGGGCGGGCAGCATGCCGAGCCACCGTGCGACGTCCGCGGTCCGGCCCGCGGCGAGCGTCTCCTCCCAGGCACCGAGGACGGCCATGACCGCGCCGGGGCAGTCGCCGGCCTGCACGAAGTGCCGTACGGCGGAGGCCGTGCGCTGCTGCTCGCGGTACCAGAGCGCGGCCGCGTGGTGCAGCGCCGCGGCCCCGCCGGGCTGCTCGGCGGCCAGCACCCCGGTCAGCACGGGACGCAGGGCCCGGTGGTGCCGGTAGGCCCCCTCAGCGGTGGGGGAGGGCACCAGCAGCCGGACGGTGCGCGCGAGTTCCCGCAGCAGCACTCCGGCCCGGTCGCTGCCGGTGACGGCACGGCAGGCCTCCGGGCTCAGTTCGTCCAGGACGCTGGTCCGCAGCAGGAAGCCGCGCTGCTCGGTGGTGAGCCGGTCGAGGACCTCGGTGCCGAGGTAGTCGGCGACGGCGCGGGCCCCGTCGCCGACCGGTGCACCGGCTTCGGACGCGGTGCGCGTGCGTCCCAGGACGCACAGGCCCGCCGCCCACCCCTCGGTCAGGTGGTGCAGTTCGCGCAGCGTCCGCTCGTCCGGCGCGCCGCCGGACCTGCTCGCCAGCAGGGCGTCCGCCTCCTGGCGGGTGAAGCGCAGTTCGTCCGCGCCGAGGTCGGCCGCGAGCCCCCGGGCGCGCAGCGCGGGCACCGGCGCCCCGGGGAGGTGACGGGTGGCCAGCACGGCGCGCGTGCCGTCGGGCAGCGCGGCCAGGAAGTCCCCCAGGCAGCGCAGGGCCGACCGGTCGGTGAGCAGGTCCACCCCGTCCAGTACCAGGGTGAGCGGCGATCCCTCCGCCAGCGCCCCCAGGATGCGGGGCAGCAGGTCCTCGACCCAGAACTCCAGCGTCCACGCCCCCGCGGGCGGGGGAGTGGGCAGCCCGGGCCGGAACGGTCGCAGCGCCGCGAGGATCCCGGCCCACAGCCGGGCCGGGGTGTTGTCGTACGCGTCCACCTCCAGCCATGCCACCCGGCCGCCACCGGCCGGCCGGGCACGGGCCCAGTCGGCGAGCAGCACGCTCTTCCCGGCGCCCGGCGGCGCCGAGACGACGACCACGGGTTCGTTCGCGGCGTCGAGGCGGCGCAGCAGGCGCGGCCGCGGCACGAACTGCCGTGGCAGCGCGGGCGGGTGGAGCTTGTGTGCGGCAATGGTGTGCACGGAGCCTCCCGGCGGGGCCGTTCTGTCGGGGGTCCCCCGGTGCCCGGCGGGCACGACACGGCACCGGGCACCGGGGGGACTCGAGGGGTGGTGGCTAGCTCAGGACGCCGAATCCGCCCGCGAAGTAGAGCAGCGGACGGGCCTGGCTCTTGTGCCCGAAGTGCCGGACGTCGCCGACGAAGATGGTGTGGTCGCCGCCGGGCAGGGCCTGGGCGACGTCGCAGACCACCGTGGCGATCGCGTCCCCGAGCACCGGTACGCCGTGTTCCTCGTCGACGGCCACGCCGGAGAAGCGGTCCGGCACGGGAGCGGCGAAGGTACGGGCCAGGTGCTCGCAGTCCTCGCCGAGGACGTTCACGGCGAAGCGCCCGTGCTCGGCGATCGCCGTGCGGGTGAACAGGTGGTTGCCGATGCACACGATGAGCTGCAGCGGGTCCAGGGACAGCGCGGAGACCGCGCTGGCGGTCATGCCCACGGGGGCGCTTGCGGTCCGGGTGGTGATGACGCTGACCCCGGTCGCCAGGCGTCCCATCGTGGCGCGGAAGGCGGCGGTCATGTCGAGGGTTTCAGTCATGGGAGACCTCCGGGAAGGAGTGAGCCGAGCCCTGGTGGACGTGGTGCACTGTGCGCCGCCGGCTGTTAATGCCGGGGAAACCGCACCGTGGCCGGGGGTTCACGCCTCATCGGCGCAGCCGCTCGACCAGGCGTCTCATCTCCTCGGACGGGCGCACGCCGAGGTCGGCCATGGCCCGCAGGTAACCCCGGTACAGCTCGAGGAGTCCGTCGTCGTCCCCGGCCGCCTCGGCGCCTGCCAGCGCCAGCCGCCACGCCTGCTCACGGAACGGATCACGCTCCAGCGCCGCCCCCGCCAGCTCCCGGGTCTCGCGGATCCGGCCCAGGCGCAGGGCGACGGCGCCGGCGTCGACCTGCGCCTGCGTGAACGCCGCCGCCAGCTCCTCGCGCCGGGCGTCGAGCCACGCAGTGGAAACGCCCTCGAAGTACGGGCCGCCGCCTGCCGTCCGCAGCGCCTCCAGCAGGGTGTGGAGCCGGTGTTCGCCGTCCTGCCTGCCGGCCTCGGCCAGCAGGTGCTCGAAGGAGCCCGAGGACCCCGAGACGGACGCCTCGGGCGTCAAACGGTGGACGTCACCCTCCTGCAGGAGCGCGACCCCCTCGGGCAGCACCTCGCGCAGCCGGTACACCGCCTGCCGCAGGTAGCTGCGCCCGGCGGCGTCGCTCCGGCCGGGGAACAAGGAGTCCAGCAGCACGGCGCGTCGCGCGGTCGCGGCCGGTCTGTTCAGCAGGAACGCCAGTAGTTCGGTGCTCTTGGCCAGGCGCGGCCGGACCTCCCGCCCGTCCACGGACAGCCGGACCGCCCCGAACTCCTCCAGGACCAGCCGTGGAGCGGCGGGCGTGGTCAGCGCCGCCCGGCCCGAGGAGAGCGCCGCCACCAGTTCGTGCCACGGCGAGGAGTGCGAGGGCTCGGCGTCGGCCCTGCGCACGGCGACTGCGGGGACGTCGTCCAGCGCCTGCAGCAGCAGATGGCGGCCGCCCTGGGCCGATGCGACACCCAGGGCGAGGTCCGCCGCGGCGTCCGCGGCACCCGCGTCACCGGCGCGCCACATCGCCTCGCTCAAGTAGACGGCCGCCGTGGGCAGTTCCAGCAGCCGGTCACCCGCGGTCATGGCGGCGACCGCGGCGTCCAGACGATGGGCCGCTTCCTCGTTCCGGCCCGCCAGGAGGAGTTGCAGCCCGGTCCAGGTACCGGCCAGTTCCGCGGTGAAGGCGTAGTGGCCACTGCCGCGCCGGGCGGCCTCGGTCAGCGCCCGGGTGGCCCGCGCCAGGTCACGGTCGAGCCGCAGGGCCAGCTTGGCCTCCAGCAGCAGGCTGAGGATCTCGTACACGCGTGAGCCGGTCGCCGCTATGGCGGGGCGTCCGGCCGCCAGCGCCGCCCAGGCCTCCTCGCGCCGTCCGAGGTCGGCCATCAGCTCCGCGTCGTCGATGGCCGCCAGCCACACCGGACGGGGTCCGTCCCCGAGCGACGCGCACATCTCGCCGGCCCGGGAGATGCGTCCCGTCGCGCGGAGCGCCGCGACGGTCCAGGGGGCCCCGGTCGCCCGGCGCCAGGCACCGGGCGGAGCGGGTTCGTCCTCCAGCTCGGCGAGGCGGCCGCCCATGTACGCGATCCGCATCAGCATGACCTCGACCGGGCCCGTGGCCTCGGCCCGCAGGTCCGGGAGCGGCGTGAGGGGGTCGCCGTCCGCCAGGGACATCAGGGCCGCGGCGATGTCGCGGTGGCGGCCGGGGGGCATGACGCGCAGCATCCGCCGGGCCTCGTCGGTCCGGCCCGCGTGCCAGAAGCACCACACCAGCAGCGCCAGGTCCTCGCTGCCGCCGGGCTGCCCGGGCAACCGGCCCCACCAGGACGGTCCGTGCTGCTCGGCCAGCCGCAGCCCGCGCCAGCACTGCTCGCGGCCGAACGCGACACGCAGCGCGGCGGAGGCGAGCCCCGGGGCCGGCGGACCGGGCACCGGCCGCATCCGGTCGAGCCAGCTCTCCGCGGTGGCCAGGTCCATCCGGTCGAGGACACCGGGCAGGACCTGTTCGGCGGCGCGCCGTGCCGCCGCCGACTCCCCGGCCATGAGCAGCTCCGTCACGGCGTCCTCATGACGGCCGGCCGTCTCCAGCAACCGTGCGTGGCGACGGCGCAGTTCGCGCCGGGCGGTCCCGTCCATGGCGTCCGCGCGCTTGCGCAGGTACCGGCGGAACCGTGGCAGCGCCCGTACGCGCGTGCCGTCGCGGGACCAGGCGAGTGGCAGGCGGCGGTGGCGCAGGGCGGCCATCGCCCGGTCCGGGCCGGACAGCCCGAGCGCGTTGGCGGACTCGGCGGTCACCTCGTCCAGCACACTGGTGGCGACCAGCAGCGCCACCTCGTCCTCGGTGAGCTGCCGCAGCAGGTCGGCGCAGAGGAGGTCGAGCCTGCCCGGCGCCGCCGCGGGATCGGTCGCCCACCAGTCGTGCAGGACACCGGTGACCCAGCCCTCCGTCGCCCGCACCCGGAACCGCGCCTGCCCTTCGAGCCCGGCGGGGCGCAGCGCCCGGGCGGCCTCGGAGACGTCGAAGGCGAGGTCGCTGTCGTCGAGGAAGGCCACACGATGCATGTCGCCGAGGCCGGCGATGCCCTGCGGCGGTTCCGTCCGGGTGACGAGCACCAGCCGCAGCCCCGGGGGCGGTTGCACGACGAGTGCCGTGAGCGCGTTCTCGGCGGCCGGCCGCCCCGCGATGTGCTCCAGGCCGTCGACCACCAGCACCGGCGGCCCCGTACCGGCGGTGGTCACCGCCTGCGCCAGCCGGTCGCGCAGCCCTTCGGCGGCGATGTCACCGGAGGCGAGACCGCCCAGCGGGATCCAGGCGGCCGGGCCCGGCAGGGCCCGTGCCGCCTGGAGCACCGCGGAGGTCTTGCCCGCCCCGGCGGAGGCCGCGACGACCAGCACCGGGTGCCCGGCGAGCGCCTGCAGGACACGGCGGGTCACCCGCGGCCGCGGGACGACGTGCGCCGGCAGGTCCGGCAGGTCCGGCAGGGCCGGGAGCCGCCCGTCAGGAAGGCCGCGGGTCATGAGCCGACCGTCCCGGCTCGAGCACGAAGGTGTGACGCAGCAGGGTGTACGGCTCGTCGGTCCGCGTGCCGTACGGGCCGGTGCCGGCCGGGTGGCTCGCGTACTCCGTCACCAGCGACTGCTTGACGCCGAAGACCGGGTCCCGGTCCAGGTGGAGGTCGTCGGCGGGGAAGAGCATCGTGGTCACGCGCTGGAAGCCCTCGGCGGCGATCACGACGTGCAGATGCGCGGGCCGCATCACGGACCTGCCGGTGGCCCGCATCATCTCGCCCACGGGCCCGTCGTCCGGGATCGGGTAGCTCGACGGGCGGATGGAGCGGAAGCGGAAACGCCCCTCGGAGTCGGTGCGCAGCAGGGCGCGCATGGCGGGGTCCGACAGGCCCGGGACGTCCACGTCGTAGTGGCCGTCCGCGTCGCTGTGCCAGACGTCGATCCCGGCGTTCGCGACCGGCGTGCCGTGGACGTCGGTGACCAGGCCCTCGAAGAAGAAGGGCGTGCCGGGCAGCCCCTCGGAGATGTCCGCGCCGTCGGCCGCCTGCGGACGGTCGTCGCGGAAGAACGGGCCGAGGACGCTGTTCTGCGTCGATCCCGCCGCCCGCCGGTTGCCGAGCGCGTCGACCAGCATCGTGATCCCCAGCACGTCGGAGAGCAGGATGAACTCCTGCCGCGTCGGGGTGCACTTCTGCCCCGTGCGGGTGAGGAAGTCCACGCCGCGCGCCCACTCCTCCTCGGTGAGGCCGGTCTCGCGGACGAAGTCGTGCGCGTGGCGGACCAGGGCCTCGAGGATGTCGGCGAGGCGGGTGTCCTTCGCGTCGCGGACCGTGGAGATGACGGCCTCGGTGATGGTGGTGTCGGTGAGGTCACGCATGACGGGCTCCCGTCGGGTCGTCGGAATGGCCGGAGGCGGCCCGGAGCGGCGGTTCGCCGGCCCAGGCACGGCGGAGCAGGTCGCGTACGGCGTCCCGGTCGACCGGCCGGGGGTTCCAGTAGCCGTCCCGGACGATCAGGTCGGCGGCCTCGGCGATGCCCGGCTCGGGCATCCCCAGGTCGCGCAGCGCCCGGGGGGCACCGATGCCGCCCGCGAAGTCGAAGACCGCGCCGGCGGGGTCGGGTCCGGGCAGCGCCCGGGCGATCCTTGCCATCGCCGCCCCGGCCGCCGGAGCGTTGTACGCGATGACGTGGGGCAGCACGACGGCGTGGGTCTCCGCGTGCGGCAGGTCGAAGGAGCCGCCCAGGACATGGCACACCTTGTGGTGCAGCGCCATGCCGACCGTGCCCAGGCAGGTCCCGGCCAGCCAGGCGCCGTAGAGCGCCGTGGCACGGGCCTCGGTGTCGGCGGGATGCCGGGAGATCGCCGGCAGCGCCTTGGCCAGGGCGTCGAGCGCCTCACCGGCGGTGAGGAAGGCGAGGGGGTCGCGGTCCTGGGCGTAGAGCGACTCCACGGCGTGGGCCATGGCGTTGAGCCCGCTGACCGTGGCGACGTACGGCGGCAGGGTGAGGGTCAGGTCGACGTCGTAGACGACCGTGTTGAGCAGGATCCCGGGCAGCCGCCGGGTGGTCTTCACACCGCCCTGGGTCTCGCCCAGGATCGGCGTCATCTCCGAACCGGCGTACGTGGTGGGAAGAGCGACGTGCGGCAGCCCGGTGCGCAGCGCGACGGCCTTGCCGAGGCCGATCGTCGAGCCGCCGCCGACCGAGACCAGGCAGTCCGCGCCGGCGGCCCGCGTCGCGTCGACCGCGTCCTCGGTGACCGCGACGGGTGTGTGCGCTGCCGCCCGGTCGAAGACGCCCACGGTGAGCGCGCCGAGAATCCCGCCCACCTCACCGGCCTGCTCGGTCTGCCCGGGGGTGCACAGCACCAGGGCCCGGCCGCGACCCAGTTCGACGACCTCGCCGGCCAGCCCCCCGCGCGTTCCGCTGCCGAAGACCACTTTCGTGATCTGTCCTCTGTGCACGAACGACTTCATGGCTGCCCCTCGCATGTTCCTTTACCGGAAATGGAGTCTCATCGTCCGTGCGGTGAGGCGTCAATGAATGCTTCACGCGATTGTGCGCGGGCCGGTGCGATTACCGCGTTCATGTGACGGACGCTCCGCCGCCCTTGCCCGCGGACGTGAACGGATATCACCCATATTGGTGATGCGCGCAGCGTGATGACCGTCACCGTCTTCCGGCAGGATGCGCAATTCGCGGAATGATTGGACGACGCGGCTCTTCGCGGAAGCCGGGACGGAAAGTGATTGCGGAATCCACGAATTCACGCGCGACCGCCCGCACCGCGATTCTTCATCAGGCACGGCAGGTCATCGATCGGGTGAGGGTCTGTGGCCGGAGGCCGCCGGAGGAGGCGCGGTGCGCACACGTGTACCGGACAGAGGCACGTCAGCTGCGCAACCTCGACCGGCGTCCGTCCAGCAGTCGCCGTGCCGGGCCGGCGCGCACACAGGCCCCGGCCACGACGCAGACGGCGGCCGCACCGTAGGAACACGTCTGCAGCGGGATGCCGGGCAGGAGTCCGCCCCCGAGATAGAGGACGGTTCCGGCGAGTGTGACCGCCAGCCACTCCCAGCGGCCGTCGAGCGCGACGAGGCCGACGACGAGCAGTGAATACCAGGGGTAGTTGGGCGAGACCAGCAGCAGTGCCCATCCGGTCACCAGCAGGGCTCCCCGCCACGGGCGGGCCGGGTCGCCGCGCCACCACACGTACAGGGCCAGCAGCGCGAGCAGTGCGACCGCGGTCGCACCTGCCGCGGTGTCCGGCAGCAGCAGGCGCAGCAGGGCGAAACGGTGCACGTCACCGGGTTCGTAGCCCTCTTCGCGCAGATAGCCGGGCAGGTAGCCCAGGACGTCCGTGCCGGACGCGGCGACGTACGGAACGTAGGCGAGCGCGACCACGGCGGCCGTCGCCGACACCGTGCGCAGGATACGGGCCGGACTTCGCTCCCCGGACAGCACGCCGGGCAGCGTCAGCAGGGGCAGCAGCTTCACGGCGACAGCGGCACCGAGGAGTGCTCCGCGCCGGGCGCCGGCGGTGGCGGTACCGAGGGCGAGCACGGTCAGCAGGACACCGAGGGTGTCGATGTGGGCGTTGTCGACCGCTTCGAAGGGGACGGCCGGGCACCACGCCCACAGCGCGGTGCGGGCCGGGGCCCGGTGAGGGTCACCGCGCCGGCGCAGCACCACGAGCAGGGCAAGGGTCGTTCCGAACGCCAGTACGGCACCGGCTGCTTGGAGCGGCTTGTGGCGGCTTCCGGGAGGGGAGAGGACATGGACGGTCACGAACCAGCCCTGGGCGACGGGCGGGTAGACGGTCGGGACGGTGGGGCGGTTGATACGGGTGCACAGGCCGCCGTCCGTCCGGGTGGTTCCCCAGCCGTGGCAGGAACCCGCTGCGGGGAAGAGCCAGGGGTCGCGCAGCCGGGCGAGTTCGGGTGCGGCGGGGGGATGGGCGTACGGGGAGATCCCGGCGGCCTGGACACGGCCGTCCCAGGCGTAGCGGAACATGTCGGTGCTGGTGCGGGGCGGCGCGGTGAGCCCGGCGAGCGCCACGGCGGCGGCGCCGGCGAGCACCAGTCCGGTGGCGGCCCGTGCCGGGACCTTGCGGACGGCCCGGACCGCGGCGGCGAACAGCATCCAGGCGACGGCGCCTCCGGCCAGGAGACGACCCGGGGCGCTTTGGCTGTCGCCCGCGCGCAGGGTGCCGATGACGACGGCGGTCAGAGCGGCGAGGAGGACCGCGACGACGACGGTGCGGATGCGGGCCGGTGCGCTGTGCACGGATGCCGGCGGCCGGCCGGACGGCGGCAGGGACCCGTGCTGTGCCGCAGCAGTGTCGCTCATGTTCGTCCGGGCCCTCCGGAGGCCGTGGGGTACGCGTCGCGGTGCCCGGACCGCGGGCGGTGCAGTTCCACGAACGGCCGGCCCGCGGTGGTCCACCGGCCGGCCGGGACCCACCCCGTCGCCTGGGCGGTGTGCAGCAGGACGGTGGTGCCGAGGCGGGCCCAGGGAAAGGGGCGGCCGTGCCGGCCCTGGCCGTCCTCGACCCGGACGGTGAGGCGCTCCTCCTCGTCGCGCGGCTCGGCCTCCGCCAGGAGGCGTCCCCCGGGCGCGACGAGGGAGCGCAGGCGGGTGAGGAGGGCGAACGGGTCGCCGCCGATGCCGACGTTGCCGTCCATCAGCAGGACGCTGCCCCAGCGACCTTCCCCCGGAAGGCGGTCGAATACGGAACGGTGCACGGCGGAGCCCCCCTGTTGCCGGGTCCGGGCCACCGCGGCCGGGCTCACGTCCACACCGAGAGCCCGAACGCCCCGGGCGGCGAGGGCGCAGACCAGACGTCCCGGTCCGCAACCCACGTCGAGGACCGGGCCGGTGCAGCGGTTCAGGACGACGGTGTCGGCGGGGTCGGGGGCGGCGCACCAGCGCTCGACGTCCAGTGGCAGCAGTTCTCCCTCCCCTCCGGCGCCGTCCGGTCGCGTCGGTGGTGACAGGCGGCGCAGGAAGAGCGGGCCCCGTCCGGTCCGCAGGGCGTGTGCGTAGGGGTCGTCGGACCACGGCTCGCCCGGCTGCGCGGGGAGGCGGGCGGACGGGCCCGCCGTCCGGGTCTTCCACGGGACCGCGGTCCGCGGCGTCCGCTCGGCGAGGACGGGATCCGAACCGCCCACCGGGCCGCTCACCGGCCCGCACCCGCGAGCGAGTTCAGCACGGTGGCGAAGCGCGAGGCGGGCGGGCAGCAGGCGGCGACCGCGGCGGCGTCGGCGGCCGTGTCCACATCACGCAGCACCGGCAGGTCGCCCACGCTGAGTCCCGCTTCGACGAGTCGGCACCGCTGCGTCGCACCGGTGTGGTCGGTGGACATGGGCACGCCGCGTACGAGCGCCGCGGCGCACCCCGGATCGGCGAACCCCAGCGCCCAGAAGCCGCCGTCCTCGGCCGGGCCGAACCAGGCGTCGTGGCCGTCGCGGCCGGCCGCCGCGACGTGATCCACGGTCAGTTGCGGGGTGTCCATGCCGAGCAGGAGGGCCGGTCCGCCGTCGCAGCCGGCGAAGGCGGCCGCGATCCGCTCGTCCAGACCGCCGCCTTCCTGGCGCACGACGTCGAAACCGGCCGGCAGCCATGGCCCGGGGTCACCGTCGAGTACCAGGACGCGGCGTCGAGCAGGGGCCTTGAGCACCGTGTGCAGCGTGTCGGCGAGGGCCGCTCCTGCGAGTGCGGCGGCTTCCCGTGGCGTGTAGGGAGGGGTGAGCCGCGTCTTGACCCGCCCGGGGACGGGTTCCTTCGCGATGACCAGCAGCGTGACCGGTCCCGGGGCCGGACGACGGGCGCTCATCGCTGCGGGCCGTGGACGGTCGCCGCGGACACCGGGCGGGCGGCGGGCGGCTCGGTCAGGACGGAACGCATGTCGCGTACCGCATGCCAGGTGCCGCGCCACGTGCCGGTGACCTTGGAGCGGCCCGTGCGCGGCCGGTACGGCACGTCCGTCTCCCTCACCCGCCAGCCGGCGTCGGCGGCGCGGACCACCATCTGCAGCGGGTAGCCGGAGCGGCGGTCCGTCAGATGCAGGGCGAGCAGCGACTCGCGGCGGGCGGCGCGCATCGGCCCGAGGTCGTGCAGCCGCAGACCGGTGCGCCGGCGGACCATGCGCGCCAGCTCCAGGTTGGCCAGCCGGGCGTGCAGGGGCCAGGCGCCGCGCGTGACGGGCCTGCGGCGCCCCAGGACAAGGTCGGCCACGCCGTCGAGGACCGGTCCGGCGACGGCGGGCAGCAGCGTGGGGTCGAGGGAGGCGTCGCAGTCGCAGAAGCAGACGACGTCCGCCGTCGCGGCGGTGAGCCCGGCGTGACAGGCGGCACCGAAACCGCGCCGTGGTTCACGGACCACGTGCGCCCCGAGGGCACCGGCGATGTCCGCCGAGCCGTCGGTGGACCCGTTGTCGACGACGATCGCGCGCCAGCCCGGGGGGATGCGGTCCAGCACCCACGGCAGGGCCCCGGCCTCGTCGAGGCAGGGGAGGACCACGTCCACAGGGGCGGAAGGAGAGGGAGTTGTCTCGATCACCCCACTCACCCTACGGGCACAAAACTCGCATAAGGGATCTGCTCGTCTTACGGATCCCTGACGTCCCCCACCACTCACGCCGTCGGCCGGAGGCCGGGTGCGAGACTCGACGACGTGAAACACGTACTCGTCGTGGACGACGACGCCACCGTGTCCGAGGTCGTCGTCGGCTACCTGAACCGGGCGGGCTTCGACGCGGAGGTGGCCTGCGACGGCCCCTCCGCCGTTGCGCGGGCCGCCGTCCGGGCACCCGACCTGGTGGTGCTGGATCTGATGCTGCCCGGCATGGACGGCCTCGAGGTCTGCCGCCGCATCAGGGACAACGGCCCGATTCCCGTGATCATGCTCACGGCGCGGGGCGACGAGGAGGACCGCATCCTCGGTCTGGAGGTCGGGGCCGACGACTACGTCACCAAGCCCTTCAGCCCCCGCGAACTCGTGCTCAGGGTCGAGTCGGTGCTGCGCCGTACGGGCGACCGCGCCGCCCGGGTTGCCCCGACCGGATCCGGGCTGCGCGCGGGCTCCCTCGCACTGGATCCCGGCGCTCGCCGCGTCACCCGCCACGGCGCCGAACTCTCCCTGACGATCCGCGAGTTCGATCTGCTGGAGTTCCTCCTCAGGAATCCCGGACGGGCCACGAGCCGGGAAGAGCTGATGCGGCGGGTGTGGGGCTGGGAGTTCGGCGACCTGTCGACCGTCACCGTCCACGTCCGACGGCTGCGCGAGAAGATCGAGGAGGACCCCGCCCACCCCCGCCTGATCAGCACCGTGTGGGGCGTGGGCTACCGGTTCGACCCTCCGGCCGCGGACGAGGGAGCCCACGATGGTCCATGACACTCTTCTGATCGTGGCCTACGCGGCCATCGGTGCCGCCGCCGCCGGGCTGCTCGGTACGGGCGTTCTGCGGCTGCTGCGCAGCCGCTCGGTCGCGCTGTCCCTCGCGGTGGTCGCCGTCGTCGCGGTCGCGGCGATGCTCGCCGGAACCATGCTGGTGTCCTGGGCCATGTTCCTGTCGGACCACGACTTGTGGGTCGTGACCATGGTCTGCTCCATCGCGGCCGTCGTCTCGCTCGGGGTGGCGCTCGCACTCGGCCGCGGCGTGGTCCGCGGCAGCCGGGCCCTGGCCGAGGCCACCCGAGCCCTGGGCGACGGCGGCGGTTTCACCCCGCCGGCCGCCGCGCCCACCGCGGAACTCGCCGAACTGGGCCGTGAACTGGCCGCCACCAGCGCGAAGCTCGCGGCGTCGCGGGAACGGGAGAGGGCGCTGGAGGAATCCCGCCGCGAACTGGTCGCCTGGATCTCCCATGACCTGCGCACCCCGCTCGCCGGACTGCAGGCCATGACCGAGGCGCTGGAGGACGGCATCATGGACGATCCGAGCGTGTACCACTCCCGCATCCGCGCAGAGGTCGAGCGCATGAGCGGCATGGTCGGCGACCTCTTCGAACTCTCCCGCATCCAGGCCGGCGTCCTGGCCCTGCACACCACGCGCATGTCGGTCTTCGATCTCGTCGGCGACGCGCTGGCGGGCGCGGCGGCCCTGGCCAGGGAGCACGGCGTGCGGATCGTCGGGGACGGCGTCGAGCCCGTCCCGGTCGAGGTCGACGGCCGCGAGATGTCCCGCGTACTGGCCAACCTGCTCGTCAACGCGATCCACCGGACCCCTGCCGACGGCACGATCGCGGTCTCCGCACGCCGGGAGGCGGACAGCGTCGTCGTGTCGGTGACGGACGGCTGCGGCGGCATTCCCGCGGAGGACCTGCCCCGTGTCTTCGACACCGGCTGGCGCGGGACCGACGCACGCACCCCGCCCGCCGGCGCGGGGCTGGGCCTGGCCATCGTGCGGGGGATCGTGGAGGCGCACAAGGGCCGGGCGGCGGTGCGCAACGTCCCCGGTGGTTGCCGTTTCGAGGTGCGGCTGCCCGCCGCCTGAGACCTGCGGCCGGGTGGCCGGTTCAGCCGTCGCGCAGTGGAGCGGCCGCGAACTCGGCCATTCCCTCGGCGAACGCGACCCGCGGCCGCCAGCCCAGTTCCTCGCGCAGCCTGTGCGAGGAGGCCGTGATGTGGCGGACGTCGCCGAGCCGGTACTCGCCCGTGACCACCGGTGTCCGCGTGCCGTGCGCCCCGGCCAGGGCGGCGGCCATGTCTCCCACGGTGTGCGGCTCACCGCTGCCGACGTTGTACGCCCTCGCGGTCCCCTCCGAGAGGCCGGACAGACCGTCCAGGGCCGCGAGGTTGGCACCGGCCACGTCCCGTACATGGACGAAGTCACGCCGCTGGGCACCGTCCTCGAACACACGTGGCGCCTCACCGCGTTCCAGCGCGGACCGGAACAGCGAGGCGACGCCGGCGTACGGGGTGTCGCGCGGCATCCCCGGCCCGTACACGTTGTGGTAGCGCAACGCGAGCACCCGTCCGCCCACCGCGCGCGCCCACGCCGAGGCGAGATGCTCCTGCGCCAGCTTGGTGGCGGCGTACACGTTGCGCGGATCGAGCGGGGCGTCCTCGGCCACCAGCCCGGACGCCAGTGGCCGGCCGCACCGCGGACAGGGCGGTTCGAAGCGTCCCGCCCGCAAGTCGGCGACCCGGCGCGGTCCCGGGCCCACGACACCGTGCGACGGGCACTCGTAGCGTCCCTCGCCGTAGACCACCATCGAACTCGCCAGGAGCAACGACCCCACTCCGGCCTCGGCCATACCGGACAGCAGTACCGCGGTGCCCAGGTCGTTGCAGCCCACGTAGGCGGGCGCGTCGCCGAAGTCCTTGCCGAGGCCGACCATCGCCGCCTGATGGCAGACGGCGTCCACGCCCCGCAGTGCCCGGGACACCGCCCCCGCGTCACGCACGTCCCCCTGCCGCCAGTCCACCCCTTCGGGAACGGGCGGGGGCGTGCGGTGCGCGGCGGGGAGCAGCGCGTCGAGCACGCGCACCTCGTGCCCGGCGCCGGTGAGGGCGGTGACGACTTGCGAGCCGATGAAGCCCGCACCTCCGGTGACAAGGATCAACATGCCCCGACCGTACGGCCGGCGCGCCTTTCGGCGACGAAGCGGGGCCGACACGTCAGCGGTTCGTAATCCTTCCCGCCGTACGCCTCCGCCGACGGCTGCGACGGCTGCGACGGGTACGCCGGACGGCGGGCAGGAGGGCCGCGACCACCGCTGCAGCCAGCAGCGTGACCAGCCAGTTGCGCGGATAGTCCAACGGCAGGACCGAAGGGTTGGCCGGTTTCCCCGGACGCAGCAGCACCGGCAGGGCGACCGCGGTCAAGGCACCGCCGACCAGCAACGCCCCGCGAACGGGACCGCGGGCAGCCCCGCGAACCAGCGTCGACCCGATGAGCAGCACCAGCGGAGCGATCAGCGCGTCGTGCAGCACCACCGCGCCGCCGAGCCGGATCAGGACACCCGTCACGTCTCCGGCCCCCACCAGCAGATAACCGCCCACTCCCGCGAGCACCAGACCGACCGCACCCGTGAGGCGCCGCGTCACGCTTGTTCTCACGCCAGCACCTCCAGCCTGCCGACCCACTTGGTCTGCAGCACGCCCGGCCGGTTCGGCGCGATCAGACGCACCGGGTAGCCGTGGTCCGGGGTGAGCTCCTCGCCGTTCAGGTGCAGGGCCAGCAGGGTCAGCGGGTCGCGCGCGTACGTGCGCCCCATCTCGGAGACCCGGTAGCCGCCCCGTGTCTCCAGGGAGACCGCCCGTACCCCGGCGTGCGGCGGCGCCCCCACCAGGTCCAGGAGGTCCGTCATCCGCACGCCCGTCCAGTGCGCAGACTTGCTCCAGCCCTCCACGCAGGCGATGGGCAGCTCCACCTCGTACTGCGGGAGGTCCCTCAGCTCGTCGAGTGTCAGAGTGCGGGGCCGCGGCCCGGCGACCGTCAGGCGATAGCGGCCGGCCGTGATCCGCCCGACTCCGGCCGCGGCCGCTGTGCGGTTGACCGGCAGGCCGCTCGGGCCGTGGTCCGGATGGCGCGGGGCCAGCAGGGTGAGGCTCTTCAACGGGGTGAAGGACTGGCCCACGGTGGTCACGGTGACCGCACCGACCGCCGCCGCCACCGCGGAGAGCAGCGAGCGCCGGTCGGGCCCGTCCTCCTCGGGCAGGGCCAGGGTTCCCGGCGACCGGCGACTCCAATGAGCCCGGATCTCGGGAGCCTTGACCGCGATGTGCAGCAGGACCGATCCGGCCACCAGCCAGGCCACGGCGTGGTGCACCGGGACGAAGGAGAACGGCCACGGATACCACTGCGCTGTGTTCAGCAGGCCGGTCGCCACCTCGAAGACGGCCGCCGCCACCAGCACGGCCACCGACAACCGCTCCAGGGCGTGCCGTACCGACCGGACCGGGGGCCAGGAGAACAGCCGCGGGTACACCGTCCACAACTTCGCCAGCAGCAGCGGGACAGCCGCGACACCCGATGCGACGTGCAGTCCCTGCGTCAGCCGGTAACCCCACACCGGACGGCTCGGCAGATCGGGGAACAGCCACGCGGGCGGATGCTGCAGCACATGGCTGACCAGACCGGTGACGAAGCACACCGCGAAGGCGATCCCGAGCCACCGCCCGATCGACGTCGCCGTTCGGGCGTCGTGCAGCCTGCCGTTGAACTCCGGCGGAAACAAACGCGATCTCATGCGTCCATCTCAGCCGCCACCACGTCGCCGCGGAACAGCCGAACCCCTTACGGAACAGGGACGTCCGAGCCTCGACCCGGCTGCTGCGGAGGCACCGGGGACGCCCCGGAATCTCACCGGGCAGCGTGGTGGCGCCGGTAGCGGCGGGCGACGCGTACGCGGTTGCCGCACGTCGGGGAGCACCATTCACGGCGGTGCGTGACGCCGCACCTCACACTGCGCGGACCAGGAGCAGGGCCATGTCGTCGGTGCCGGGCGTGGTGCGGGTGGCGTGGTCGATGAGGTCGTCGGCGAGGGCGTCGACGGGCCGCTCCGGGGCTCGGGCGAGTCGTCGGGCGAGCTCGCCGATCGACCGGTCGATGTCGGTGCCCGGCGTTTCGACGAGCCCGTCGGTGTAAAGGGCGAGCGTGGTGCCGGGAGGGAGCGGGATGTCCGCGGTGGTGTAGTCGGCGTGCTGCTGGATGCCCAGGAGCAGGCCGGGCGGCAGGCGGACGACGTCGGTGCGGCCGTCGGGGTGGCGGATCAGCGGCGGGGGATGGCCGGCGGTGGCCAGGTGTGCGCGGTGCCGGGCGAGGTCGAGGTGACCGTAGAGGCAGCTGGTGAACAGGCCCGGGTCGAGGTCGATCAGGAGGCGGTTTGTGCAGGTGAGGACCTCGTGTGGGGGTGGGCCCGCTGTGGCGTGGGAGTGGACGGCGGCGCGGACCTGTCCCATGAGGGCGGCAGCGCTGATGCTGTGGCCCTGGACGTCACCGATGACAGCGGCGGCGGCACCGGTGGTCTCGCAGCGGATGAGGTCGTAGAAGTCGCCGCCGACCTCCATGCCGCGGCCTGCCTGCCGGTACCTGGCGGCGACCTCCAGCCCCGGGACGCACGGCAGGCTCCGTGGCAGCAGCCCCGTCTGGAGACTGTGGGCGAGCTGCCGCTGGGTGTCGTAGAGGCGGGCGCGGTCCAGTGCCTGGGCGACGAGTCCGGCCAGGGCGGTCAGGACGGCGCGTTCCGCCGGGGGGAAGGGCCGGGGGCGGTCGTAGGACAGGACGAGGGTCCCGACGGGGTGCCCCGAGGTGATCAGCGGAAGGAAGGCCCAGGCGTCGCGGGACCGGTAGCGGACGGCTTCGGGATAGGCACGCTGGAGGTCCGCGAAGCTGGCGAAGAAGCTCGGAATGCCGCTGACCAGGGCTTTCCCGGGTGGAGTGAGGGCTGTCCACGGTGCGCCGTCGTAGCGGTTGAGGAAGCCGGTGCTGTAACCGCGGTGCCCGATGACGCGCAGCCGGCCCTCGTCCATCGTCATCAGGACCAGGCCCTGCGGTCCGAAGGCGGGCACCAGCTGGTCGGCGACGAGATCGACGACGTCCTGCGTGCCGGCGGCCTGTGTCAGGGTCGCCGCCAGGTGCATCAACTGGTACTGCTCGGCGGCCGTGGCCGACTCCGCCGTCGGCCGCCGCCCGGAGTCCCCGGTCGTCGCCGGCCCGACCCGCGCGGGAGTGATGTGGATGCTGATGCCGCGGGCGCCCGGGTAGAGCCGGAAGGTCAGCCAGCGGTCCGGTGGACGCAGGGCGGTGAAGGACGTGGGCTCGCGGCCCAGGACAGCGGCGCGGTAGAGGTCCTCGTGGACGGGATGGTCCAGCCACGGAAGCACCTCCCACGGCCGGCTGCCCATCAGGTCGGCAGCGCCGGCACCGAGCAGATCGGCCGCGGCAGGGTTGACGTACGTGACCCGCCCGTCCATGTCCAGTGCGCAGCAGCCGATGGGAAGGCGCTCGGAGAAGTCCACGGCGGCCAGGGCCGCGGCCTCGCTCTGGGTGAAGCGGCGGGCCGGCGTCAGCACCTGCGGCTCACTGCGGGGCAGTATCGGCTCGCCGCGGTCGGAAGCCTGCTGGAGCAGGAGCCCGGTGTGGCTGCAGAACGCACTGATCGCGTCCCGTTCACGGCGGCTGAGCTGCGGCTGGTGCCACAACGGCCACAGCAGTGCGATCCCGCCCCAGGCGGTGGTGTCCTGGGTGATGGGGGCGGCCGCCAGCATGAAGTCGTAGGGCACCACCAGCCCGACGTTGGGATAATGGCGGGCCATGTCCTGCCGGCTGCTCAACCACACCACACGGCGCTCACGGACGGCGTCCGTCACCGGTGTGGAGGTGCCGAGCGCGACCCGTGTCCAGGGCGCGGCGATCCGCCGGGAAGCCCCGGAGATCATCGCCAGTTGCTGTACGCGCCCACCGGGAAGGACCAGGTAGAGCAGGCCGACGGAAGCGCCGGTCGCCTGCACGACCCCGGCGAAGGAACCCTCCAGCTGCTCCAGCCCTCCGGCAGCAGTGGTCGGACGCGTCACGAGTCGCACCTCCTCCTGTGGCGGAGGGGCCTGTGCGCCAGGCGCACCCTCGCCGCTCGGCGCAGCCCGGGTTCGGCCTCCTGCCGGCGGACGGACCACCGGCGCCACCGAGGGGTCGCCTTCCGGTCTCCGCAGGGCCCACGGGCGTGCGTCCCCGCGCGTGCGCCCTCGGGCCCTTCTGGTGGACGCCTACCCGATGACCCGGTCGTGACGCCCGCGGAAACGACGGGATGGCTCCTGCGGCGTGCGGGCAGGCCGCGGTCAGTGCGAGGAGGCGTTCCTCGGAGGCGGGTCCGCGCCGTCCGGCGCCTGCCGGTGGATCCGGCCCAGCTTGAGGGCGAAGGCCAGGGCGGACAGACCGAACATCACCGCGGTGACGGCCAGCCACCGGCCGATGTAGAGGGCGTCGGTGAGCCCTGTGGCACCTTGATAGGGGGCCGGCAGCCTGAAGATCAGGGGGAACCAGACCAGGAGCAGTACTCCGGACAGGAAGGAAGGCACCCGCAGGTAGTTGATCCACGCCGGTGTCGGCATGTGCCGGGCCCGGTGCCGGAGTACCGAGCGGGCCGAGAGGTCGGCGAGGGAGTAGAGCGGCAGCAGGATGAGGTCGTGCAGGACCGCCGCCCCCACCAGCCAGATCACCACTTCGACGGGCCGCTGCTCGAACAGGCGGACGCAGGCGTAGCCGGTGACGGCGAACGAGCAGATGAGGACGAGCAGGTGGAGGGGGTTGGCGCCGTACCAGCGCGGGAACCGGGACATGATCACGTCCGGAAGGTGAGTCGGTGCACCCATTTGGTGTTGTTGACCCCGGGGTTGGCCGGCACGATGACACGCGCCGGGAAGCCGTGGTCCATGGACAGGTCCGCTCCGTTGACCCGCAGCGCGAGCAGGGCCAGCGGGTCGTGGATCTGGTTTCCGCGAAGCATCACGGAGCTGTAGGGGCCCGGCGGCTGGACGGACTCGACCAGCACGCTCGCCGCGGAGCGCACTCCGCTCAGTGCCGCCAGGTCGGCGAGCCGGAGTCCCTCCCAGCGCTGGTCCGTGGTGGACCAGCCCTCCACGCAGGCGATCGGCAGTGCCGCGGTGTACCGCGGCATGGCCAGCAACTGCTCGCGGGTGAGGACCAGGGGCCGTCCGACGCCGTGTACCTCCAGCCTCCAGGCCGGGCCGACGAGTTCGGGGGTGACGCCGACGGAAGCGGCGGTCTTGTTGATCTGGAAGCCGTTCGGGCCGCCACCCGGATCACGGTTGTGCGGCGCGAGCAGGGCCGTCTCGCGCAGTCGGCCACCGATGCTCTGCCCCGCGGTGACTACCAGCAGCAGGAGTGATCCGGCGCCGACCATGCCCACGGCGCCGCGACGGCTCATGGTGGGCTCCGCCGGGGCGACCGGGACGAGGCCGTACGGGTCGGGAGGCTCGGTCCGGGTGGCGGAGACCCCGGTGCGCAGTTCCCGGAACGGATTGCGACCGCGCAGAGCACGCGTCATCCGCCCCAGCTTCAGGCTCACGTGGACGACGAAGGCGGCGATGAACACCCAGGCGCCGTAGAAGTGCAGGGTGTAGAAGGAGCCGGGGAAGACGTAGAAGAGCTGCACGTTGAAGATGCCGGTCACGAACTCGAAGATGGCCCCGCCCACCAGCAGGAGCAGTGACAGCCGTTCGAGGGCGTGGGCGACCGACCGCAGGGGCGGCCATGTGAACAGCTTCGGGATCACCGACCACAGTTTGGCCAGCACCACCGGTACGAGGGTGACGCCCAGCGTCACATGTACGCCCTGGGTGAGCCGGTACAGCCACCGCGGACGGGTCGGCCAGTCGAAGAGGTAGAACCCCAGCAGGCCCTTGCCGGGGGTCTGGTCGTTGATCGGCCCCAGGTCCGGGTTGTAGGCGGCGTAGGAGAGCGCACCGGTCACGAACATCACCGGGATGCCGAACAGCAGCACGAGCCCGAAGACCGACGTCAGCCACGGCCCACGGATGGGACTGCGCCAGAAGCCGGGCCGGAGCGGACCGGGAGGTACGCGCGCCGAACCGATCCGCCGCCCGACCGCGGCCGCACCGAGGGACACGGACCGGACGAACCTCCCGCGGCGCCGCTGTGGGGCAGCCCGGGTTTCCTTCGGGCCTTCCGTGCCCTTCGGGCCTTCCGTGCCTTCCGGGCGTCCGGCCGATGATGGCTGTCCGCTGCCGCTCATGAACCGATCCTCCGCAGCCAGGGCGCGTACCGCGCGGGGCGGCCGCCGTGATCCAGCCACCCACTCATATCCCGAGCCCGGCCGCGGGTCGTCCCGCCGCCACCGAGGACGGGGGAATTACCGACCGAAAAGGCGTGTGAACGGTGCGAGCGAGTGACCCGTGCGGACCTCGCGGCAGGGCCGGCAGGCCGCGCAGCTCCTCGCGAGGACGTGCCTGGTCGGGGCACTCCGGCTTCCCGACGGCCGACCCGGTGCACTTGGGGCCGTCGAGGTGCGGTGGCTAGGGTGTCAGTAAGGCGTCAAGAAAAGGCGCCCGGTGTGCCGGGAAGTCTGGTCGGCGTTGTCAGGAGCCGTGTGCCCTCTGCCGTCGACACCCTGGAGGTTCGCCCCTGTGGCCACCACCCCGCCTTCCCGTCCTCCTCTGTTCCTCGGTGTGCTCCCGTGGCCGGAGCGGCGGGCCGTCGCCCGCGCCCTGCGGACGGAGACGGTCGGTGGGCTGGTTCTGCTGGCCGCCGCGGTGGTGGCTCTGGTGTGGGCGAACAGCCCGTGGAGCGGAGCGTACGAGGCGGTACGCGACTTCCACTTCGGCGTTCCCGCTCTCGGGCTGGACCTGTCGGTCGGGCACTGGGCCGCGGACGGGCTGCTGACGGTCTTCTTCCTGGTCGCCGGGATCGA
This sequence comes from Streptomyces sp. NPDC058864, assembly GCF_042742985.1. NCBI lineage: Bacteria > Bacillati > Actinomycetota > Actinomycetes > Kitasatosporales > Streptomycetaceae > Streptomyces > Streptomyces sp. NPDC058864. The sequence continues at coordinate 8,716 of NZ_JBHYMQ010000074.1, read as the reverse complement.
GCTGAAGCGTGAACTCGTCGTCGGGGAACTGCGGACCCCGGCGACCGCCGCCCTGCCGGTCATAGCGGCCGTGTGCGGGATGGCCGTACCTGCCGGGCTGTACGTGGCGGTCGCCGCGCTCGGCGGCGGGAGCCTGCAGGGCTGGGCGGTGCCGATGGCCACCGACATCGCCTTCGCGCTGGCCGTGCTGGCCGTCATCTCCACCCACCTCCCCGCGGCCCTGCGGGCGTTTCTCCTCACCCTCGCGGTGGTGGACGACCTGGGCGCGATCCTGGTGATCGCAGTGTTCTTCACCGCCGACCTGAACCTGTGGGCGCTGCTGGGGGCGGTGGGCGGACTCGCTCTGTTCCACACCCTCCAGCGGCTGCGGGTCACCGGCTGGTGGTGGTACGTGCCGCTGGGTCTGGTGATCTGGGCCCTGATGTACAACGGCGGCGTGCACGCCACCGTCGCCGGCGTCGCCATGGGCCTGATACTGCGTACCACCCGGGACGACGACGAGATCGCCTCGCCCGCCGAGCGCACCGGATTCCTGCTGCACCCGCTGTCCGCCGGCGTCGCGGTCCCGCTGTTCGCCCTGTTCGCCGCGGGCGTCACGGTCTCGGCGGGCGCCCTGGGCGAGGTCTTCACCCGCCCCGAGCCGCTGGGTGTGGTCGTGGCCCTGTTCTGCGGCAAGATCATCGGCATCTTCGCGGGTACCTGCCTCGCCGCCCGCTTCACCCGTGCCCGCCTCAACCCGGACCTGGCCTGGGCCGACGTGTTCAGCCTCGCAACGCTGGGCGGGATCGGCTTCACGGTCGCCCTGCTGATCGGCGAACTCGCATTCCCCCCGGCCCAGGGCGAGCACGTCAAAGCGGCCGTCCTCGTCGCCTCCCTGATGTCCGCCTGCGCGGCCTCGATCCTCCTGCACCGCCGGAACCGGCTGTACCGGCGGCTGTGCGCGGAGGAGAACGCGGACACGGACGCGGACGGCATTCCCGACATCTACCAGCGCGGCGCCGGGAGCCCCGCGGTGGCGGCCGAACAGGCGGACTGAACGCCTGGCACCGGGCCCCGCACCTCCGCCGAGTGCGCGGGGCCGTCATGTGCGTGCCCGCCCCGAGGGCGTGGGGCGAGGCGGCGGGCCGGAGCCCGCCGCCTCGTCCGAGGAGCCGGCCGGTACCGGCGCCGGTCAGACGTCGGCGATGGGGGCGGGGCGGTTCTCCGGCACCCCCCGTGGTGGGACAAAATGCGACGGCGGGTGCCGGGGGCCATGCCCCCGGCACCCGCCGTGATCGGCCGGGCGGTTGGGCCTACGCGCCGAGCCGGTAGGCGCGTTCCACGGTCTGCCGGACCGTGTTGCCCGCCTTGTCGGTTGCGGTGACCCGAAGGGTCACGTAACCGCCGTCACGCCGGTCGCCCGGCCGCTCGATGGTGGCGGTGAACCGGTTGTGGCCGCGGTCCTTGACACGGACCTGGCCCTTCCAGCTCTTGCCGTCGTCGAAGGAGGCCTCGACCTTGAGCCCGACCCCGGTGGGCGCCGCGAGCCCGTCCTGGTTCCTGACGGTCAGGTCGAGGTCGTGCCGCTTGTCGCCGCCGACGGAGTTCCACAGGTCGGCGGGGACGCCGTAGTCGATCTGGAGGAGCGGCAGCAGGGTCTCCTTCGCCGCGGTGCCGGAGCGGAAGGTCCAGGACGTGGCGGTCCTCGTGCCGGTCTGCCAGTACTCGGTGTCGCGCTCGGTCGTCAGGTCCAGGCGGTAGTCGGCCGTTCCGGCGGGGACGGAGAGGTCCCGCCAGGCGTCGGCGGCCTCGCTCACCTTCTCACCGTTGCGGTAGAGGACCGCCGCCACGGTGTCGCCCTCCATGTAGGACGGATCGTCCATCGTCCCGGGCGCCCCCGTCCTTCCGCCGATCCCGCCCCCGAAGGAGGGAACCTGCTTGCGGCCCCAGTGGCCGGCCACCGCGTCGGTGTACTCCGGGATCGACAGGCTGAGGACGTCACCGTCGCGGACGGCCGGACGGTTCCAGCCGCGCGGGATGGACGGCCGGACCACGCCCTTGTACCACTCCTCGGTGGCCTTCTCGCCCGCCTTGAAGGTGCGCGGGGTGTCGCGCAGGCCGGACTGCAGGGCCCCCGCGAAGAACTGCTCGGGACCGGTCATGAAGTCGACGTCGTGCATCCACTGCGTGTCGCCGGAAGTGACGTACTCGGTACGGCTCTTGCCCGTCGGCACCCAGCGCGAGGTCTCCCAGGCGACATCGGTGTAGGGGCGCCAGCTGAAGCGCTGCTCGCTGGTCCAGTGCAGCGGGCCGTTGTTCGCGTAGGACGCCGTCACCCGCGCGGTGTTGCGGTCCGTGACGGTGTACGTGACGTCCTGCGGGATCTGCTGCCACTGCGTCGCGACGTCGTACAGGTACGGGCTCTCGACCGTTCCGGAGATGTCGACGACGGTCTTGTGCTTCTTCATGTACTGCAGCAGCTCGGCGCCGTCGGAGGCCGTCATCCGGACGACGGGCGCGGCGGAGCGGGTGTCCATCGGCTTCCAGCGGGTCCAGGCGATGAGCCCCTCGGGCAGGACGACCACCACGCCCTTGGCGCCCGCCTTCGCGGCCGTCTCCGCCAGGTCGTACCCGTCCATCGCGGAATCGTCGCGGATCACGGCGAGCTTGCCCCGCACGGTGCCGGGCCGCAGGTCCGGCTTGTCCCTCGTCCCCGCGTCCACGGCGACCAGCCGCTCGCCCCGGGGGTCGAACGGGGTGGACAGCTTGGCGTAGAACGGCCGCAGGTCGAAGCCGGCACCGCGGACCTCGGTCCTGAGCTCGGGGGCGGTCATCTCGAAGCGGGCGTTGAACTCGAAGGCGCCCTCGGTGACCTTCGATGTGGGATTCGCGTAGACGTCCACAAAACCGCCGCCGTCTTCGTAGAAGATGCCCATGGTCTGCTCGACCCCGTCGATCTTCCGGTACATCTGGTACGTCACGTTGTTGCGCCGCTCGGCCGGCTCGGGCGTGTGCACCCGCACCAGTTTGGCCTTGCGTGCGTCCAGGGTGACGGTCGTGTCCTTGGTGACCTTCACCTCGGGGTTGACGACCTGGATCAGGCGGACGCCGTCGCTGGTGTCCTCGGCCAGCGTGCCGCCGACGAGGTAGGTGCCCTCCTCGACCTCGGCGACCCCCACGTCCGTGAACCGGACCTCGGCGTCCCCTCCGTAGACGTCCAGCAGGGACCACCCGGTGGGCTGCCCGTCGGGTCCGTAGGACTCGGTGGTGAGCTTGTGCATCGGGGCGCGCACCCACAGGCTGAGGGTGGTGTGCACCGACGTGCCGTCCGCGGACGTGGCGGCGACGTAGCCGTAGAAGGAGCCGCGGCCCGCCTTCGCCGGGTCGACGCCGACCGGCACCTCGACCGTCGCACCCGCGGCGACGCGGACGGTGTCCGCGCCCAGCGTCAGCGCCTGCGCGGGGAGTTCCTTGCCGCCCTTGGCCGTCAGCGCGGCCCGCAGGCTCAGCGACACTTCCTTGTCGGAGTGGTTGGTGTAGCGGACCACGCCGGCCCGGTGCACGGGAGACCCGTCCCTGTCGAGCGGGCCCAGGACGATCGTCCCGGTGGCGGTCACGGGGGAGGTGAACGCCGCCTTGACGTCGACACGGCCGCCGCCCTGCTCGGTCGGCACCTGACCGGACACCGTGTGGGACGTGCTGATCAGCGCGTCCTTGAGCTGCTCACCCGTCCAGTCGGGGTGCTGCCCGGCCAGCAGCGCCGCCGCACCGGTCACATGCGGGGTGGCCATGGACGTACCACTGGCCGCCACGTAGTTGTCGTCGACCGGGGTCCCCATGGTCGTGCCCGCGGCGCGCGCGGCGACGATCCCGACACCCGGGGCGGTGATGTCCGGCTTGGCCGCCTTGTCACCGACACGCGGGCCACGGCTGGAGAAGGAGGCCAGTGAGTCGTCGCGGTCCACGGCGCCCACGGTGAGGGCGGCGTCCGCCGCGCCGGGCGACCCCACCGTGCTTTCGCCCAGTGCACCGGCATTGCCCGCGGCGACGACGAACAGCGCTCCGCTGCTGCGGGAGATCTCGTTCACCGCCATGCTCATGGGATCGGTGCCGTCACTCGGTTCGTCCGAGCCCAGGCTCATGTTGACGACCCGGGCGCCCTGCGCCGCGGCCCACTCCATGCCGGCGATGACCTGGGACTCGCTGCCGAAGCCGTCGTCGCCGAGGACCTTGCCGATCAGCAGGTCGGCGCTGGGCGCGACGCCCTTGCGCAGGCCGCCCGAGGCGGCGCCGCTGCCGCCGGCGGTCGCGGCGACATGCGTGCCGTGCCCGAAGTGGTCCTGGGTCGAACCGCTGTCGGAGAAGTCCTTCGCCTCGCTCACCCGGCCCGCCAGGTCCGGATGCGTCTGGTCGGCGCCGGTGTCCAGGACCGCGACCTTGACGCCCTCACCGTGGTAACCGGCAGCCCACGCGGCAGGCGCGTTGATCTGCGCGGTGCTGCGGTCCAGCGTCGGCCGTACCCTCTGGTCCAGCCACACCTTCGGAGTCGCCGAAGCGGCGCTCGCCACGGAGGCGTCCGCCCCGGGCGCGAGCTGCTTCCAGAACGCGGCCAGATCCTCGTCGCCCACCCGCAGCGCCTGGGCGTCGATGCTCGTCAGCCGCCGAGGCCCGGCCGAGCCCTCGTGGAACTTCGCGAGCGCGTCGGCCTTCTTCTCCGCCGCACGCGCCGTACCCGCCGGCGCGGAGACGATCACGGGCAGGGCGTCGGCGTGCGCCTCGTCGTACCCCTGGGCCACCAGGGCCGTCACGTCGAAGAGTCCGGCGTCCAGCCGCCCGGTGCGGACCAGCATCGCCGCGTCCGAGGGCAGCACCGTCAGGGCGCCGTCCTTTTCGACGATCTGGAAGAACACCTTCTCGCGACCCGGGGCACGCTGCACCGAAGCCGTCTTCTTCCCGTTCGGCGCGTCGCCGACGGTGACCCGGTCGCCGGTGATCAACCGCACGGTGGCCGTGCCCTCTTGCGGCGTGGGCGTCCGTGCGGCGGACCCCGACGGGGCCTGGGCGGAGGCGGGCGCGACAGCACCCGTCGCCACCATCGCCGACATGGATATCACCGCCCAGAGGCGGATCCGTCTCATTGGTGTCTGCACCCCTTCTGTCGTCCCGGGATCCGGGCAGAGCGTTCGTGAGCGGGTGTCACGACACGTCGTCGTGGCACCCCACCGCGGTTGACGGCGTGGGGACTTCGGGCCGGAACCCATGTGGGGGCGACGGCGAGCACGAATGCCGCGACGGCCCCACGTACAACTGCGGTTCACAAGCCGTTCGGAATCATGCGGTGTGCCGACCGGCCTTGTCAGCGATCGGGCCTGGCACAACTGGGCCATGTCACAAGGGCGCCACAGCGCCCCCGGGCCCGGGGCCGCGCACGGCCCGCGACCTCGGGAAATCCAGGTGACCGACGAGCCGGCGTTGCCTACGATCGGACGCTGCCCGTTGTGTCCCCGCCCGTGATCGGTCGCCCCGTGAAATCCGTGATTCCCGGCGTGCTGCGTGATGAGCCGCAGTTCGCCCGCCTGTTCATCGGGCAGTCCCTGTCGGTACTGGGCGACCGGGTGTCGTTCGTGGCGGTGCCCTTCGCCGTGCTCTCGGCGGGCGGGTCCGCGTCCGACGTCGGAGTGGTGACCGCCGCGGGGCTGCTGCCCATGCTGCTCTTCACCCTGGTGGGCGGTGTGTGGGCGGACCGCTTCCGGCGGCACCGCATCATGCTGGTCTCGGACCTGGTGCGGTTCGCCGCCCAGGGGCTCATCGCCGTGCTGCTGCTGACCGGCGTCGGTGAGGTTCCGCACCTCGTCCTGCTGATGATCGTGTTCGGCACGGCGGACGCGTTCTTCATGCCAGCCTCCACCGGGCTGCTGCCGCTGGTCGTGGCGCCCGACCGGCTGCGGGCCGCGAACGCCCTGCGGGGCTTCGTGCAGTCGTCCGGGCTGGTGCTCGGCCCCGCTGTGGCCGGCGGCCTGATCGCCCTGGCCGGCCCCGGCGGCGCACTGGCCCTGGACGCCCTCACCTTCGCGGTCAGCGCCGCGTTCCTGGCCCGGCTGCGACCTCGCGGGACGGAACCGGGGACGGGGCAGGCCGCCGGAACGACGACGTTCCTCGGTGAACTGCGTGCGGGCTGGGCCCAGGTGCGCAGCCGGACGTGGGTGTGGTCCGGCATGGCGGCCATCGCGGTCTACCACGTCGTAGTGCTGCCGTCGGTGTTCGTGCTGGGGCCCGTCCTCGCGGAACGCGAGTGGGGCGGTGCGGCGAGCTGGTCGGTGGTCGTCGCCGCCTTCGGCGTCGGCGCCATCGTCGGAGACGTCTGCGCCTACCGCCTCAAGATCGCGCGTCCGATGGCCCTGGCCGCCGCCGCACTCGCCGTGGCCTCCTGCCAGGCGGTCATCATCGGCAGCGGCGGCTCGCTCGCCCTGATCGCGGGCCTCGAAGCGGTCACCGGCGTCGCCGTCTCCCTCTTCTTCGTCCTCTGGGAGACCGCGCTGCAGACACACGTGCCCGAGGCCGCCCTGTCCCGCGTGAGTTCCTACGACCACCTGCTCTCGACAGGGCTCATGCCGCTCGGCCTGGCCCTCGCCGGCCCGGTCTCCGAGACCCTCGGCGTACGGACCACCCTGTACGCGATGACGATCGTTGCCGTCCCCGCCGCCCTCGCCCTGCTGTGCGTCCCGGCGGTACGCCGCCTCCCGGCGTCCCCGGGCGCGCAGAGCACCGTCCCCCACGCCGCCTCAGAAGTGGCCCTGCCGTGAGGCGCGCGGGGGACGGGTCCGGTCAGGAGCCCGCGGGCGGATCGGCCAGGATTCCGCGGAGCAGGCCGGTGGCCTGACCGACCTCGATCAGGTAGCCGTCGGGATCACGCAGGTAACAGCGCAGTTCGGAGCCCCGGTCCAAGGGTTCGGTCAGGAAGCGGGCACCCTTGGCGACGGCATGCGCGTGGAAGGCGGCGATGTCGGCGACCCGTACGTTCAGGAAACCGGACACGCGGTCGGTGCGCTGGGGCACCTCCAGTGTCACGTCCGGCTTGTCGGGGGTGGGGCCGCCGCCCGGGTTCATGATGAGCCAGCTGTTGGCGACCTTGACGATCGCCGGGTTCTCCTCCATCACGACCTCACCGCCGAAGACCTCCGCGTAGAAGCGGCGCGAGACCGCGACGTCCCGGACGGTCAGGAAGTGGGTCAGGAGAAGGCCGTGCTCGGGCACAGGGAGGTCGGCGGGCGATGGGCTCATCGTTCGTCATCCTTCGTCGAGGCGGGGTGGTCCCGGGTCCGCCGCCGGTACGCGACCGGACCGTGCGGGCCGTGGGCCGACGGCCGGGGAAGTTCACCGTTCGAAGTGGTCGACCGATGCGGCCGGGGTTCTGTGACACCTCGGCTGGACTTCCGGTGCCCCTTCCGCCGTCGCCGGGTGGGGTGTCAGGCCGCGGTGAGGCGGTGCGTGGTGCCGCTGCTGCTCGCGGCCCAGGCTTCGGGCATGGCCGCGGCGAGGGCGTGCTGGGCCCGCCAGCCGGTGCAGTGGCCGGGGGCGATCAGGTGCGGGCCGAGGTCCGTGAGCGCGCGGACGGTGGGAGGGATGACGGGTTCGAAGGCGGGGCCGGTGAGATGGAAGCCGCCCAGCAGGGCGTGCAGGGGGCGTACCCCGGTCAGCCGCTGCGCGTGGCGGACGATGTTGACGACTCCCGCGTGACCGCAGCCTGTCAGGACGACCAGGCCGCGGCCCTCGAGGTGCACCACCAGGGCCTGGTCGTCGATGACCTGCGGGTCGTGCTCCCAGTGGTCGCCGCGCCATGCCTGGTGCGCGGCCGGCATGCCGTGCTCGAAATCGGTGGTGCGGTCCACCTCGCCGGTGATCAGCACGCTCTGGTCGACGAGGAGGGAGGGCCGGCTGCGTTCGACGACCTCGAATCCCTCCGCGTCGAGCGCCTTCTTGCTGAGGGTGGGCATGTCGAAGGTGCTCTGCGGGGTGTGGAGGCGGCGCCGGGTCCAGGCGTGGGGGTGGACGACCATCGGCATCCTGGCGGGACCGAGCCGGGCGGCGAGGCCGCCGAGACCTCCCGCGTGGTCGAAGTGGCCGTGGCTGAGGACGATGCCCTGCGGGACCGCAAGGTCGATGCCGAGCCGGTCGGCGTTGGTGACCACGCCCGACGGCGAAAGGCCCGCGTCGAACAGCAGCATGGTCTCGCGGTCGCCGCGGCGGACCGTGACCAGGGCGGAGAAGCCGTGCTCCGCAAGCAGGCCCACGGCCGTGTGCCCCGCTTGGAACTGCCCGGCGGCGGTGTCGGCGGGCCCGAATCCGGCCCTGGCGGTGTGTTCGTCGCCGACGAGCAGGGCGTCGAAGGTGTTGTCCATCAGGACGGTGACACGGACCTCGTCGACGGGCCGGAGGGTGACCGGGTCCACGGCCCGGCCGGGCGCCGGCCGCGGCGCGGAGAGCGCCGCGTCGTGGGCGGTGGCGTGAGTGGTGTCGCACATGGCGGTCCGCAGTCAGTTCGTGCCGTGGAGGACGGGATCAGTCGTCGACGCCGGTCGGGACGGCTCCACACCGATGCTCCACCGCTTCTCCGACCTCGTCAAACGCACCGGTGCACGGGCGAGGGGGTGCGCACCGGGAACCCGGAGCGCACCCCCACCCGGGGGGGCGTGCCAACCCCAGGCGGCAGGGCCCCGCGAGGAGATCCGCACCCTCA